>DATFRY010000601.1:0-3379 GCA_035262925.1 Kofleriaceae bacterium | reverse complement strand
GGTCGCCCTGCGTGTCGCCGCCGGACTCGCGCGGCGCCGGCGTCGTCGCCTCGGCGCGCGCGAGCCCCGCCAGCTGATCACCGTCGACCGCGGACGACGGATCGGTCGACGCGCCGGGCGGTTCTTCCGACGCGCAGCCAGCCAGCGCCGCCGAGACCACCGCCACATGGATCAAACTCCCGCGAGCTATCCGGGCCACCATGGGTCACCTCCGTAGCGAAGAGCCATGCCTCTCGGTTGTGGTCCACGGCGCGCTGTCCGTGTCGCTGCGTCACGCCGCCAGAGCGGACATGACGTCCGGACAGGCGCACCCGGGACCGGGGGGCCCGAGGATCGCACAGGCGACCGGCGCCTCCAGCACCGTTTCGTGCGGCGGTCGATCAGTTTGGCGTAAGAAACATCAAGAAACCGGAAGCGGCGTCATGGCGCGGTCGTCTTCGGGCCTCCGCGTCCGGAGCGACGAAGCGGCCGAGGAGGATCGTTCAGGTCGTCCGGCCATGCCGGTCGTTGATGAGATGGAGATGGCCATGCGGCAGCGCGGCGAGCCGCGCGTCCCCGGGGACGCGCCATCCCCCTACCGGCAGGGCCGCGTGCGCGACCTCTGCCAGCACCGGATCGCGCTGCCGGTTCCCGAGATCGAGAGCGACGGGTCCGAGGTCCGCGAGCGTCGCTGCGAGGGTGTGGCGGTGGATACCTGCGCGCGCTGCGGTCGCCTCGCGTGCGAGGCGCATCGGCCGGCCGCCGGAGGGCGCTGCCAGGAGTGCGAGTCGGAGCTGGATCGAGCGCTGGCCAGAATCCCGGCGCCGGTCCTTTCGCGTCGCGAGACCATCGCGCGAGTGCAGATGGCCGTCGGGTGCATGGTGGCGGCCATGGGGCTTCTCTTCGGAGCGCTGGCGATCGGAGCGCCGGGGTGGGTCGTCGTCGCGCTCCCCGTATCCGTCCATGCGCTCGGCGTCCACATCGCGTGGACGGTGCGCGCGGACAGGCTCGCTCGCTACCGCCGCGAGCGGGCGCGCCGGAGGTTCCTCGGCGAGCTCCCCCCTCCCGGGCACGGCTGAACCGCGGCGCGAGCGCCGGACAACGCGATCTGTCGCCGCGGATCGCGTGTGCCACGCGACTCGAATGGCCGGCGCAGTTCCTCCAGGTGTGCACGGCGAAAATCGTGCGCAGTCGAAAACAGCGCGCGGCGCGCGCCGCGGCAGATGCACCCATGACCCGACGGCGGCGACGCGTATCATGGCCGGGTGCCACGCTGTCGCGTCTGTTCGCGTCGCCTTCGCGGCGGCGCGGCATGTCCGGACGATGGCGTGCTGGCTGGAGCGGAGCCGGTGCGCCAGTCCGGACCATCACCCGCTGTCGATGGCTTCCAGCTCGGCGACTGTCTGGGCGTGGGCGGCGCCGGCTCGGTGTGGGCCGCGCGCGATCGCGACGGCCGCGACGCCGCGATCAAGGTGGCCCACGGCGCCGACGATCTGTCGCGCATCCGGTTCGCCGGCGAGGCGAGCGCGCTGGCCGCTCTCGGTCCGCCGCACGCGCCGCGGCTCTTCGCACATGACGTGCTGTCCGACGGGCGCTCCTGGATCGCCATGGAACGGATGCGCGGCACCAGCCTGGCCGACGAGATGGCGGAGATGGCGTCGGTCCCGCCGCTCGAGCGCGGGCTCGGCCTGGCCGATGCGCTGCTCGCCGCCGTGGCGGCGATGCACGGGCGCGGGCTCGCGCACGGAGACATCACGCCGGAGAACGTCATCTTCCGCGTCGACCCGCAGCGCAGGGCCGACCATCGCGTCGCGGCGCTCATCGACTTCGGGCTCGCCAGCGGACGCGGCGGCGCTCCGGCCGCCGGATGGCCGGGCTGGACCACGGGCACGCTCGGCTACATGGCGCCCGAGATCCTGGCGGGTCGCTCGGGCGGACCGCGCGCGGACGTCTACGCGCTCGGCGCGATCCTGTACGAGCTGTTCACGCTCCGCCCGCCGTTCGCCGGCGATCCGTCGGAGCTGGAGCGCGCCCACCTGGCCGTGCGGCCGCGCCCGCCCGGAGTCGTGGGCGACATGCCGCGCGCGCTCGACGAGATCATCCTGTCGTGCCTGGCCAAGGATCCGCACCGCCGCCCACCCGATGCCGCGGCCCTGCGCCGCGCGCTCGCGGGCGCCGATCGCCGGGGCGCGTTCGACGAGACCGTGTGGACCGTCGCCGGCGCTGGCGCTTCACCCCGCGAGGGTGCGCCGGCCGCCGGAGGTGACCGCGATGAGCTCGTCGCGCTCCTCTGGTTCGAGTGCGACGCCGGGCTGGCACGCATCACCGCCGAGATCGCGCGCGCGCACGGAACCCTGGCCCGCCAGCACGGCCGCACATGCCTGGCCGTGTTCGCGGCCGCCCGGGTCGACAAGCCGGCGCGCGCGGCGCTGGCCGGGGCTTCGCGTCTGCTGGCCGCCTGGGGCGGCCGCGCGGCCCTCCACGTCGATCGCGCGATCCTGCGACCGCGCGACGGCCGCCCGTTCGCGCCCTATGGGTCGCCGGTGGATCGCCCGGAGGAGTGGTTGCCGGCCGAGCCGTGGGCCGGGCTCTTGCTGACCCGCGAGATGGCCGACGCGGTCAGCGATCTGGCCGTCGTGCCGGCCGAGGCGCGCGGCTTCTTCGTCCCGGCCGGCGCGCGCGCCGCGCCCGCGCCGCCGCTGGCCGGCCGCGCCGCGCTCGTCGCCGCGCTCGCCGCCAGCGCGCGCGCCAGCTTCAGGGGCGGCCAGCCCGGCCTCGCGCTCCTGCTCGGCAGCCCCGGCACCGGCAAGTCGCGCGTGTTGACCGAGCTCGCGGCCATGGCCGGCGAGCTCGGCGCGGCCCACATCGCCATCGAAGGCAGCCGCCCGGAGGCGACCCAGCAGCACGACGGCGAGGCGCTGCGCGAGCGCGCCCGCGCCGGCCCGCTCGCCGTGCTGGTCGACGATGCCCACCTCGCCGACGACGCGTTCCTCGACTCGCTCGAGTACGCGACGCTGGGCGGGGCCAGCGCGCCGCTCTGGATCCTCGTGGCCGCCGACGGCAGCGCCCTCGATCAGATCCGGCCGCGTTTCGGCGAGCGCGCCGCGCGGATGGAGCGCCACGAGCTCCGACTGCTCGACGACGACGCCATGCGCGAGCTCGCCGCGTCGCTGCTGTTTCCGGCCGACTACCTGCCCGCCGCCGTGCTCGATCGCCTGGCCGCGCTGGCCGGCGGCAATCCGGGCCTGCTGACCGAGCTGGTCCGCGCCCTCAAGCGCGAGGGGGCCGTGCGCCCGCGCCCGGACCGGCGCAGCCACGAGCTGGCCATCGAGGCGATCGAGCGCCTGCCCCCGGCGGCCGCCGGACGGTGGGAGGCGTCGCGCGCGCTCGACGGCTTGCC
>DATFRY010000600.1:0-8008 GCA_035262925.1 Kofleriaceae bacterium | reverse complement strand
ACGGGAGGTCGGCGGCCGACTTGGCCAGCATCGGCTCGATGGGCGCGTCGAAGGCGAGCTTCACCCGCAGACGATGCGCGGCCCCGGCCGCCGGCGCAACCCCGTCGTGCAGTCAGCCGGCCCGACCTAGCCGCAGGGCCGCGGCGGATCCGGATCGCACCAGGTCGCGTCGAAGGTGCCGGTCACCGTGTCCTGGCCGCCGCCCTGCAGCCGCCAGCTGCCGGTCGCGCCGCTGTCCTCGTCGTAGGTGTCGAAGCGGATGTCGCCGGTGGGGAAGGTGTGGCACGGCTGCTCGCCGCCGGGACAGACGATGCCCGAGCCCATCGCCTCGGTCGGCGCGAACGAGAACGTCACCGGCGCCGTGATGTCCCGCGTCCACACCTCCAGCCGCACGCTCGCCTCCGCGTCGTCGACCGCGCAGCGATCGCCGCCCGCCTCGCCGAGCACGACCGCCACCGCCCCCTGGTCGGCGGGTCCGCACCACGGCATGACGAATTGAACCGAGTACTCGCCCACGCTCGCGTCGCCGCCCGCCGCGCCATCCGCGCCCGTGCCGGCGTCGCCGCCGCCGCCGCCGCCGCCGACATCGGCTCCCGGCGAACCATCGGACGGCGACCCGCCGGAGCCATCGTCATCGTCGCCGCACGCCGTCACCGCGAGGAGAAGGACCAGTCCAGGAACCCACGCTTTGCGCCGCATGACAGCCACAAGGCTAGCAAGCAGGGGACCAGCGCCGCGGCGCGGCGACGGCCGGCGAGCTCGCCGGAACCACGGGCCGCGCTCGCCCGGCGCCTCAGAAAACCGTGCCTCGCATGGCGAGGCCGCCGCTTCACCCGCCGCGCCGCGAGGTGAGCAGGCCTCCCCGCGCGACCGGAAGCACCGCCTTCACCCACCCCCGAGCTGGCCCGCGCGCGCCGCACCGCCCGCTGATGGTCCGCGCGAACGTCAGGAGCGTCGAGAACGGCGTGGTGGTCGAGAGCTGGTCGTCCTGGAACAGGGCGGCCGTCGCCCGGCAGCCCGGCCTCGGCCCGTGGCGAGGGCGAGGGCCAGGAAGGCGAGGAGGGCGAGCGCCGCGGACCCATCCGCGGCGCCGCCGCCCGCCGAGCAGCCCCCGCCGCCCTCGAGTCGCGGCTCGCCCGGGCCGGCCCCGTCGTCGGGCACGTCGTCCGGATCGGCCGGGTCGCTGCCCTCGGCGATCTCGTCCGCGTCGGAGAAGCCGTCGCCGTCGGAGTCGAGGTCGGGATCGGCGACGGTGCGGTCCGACGCGATCCCGTCGAGCGACGGCGCTCCGGAGCCGCCGCCCTCGCAGGCGAAGTCGCCGTCGAGGCTGTTCTGCGACGACGACGACGCGGCCCACACGGCGATCGAGGTCTCCGGTGCGATGCCGAGGGGCGCCAGGTCGTCCCACGGCACGGCGATGTCGAGGAAGCGGTCGTCGTCGCCGCCGAAGTCGGAGTCGGTGGCCGACGACTGCGAGGCGTCCTCGACCGCGTAGGTCGCGACCGGCGGCTCGTCGGCCGGATCGGTCGGATCGTCGTCGATGTCGATGACGGTGTTCTCGAACAGGTTGACCTCGCCGGCCACGCCGTCGGCCAGGACCAGCACCTCGTAGGTCGTCGGATCGAGGTCGACATCGAACTCCATGCCCCAGGTGAAGGGAGTCAGCGCGGCGCCGGTGACGGGATCGCGGTCGAGCCGCAGGCGCAGGTAGAGGAAGACGTCGTCGGCCGCGCGCAGGCCCGCCGGGTCGCGCACGTCGCCGACCACGTCGCGCTCGTCCACCGCGTCCGGCTCGTCGCCCGTCGCGTCGGTCATCACGTCACCGCCGCAGTAGAACGGATGCCAGCTGCGCTCGGGCGGGAACGACTGGGCGGCGGCGAGGCGCTCGCCCGGCGCCCAGGCCGCACCGAGCACGCCGGCGGCGGAGACGAGCGCGACGAGACAGGGCGTTCTCATGCTTCTCACGGCTCACTCCAGGATGATGAACTCGACGCGGCGGTTCTTGGCCCGACCGGCCGGCGTGTCGTTGGGCGCGGCCGGCCTCGACTCGCCGTAGCCGCGCGCCTCGAGGCGATCGTCGTCGACCCCGCGGTCGGCGAGCGCGCTCTTGACCGTCTCGGCGCGCCGCTCGCTGAGCAGCTGGTTGAAGCCCTCGTCGCCGGTGCTGTCGGTGTGGCCCTCGATGCGGATGTGCTTGACCTGCGGGTTGGCCTTCATCGCCACCGCCAGCTGGTCGAGCAGCGGGTCGCTGCGCCTGTCGAGCTCGGCCGAGCCGGTGCGGAACTGGATCTTGCCGAACACCTCGATCTTGCCCTCCACGACCTTCACGTAGGTGTGCGACGGGCAGCCGTCGCGGTCGCCGCCCGGCTCCTCCGGGAGGTCGGGGCACTCGTCGACGTCGTCGAGGATCCCGTCCTCGTCGTTGTCGGGCTCGGGGCAGCCGTCGCCGTCCTGGAACCCGTCCAGGTCCTCGGCCTCGGTCGGGCAGTCGTCGTCCTTGTCGAGCAGGCCGTCGCGGTCGCGGTCGAGGAAGCCGTGCCGCTCCGGCACCCGGTGGTGGTAGCGCAGACCGACCACGAAGCGAAACGACGGCGCGCCGATCCCGTCGGTCAGGCCCAGACCCGCGCCGCCGTGCAGGTCCCACGACTCGCTCAGGCCGACGATGAGCCCGGCCAGCCCCTCGAGCGGGAAGTCGGCGCCATCCACGTCGGCGCCCACCTGCTTGCCGCCGAACAGCTCCGCCTGCAAGGTGAGCGAGTCGGGTACGATCGCGTAGGAGCCCATCAGGCCGAGCGCGATCTCGTCGCCGTAGGGCAGGCCGGCCGGGTGCTCGGCGCGCCAGCGATAGCCGGCCGAGGCGCCGAACCCGAGCCGCTCGCCGTGGATCGCCATGGTCAGGCGCGGCTCGACGGTGACGCCGCCCGCCCCGCGCAGGGCCTCCTCGTCGCCGGTGGGAAAGGTCACCGGCAGGGCGAAGCCGACGAGCGTGTGGCGAGCGGCGTCGCCGCGGCGCAGGAGCACCACCTTGGGCACCAGGCGCAGATCGCCGACGCCGCCGTCGGCCGACAGCACGGTGCCGCCCACGGCGTAGTCGTCGCCGCTGTAGACCAGCTGCACCGGCAGGTGCACGCCGAGCTCGCTCCAGCCGAACAGGCCCACCGAGCCGACCAGGTCGAGCGTGGCCGCCTTCTCCAGCGGGCGCGAGAGCACCTCGCCGTCCTGGCGCTCGACCACCGGGTCGCCGGCGTAGTCGAAGAACAGGCCCAGCCCCCAGCCCAGGTGGAACGGGACGCCGGGGTGCTCGAACGAGAAGCTGGGCTCGGTCCCGACCGCGGGCGCGAAGCGCTCCGCGTCCAGTCCATCGGCGCTCGCCGCATCGGACGCGGCGAGCGCGAAGCAGGCCGCCGCCAGCGGCAGCCATCCCCCCGGATGACGCATCGCGCCCATTAGAAACCGGGCGCAGGCGGCAAGCAACCACCAGATGCCTGCGGCCCCCGGCCATGTCACCCTCCGCGGTGATGGCGCCGGGCCGCGTCGCCACTGCCCGCTGGAACGATCCGCTGCCGGAGGGCGGGACGCGGATCCTCGTCTGCCGCTACCGGCCGCGCGGCGTGCGCAAGCAGGACGAGACCTGGGACGAGTGGTGCGCGGAGCTCGGCCCCAGCCGCGAGCTCCACGCGGCGGTGTATGGCAAGGGTCAGCCGGCCATCTCGTGGCGCGAGTACCGGCGCCGCTACCTGGCCGAGATGGCCGAGAATCCGGCCCGCTATCACCTGCGCGCGCTGATCGATCGAGTCGCGGCCGGCGAGAGCGTGGTGCTGCTCTGCTCGTCGGCATGCACCGAGGAGACGGAGTGTCATCGATCGATCCTGCGCGAGCTCCTGAGCGAGCCACGCCCCCGCCGCTGAGTTTCCGATCCTCGCCGCGCCGCGGTGTACCCGCTGGCCTCACCGCGCCGCCAAATGCCCACCATTGCGCGCTCGCCGCCGCACGCGCAAACATGGCGCTCCGCCACGGCCAACACAGGAGGTGCCATGAGGAAGTTGATTCTTTCGCTGGTGGTACTCGGGACGATGGCAGCAGGCGCGCGGGTGATCGAAGCCGCGTACTACGTCGAGTACTACCGCGACAACCTGTTCCTCGGTCTGGCCTATCACCGCGTCGGGTGCATGACCGACTGGAACACGATCCAGTCCGATCAGAACTACGACGGCTTCACCAACAACATCTACTGCCACACCGGGGCCAGCCCCGAGTCGGTGCCCAACGGGACGTGGTTCGACTACGACATCCTGAGCCAGGACTTCTCCTCCTCGAAGGCCGAGCTCGACAGCTGCGGCGGCAACACCAACGCGCGCTACGGCACGCCCAACTACGCGGCGTCGTCGCAGACATGCAGCTACAACATCTTCACCAACTGCAACAGCGACTGCTGGATCAGCTACTTCTCGACCTGCGTCGGCCACGAGGTAGGCACCGTCAGCCCCTGCTTTGGCTACTCCTATCCGTAGCCGGCGGATGAGCGGCGTCCTCCTCCTGGGGGCGCTGGTGGTGGTCGCGGTCGCCGCGTCGATGCTCGGGCTCACGCGCGGGCCCGACGCGGAGGCCCCGCCGCGGGCCGCGGTCGTGTCGCAGTCCGCGCGCCCGGCCGAGCCGCCGCGCGGGCCGCGCGGACCGCGGCCCGCGCTCGACGAGCCGTCGCCCCCGATCCCGACGCGCGAGATGCGCGCGGCGGCCACCGAGAAGGCGCGCGGCGCGTCCAACCCGGGCGCGGTCGCGTTCCGCACCTTCTCGGATCTCTACGTCGACCACAACCTCGACTTCGCCCGCAAGCAGGCCGAGAGCGAGGGCATCACGGTCGCGGAGGTGCGCGAGCTGACCCACTTCGGCCTCCTGGTCGAGGCCACCCAGCGCGTCCCGGAGGTCGAGGAGGTGATCGGCCACCCGCTGACAGGCGAGCAGCGCGAGTCGCTCGCCGCGCTCATGAGCTCGGCGAACGCCGACTTCAAGTCGAAGATGCGCTCGCTGGTCGCCGCCGGCTCGAGCGAGGCCGAGCGCTGGAAGCTCATCCGCGAGGCGCAGGCCCGCTACCTGGCCGACTTCTTCTCGGCCACGGGGATGAACGATCAGCTGCTCGACGATCTGCTGGCCGGCAACGTCCTCCTGCCCGGCGCGCCGGCCGCCACCCAGCCGCCCGAGGGCCCGGTTCCACCCGCGGGCCCGCGCGACGACCAGGTCCATCCCGAGCGGCCGCGCTGAGCCGCAGGCCCCGCCGCGGCGGCCTCAGTCGGCGCGCGCCCGCGCCGCCACCAGCTGGCGCACCAGCACGTCGAGCCCGGGGATGTCGACCGGCTTGAGCACGTAGTGATGGAAGCCGGCCTGCTCCGCGTCCGCGCGGTTGCGGGCGTCGCCGAACCCGGTCAGCGCGATCAGCTCCAGCTCGGGCGCGATGGCGCGCAGTCGCGGCGCCAGCTCGAACCCGCTGGTGACCGGCATGGCCAGATCGACCAGGGCGACCGTACAGCCGACGACCAGCTTCGCGGCCGTGTCCGCCGAGTAGGCGACGGCCACCTGGTGGCCCAGCTCCTCCAGGCTCATGGCCACCATGTCGGCGGCGTCGCGGTTGTCGTCGACGATGAGGATCTGGGCCGCGCCCTCGCTCCGCCACTCCAGGTCGGCCGGCGCGCCGTCGGTCGGCTCGGCCGCCGGGCGGGCGACCGTCGGCAGGCTGACGATGAACTCCGCCCCCCGGTTGGTCCCGTCGCTGCGCGCCACGATGCAGCCGCCGTGCATCCTCACCAGCTCACGCACCAGGGTGAGGCCGATACCGAGCCCGCTGGCCCCCTTCTCCCCGCCCTGCTCGAACAGGCCGAAGACGCGGTCGATCATGTCCGGCGCGATGCCGACGCCGGAGTCGCGGACCGAGATGGCCGCGGAGCTCTCACCCGAGCGTCGCAGGCGCACCTCGATGCGCCCGCCCTCGGGCGTGTACTTGGCCGCGTTGTCGAGCAGGTTCACCATCACCTGCTGAAGGCGCAGCGGATCGCCGTCGACCACCAGCGGGTCGGGGCCGAGGTCGACGGCGAGGAGGTGACGCTTCTGGCGCAGGAGCGGCTGCACCGTCTCGATGGCCCCCGTCACCACCTGGGCCAGATCGAGCGCCCTGCGGGCCAGGACCACCTTGCCGTGGTAGACGCGCGAGACGTCGAGCAGGTCGTTGACGAGGCGGTTGAGCTGACCCGAGTGGCGGCGGATCATCAGGGTGGCCCAGGCCGCCCGCCCCTCGTCGAGAGGGATCTCCCGGCCGAGGACGTCGGCGGCCAGGGCGATGGCGGCCAGCGGGTTGCGCAGCTCGTGTCCGAGCACGGCCAGGAACTCGTCCTTGCGCACCGACTGCTCCTCGAAGCGGTCGCGCTCGCGGGCGCGGTCTCGCAAGGTCAGATCGTGCAGCGCCCAGCGCAGCGAGCGCCGGCCGTCCCTGTCGCCCGTTCGCCAGACGGAGAACGAGCAGGGAAACGAGCGATCGCGCGACGCGATGTGGACCTGCGCCTCGGCGTGGGTGGTGACGCCCAGCTCGCCCTCGCGGATCCGGCGCAGCCAGCGCTGAAACTCCGGCCGGTCCTCGATCCCGATGAACAGCGGCAGAGGCTTGCCCACCAGGAGCGGCACCGAGATGCCGAGCAGCGCAGCGGCCGCCTGGTTGGCCTCGCCGATGGTCCCGCGCTCGTCGGTGAGCAGATATCCCTCGGGGGCATCCATGAAGAGCTCGCGATAGCGCCGGCGCTCGACCTCCGCGCTGGCCTGGGCCGCCTCGAGCTCGCGATTCTGGGCCGCGAGCTCCTCCTCGGCCACCTTGAGCTCCTCCAGGCTGGTGGCGAGGTCCTCGAGCACCTTGCTCATCATGCGGCCGGGATCGATCTGCGGGGCGCTGCATGCCTCGAGCAGCGCTCTGACGCGCCTGTCGAATCCCTCGATCTGCGACGTGAAGAGCACGCGTCCCATCGGTCCCTCCTAGTTGCCTCCGGCCGTCTCCCCGCGCGACGCGAAGTCCTCCATGAGGATGCATACTCCGTTCGGAATCCCGCTATCGGGCGTCAGCCGGTTGAAGACCACGCGGCACTGGAAGCGCTGCCCCTTGCGATTCACCGCCGGGACGACCAGCTCGCGCGATCGGCGCCGGGCATCCCCGTCCGCCAGGAGCTCCTGGATCGGGGCGACCAGCTCCGCCACCGGCAGGCCGATGTCCAGGCTCGTGAACGCCTGACCGTGAACCTCGTCGGCTCGCACGCCCCACATGTCTGCCGCCAGCTCGTTCCACACGCGCACGGCGAGATCCTCGCTCACCACCGCCAGCCCGGCGCGCAGGCTGGCCAGGATCGCGTTGAGGAACGCGTTCGACCGGTTCAGCTCCTCCTCGTGCTGGCGCAGGAGGTCGTTGGCTCCCTGGAGCTCCTCGTTGGTCGACCGCAGCTCCTCGTTGACCGTCTCCATCTCCTCGTTGGCCGCCTGCAGCTCCTCGTTGGTGGTCTCGAGCTCCTCGTTGGCCGACTGCAGCTCCTCGTTGGTGGTCTCGAGCTCCTCGTTGGCAGACTGAAGCTCCTCGTACGCCGTCTCGAGATTCTCGCTGAAGCGCTGGAGGTTCTCCTGCAGCTTGTGGTGGTGAGTCACGTCGGTGAACGTGATGGTGGTGGCGACCAGGTTGCCGTCGCGGAGGAACGGGGTGATCGACACGTCGAGGTACTGGTTCTCGCGGCCGTGGTCCCGGTACTCCACGTTCTTCCGGCTCACCGATTTGCGGGCGGTGTGCGACTCGTCGATCATCGATCGGAGATCGGCGGGGCGGTACGATAGCTCGACGTCCTGGATGGGGCGGCCCACGTCGGAGGGCCCCAGATTGAACAGCAGGGTCGCCTTGTTGTTGATGACGCCGATGCGGCCTGAGAATCGAGCACGATCTGGGCCACCGGCGAGGCCTCGAGCGCCGCCTCGCGCAGGCGGACCCCGCGCG
>DATFRY010000599.1:0-4912 GCA_035262925.1 Kofleriaceae bacterium | reverse complement strand
CCGCGCGACTACAACATGGCGGTCGACCTGCTCGAGCGCCACGTCGTCGAGGGGCGCGGCGCCCGCGTCGCCGTGATCGACGACGACGGCCGCCACACCTACGCGTGGCTGGCCGGGCGCGCGCGCCGCGCGGCGTCGGCCCTGGCCGCGCTCGGCGTCCAGCCGGAGCAGCGGGTCGCGCTGTGCGCGCTCGACACCGTCGAGCTGCCGGCCGCGCTCCTGGGCGCGGTCCTGCTCGGCGCCGTGCCGGTGCCGCTCAACACCCTGCTCTCGCCCGACGACTACCGCTACCTCCTGCGCGACAGCCGCGCGCGCGTCCTCGTCGCCAGCGACGCGCTGCTCGGCAAGCTCGGCCCCGCCATCGCCGACGCGCCGGGCCTGCGCGTCGCCGTGGCCGCCAGCCCGCTCGGCGGCGACGCGGGCGCGCACCCGCGCTGGGGCGAGCTGGTCGACGCCGCGCCGCCGCTGGCCGAGGCGGCCGCCACCTCACCCGACGAGGTCGCCTTCTGGCTGTACTCGTCGGGCTCGACCGGCAGGCCCAAGGGCGCCATGCACGTCCACGCCAGCCCCATCCTGACCGCGGCGCTCTACGCGCGCGCCGTCCTCGGCATCGCCCCCGACGACGTCGTGTTCTCCGCCGCCAAGCTCTTCTTCGCCTATGGCCTGGGCAACTCGCTCACCTTCCCGTTCTCGGTCGGCGCCAGCGCGGTGCTGCTGGCCGAGCGCCCCACGCCGGCCGCGGTGCTGCGCACGTTGGGGACCCACCGGCCGAGCATCTTCTGCGGCGTGCCGACCCTGTTCGCCCAGCTGCTCGCCGATCCGGCGCTCGACCGCCGCGAGCACCTGCGCATCTCGACGTCGGCCGGCGAGGCGCTGCCGCGCCACGTGGGCGAGCGCTGGCGCGATCGGGTCGGCAGCGACATCATCGACGGCATCGGCTCGACCGAGCTCCTGCACATCTTCCTGTCCAACCGCCCGGGCGACATCGACTACGGCACCACCGGCCGCCCGGTCCCCGGCTACGACCTCGAGCTGCGCGGCGAGGACGGCCAGCCGGTGCCCGACGGAGAGGAGGGCTCGCTGTGGGTGAGGGGGCCGACCGCCTGCATCGGCTACTGGAACGACCGGGCGCGCAGCCTGGCCTCGTTCCACGGGCCGTGGACGCGCACCGGCGATCGCTACACGCGCGACGCGTCGGGCCGCTGGACCTACGGCGGGCGGTCCGACGACATGCTCAAGGTCGGCGGCATCTGGGTCTCGCCGTTCGAGGTCGAGTCGGCGCTGTCGTCGCACCCGGCGGTGCTCGAGGCGGCGGTGGTCGGCCACCAGGACGCGGACGGCCTGACCAAGCCGAAGGCGTTCGTGGTGCTCGGGCCGGGCGCGACGGTCGAGATCGACGAGCTCAAGGCGCACGTCAAGGCCAAGCTGGCGCCGTTCAAGTACCCGCGCTGGATCGAGATCGTCGACGAGCTGCCCAAGACGGCGACCGGCAAGATCCAGCGCTTCAAGCTGCGCGCCCCCTGAACCGCCCCGGGCGGCCTGGGCGCGCGCTCCGCCCGCGTCAGCTGCGGTCGCCGCGCCGGTCGAACTCGATCCTCTGGCCGGCCACCGAGACGTCGAGCATGAGCCCGCCGCGCGGCATGATGAACACCGCGGCCCCGCCCTCGAACTGGACCGTGGAGGCGGCTCCCGACTTGATCGCGACCGCCGACGCGTTGGCGCTGATGTCGAAGTTGTCGGTCTTGAGCCGGGTGAGCGCTTTCTGGTCATTGAAGACGATCAGCTCGGCGAACGTCTGGCCGCCGAGCTGCGCGCCCACCGAACCCTGGCTCAGCTTCACGTACCCGACCGGCGCGCCCTTCTCGAACACCACGCCGCGCCCGAACGCGCCGCCCACGATGACGCCGCCCTTGCCGATCTCCGGGAACACCGCGTAGCCGACCGAGCCATCGAGCAGCTCGCCCAGCCTGGCGTCGCGCGCCTTCATGTGCTCGAGGGTGGCGCGGGCCTGGCTCTCCAGGCTGTCCTCCTCCGCCCTGGCCTCCGCCCTGGTCTCCGGCGCGGTGGCGCATGCCGCCGTCGAGATCGCCGCGGCGCACGCGCCGATGATGCCCGCGCTGATGATGGATGTCTTCCGCATGGGGATTCCTCCTCAGGCCTTGCCTGCATCCGGTGCCATGCATCCCACATGCCGCCCCGGGCGCGACCGGAACGGCGGCTGCCGGTTTGCCGGCACCCGCGACCTGGTGCTCGTCGAGGCAGGGAGTAGCATTCGGCCAGGTCGACCGTGCGCGCGCTGCCCGGTCTCCCTCTCCTCCCCTCTCCCTCCACCGAGCGCGGGCGCCCTCCCGCGCAGGCGAATCGTCGCGATCGCCGACGAACACGACAGGCTCATGCCGGATTCCCGCCAGCGCTTCAGCGCCGTCGCCGCGGCCTATCATCGCTTTCGCCCGACCTATCCGGCGGCCGCCCTCGACTGGATCCTGGCCACCACGGCCGCGCAGCCGGGCGCGCGCGCCGCCGACCTCGGCTGCGGCACCGGCATCTTCAGCCGCCTCCTGGCCGCCCGCGGTCTGCGCGTCACCGGCGTCGAGCCGAACCCGGAGATGCTCGCGCTGGCGCGCGAGGCCGGCGGCGGGCCGACCTACGTGGCGGGCGAGGCCGCGCGCACCGGCCTCGCCGACGCCTCGGTCGACCTGGTCACCGCGGCGCAGGCCTTTCACTGGTTCCCGCTCGAAGCCACCCTGGCCGAGCTGGCCCGCATCCTGGTGCCGGGCGGCTGGACCGCAGCGGTGTGGAACCTGCGCGTCTCCTCGCCCTTCGTCGACGAGTACGAGGAGCTGCTCGAGCGCTACTCGAGCGAGTACGCCGCCAACCGCGCGCTGAGCGATCTGCACCACGATCCGCGCAGCCGCATCGCCGGCCTGCCCGGTACGGTCACCACACAGGTGCCCAACGACCAGATGCTGCCGTGGGACGAGGTCATCGGCCGCGTGCGGTCCGCCTCGTACGTGGCCCACGGCGTGGCCGACAAGGGCGGCTTCGAGCGCGCCGTGCGCGAGGCCCACGAGCGCCACCGCAGCGGCGAAGGCAAGGTGCTGTGGGCCATGCGCACGGTGGTGATCGCCTGGACAGGCTCGCCGCCTGCGCCGGCAGCCATGGGCTAAGCTGGCGCGTGGTGAAGCTCCTGCGCACCATCCGCACCGAGGAGCGGCGCGACGTGTGGGTCGCGTTCGTCACCCTCTTCTGGCTGGTCGGGAGCCACGCGGTGCTCGAGACCGCGCGCGACGCGCTGTTCCTGTCGCGCATCCCGGCCGCGCGCCTGCCGCTGGTCTACCTGGCCATCGCCGCCGCGTCGCTGGCGGCGGTCCAGGTGCACGCACGCGTGGCCGGCTCGCTGCGCGCGCGCTCGGCGCTCGGCCTGTGGATCGCGGCCGCCGCGGGCGGAACGTTCGCGTTCTGGGCCCTCCTGCCCGGGCTCGGCGCGTCGGGCCTGTACGCGCTCTACATCTGGTCCGGCGTGATCTCGACCATCGCGCTGCTGCAGTTCTGGACGCTTCTATCCGGCACCTTCAGCATCACCCAGGCAAAGCGGCTGTACGCCCCCATCGGGCTGGGCAGCGTCCTGGGCGCGACCGCGGGCAGCGCGGCGGCCGGCGCGATGGCCGGCGCGGTGGCCGCGCGCCACCTGGTGCTGGTCGCCGCCGCCGGGTTCGCGGTCTCGTCGCTCCTGCCCCGCTGGCTGCGCGATCCGGGCGCGCCCGCACCCGACAAGCCGGAGCGCGCCCGCGAGTGGGGAGCGCTGGCCGACGCCGCCCGCTTCGCGCTCCACCACCCCTACGCGCGCCGCCTGGTCGGCCTCACCGCGGTGGCCGCCGCCGTCGCCGCCGTGGCCGACTACCTCTTCAAGAGCAGCGCCGCCGCCTCCGTGCGGCCGGCCGAGCTGGCCCAGTTCTTCGCGCTGGTCTACGCCGCGCTCAACGCAGCCTCGCTGGTCGTCCAGCTGGCCGTGGTGCAACCGGCGCTGCGCCGGCTCAACGCGCTGGGCGCGCTGGCGGTCCTGCCGGCCGCGCTCGCGCTCGGCGGGGTCGGCTTCGCGGCCGCGGCCGGCCTGTCCGCCGCGCTCCTCATCAAGAGCGCCGACGGCGCGCTGCGCCACACCCTCAACCGCACCGCGTCCGAGCTCCTGTTCGTCCCGATGCCGTCGTGGGCGCGCTCGCGGGTCAAGGCGCTGGCCGATTCGGTGGGCCAGCGCGGCGGCCAGTCGCTGGCGTCGCTCGCCATCCTGGGCGCGGTCGGGCTGGGCGCGCCGCCGGCCGCGCTCGGCGTCGGGCTGGCCGGTCTCGGCGCGCTGTGGCTGGTCGGCCTGCTCGACATGCGGCGCCACTACCTCGACCTCTTCCGCGGCCAGCTCGACCAGGACCGCCTGGCCCCCCTGCACGGCATCCCGGAGCTCGACGTGGCCTCGCTCGAGACCATGATCGCCACCCTCGACAGCGACGACGAGGCGCAGGTGATCGCGGCGATGACGGTGCTCGAGCGCGACCGCAAGGCGCGCCTGGTGCCGGCGCTCATCCTCTATCACCCGTCGGAGACCGTGGTCGAGGGCGCGATCGCCCTGTTCGTGCGCGCCGGCCGGCGCAACGCGCTCCACGCGCTCGATCACCTGGTCGATCACCCGTCGGTGCGCGTGCGCCAGGCGATGGTGGCGGCCCGCTCCGCGCTGGCCTTCGACGAGCGCTGGCTGCGCATGCGCCTCAGCGAGGAGGAGTCGCCCGAGGTGCGCGCCGCCATCATGGTCAACCTGATCGCCGCCGGCGACGTGTTTGGCAGCGACGCGCGCGACGCGCTCGACTCGCTGCTCGCGCACGGGACCGCCGCGGCCCGCGTCGCGCTGGCCGAAGCGATCGCG
>DATFRY010000598.1:0-40672 GCA_035262925.1 Kofleriaceae bacterium | reverse complement strand
GCCGCCGCCGACGCGGCTCTCTGGGCGGAACGCGGACTGGAAGCACGTGTACTGCCGCGATGTGATCTCGATGCCGGACAAGTGGGAGTACCCGTGGTTCGCCGCGTGGGATCTCGCCTTCCACATGATCCCGTTCGCGCCGCTCGACCCCCAGTTCACCAAGGATCAGCTCGTCCTGTTCCTGCGCGAGTGGTACATGCACCCGAACGGGCAGATCCCGGCCTACGAGTTCGCGCTCGGCGACGTCAACCCGCCGGTGCACGCGTGGGCGTGCTGGCGCGCGTACAAGGTGTCGGCGGCGCGCGGCGAGCGCGATCACGCCTTCCTCGAGCGCGCCTTCCACAAGCTGATGCTCAACTTCACCTGGTGGGTGAACCGCAAGGACGTCGAGGGCAAGCACCTGTTCGCCGGCGGCTTCCTCGGCCTCGACAACATCGGCGTGTTCGACAGGTCGCAGCCGCTGCCCGGCGGCGGATACCTCGAGCAGGCCGACGGCACCGCGTGGATGGCGTTCTACAGCGCCACCATGCTGGCCATCGCGCTCGAGCTGGCGCGCGACAACAGCGCCTACGAGGACGTGGCGTCGAAGTTCTTCGAGCACTTCGTCGCCATCGCCGAGGCCATGAACCGGCTCGGCGGCGACGGGCTTTGGCACGAGGAGGACGGCTTCTACTACGACCAGCTGCACAGCGGAGACGCCCGGGTCGCCCTGCGCATCCGCTCGCTGGTCGGCGTGGTGCCGCTGTTCGCGTGCGAGCTCATCGACGACGAGGTGCTGGACCGGCTGCCCAGCTTCGCCAAGCGGGTGCGCTGGTTCCTCGAGAACCGCCCGGATCTGGCCAGCCAGATCACCTGCATGCACGCGAAGGGCGGCGAGCGGGGCGAGCGGCGCCTCCTGGCCATCCCGTCGCGCGAGCGGCTCACCCGCGTGCTGGGCTATGCGCTGGACGAGCGCGAGTTCCTGTCGCCGCATGGCCTGCGCGCCCTGTCGCGCGTGCACGCGGACCTGCCCTACGTCCTTCACGTCGACGGCATCGAGCACCGCGTCGACTACGTGCCCGCCGAGTCGAACACGGGGCTGTTCGGCGGCAACTCGAACTGGCGCGGCCCGGTCTGGTTCCCGCTCAACTATCTCCTCATCGAGGCGCTCGAGCGCTACCACCAGTTCTACGGCGAGTCGCTGCGCGTCGAGTGCCCCACCGGCTCGGGGCGGCCGATGAACCTGAAGGAGGTCGCGCACGAGCTCTCGCGCCGCCTGGCCGGGCTGTTCCTGCCCGACGCCAGGGGGCACCGGCCGTGCCACGGCGGCGAGCGGCGCTACGCCGACGATCCGCACTGGCGCGACCTCGTCCTGTTCAGCGAGTACTTCGACGGCGACACCGGCCGCGGGGTGGGCGCGAGCCACCAGACCGGCTGGACCGCGCTGGCGGTGAGGTGCGTCGAGGACGTCGCCCGCGCGCGCGCGTCCGGCGCGGATGCCGGCCGGGCGGCGCAACCGGCCCGGAGCGAGGCTCCCGGTGGATCCTCGCGCTGAATGGATCGAGACCGACGGGCTCGGCGGCTTCGCCTCCGGGACCGTGAGCGGAGTGCGCACGCGGCGCTACCACGCGATCCTCCTGCACGCGACCACGCCGCCGACCGGGCGCGTCGCGCTGGTGAACGGGTTCGACGCCTGGCTCGACACGCCCGAGGGTCGCTTCGCGCTGTCCTCGCAGCGCTACGCGCCCGGCGTGACCAGCCCGGACGGCGAGCGGCGCGTGGTGGCGTTCTCGCGCGATCCGTGGCCGCGCTGGACCTATCGCTGCGCGAACGGGATCGAGGTCATCCACGAGCTCCTGGTCGCGCGCGGCGCGCCCATGGCCATGATGGCGTGGCGGCTGGCCGAGCGCCGCGAGGGCGTCACGCTGTCGATGCGACCCTTCCTGTCCGGACGGGACGTCCACGCGACGCACCGCGAGAACGGCGCCTTCTGCACCGACGCGGACCCAGGCGCCGGCGGGGGACGTGTCTCGTGGCGGCCGTACGCCGCGCTGCCGCGCATCGTCAGCGCGTCGAACGGCGCCTACGCGCACGACCCGGTCTGGTACCGCAACTTCGAGTACGACGAGGAGCGGGCGCGCGGGCTCGACTTCACCGAGGACCTGGCCTCGCCGGGCGAGTTTCGCTGGGACCTGGCGCGCGGCGAGGCGGTGTGGATCGCCGCCGCCGACGGGCCTCACGCCGCGCGGCTGACCGGCGCCGAGGCCGCGCAGGAGTGCCTGGCCGAGGCCCGGCGCGTCGAGCGCGAGCGGCGCGGTCGGCTCGCCTCTCCGCTCCAGCGCGCGGCCGACCACTACATCGTGCGGCGCGGCGAGGGCACCACCATCGTGGCCGGCTACCCGTGGTTCTCCGACTGGGGCCGCGACACGTTCATCGCGCTGCGCGGGCTCTGCATCGCGAGCGGGCGGCTGGACGAGGCCCGCGCGATCCTCGTCGAGTGGGCCGGCGCCGTCTCCCAGGGCATGCTGCCCAACTACTTCCCCGAGGGCGGGCAGGAGCCGGAGCTCAACTCGGTGGACGCCTCGCTGTGGTACGTGATCGCGGCCCACGATCTCGTGCGCGCGGCAGAGCGCGGGATGCGCCCGCTCGCCGCCGGCGACCGGCGCGCGCTGCAGCGGGCGGTCGAGGACATCCTGACCGGCCACGCGCGCGGCACTCGCTTCGGCATCGGCGCGGCCGAGGACGGCCTCCTGGCGGCAGGCCAGCCCGGCCAGCAGCTGACCTGGATGGACGCCCGCGTCGGCGATTGCGTGATCACCCCGCGCATCGGCAAGCCGGTCGAGATCCAGGCCCTGTGGATCAACGCGCTCCGCATCGGAGCCGCCACCTCGGCCCGCTGGGGCGCGCTCGCCGCCCAGGCGCACGAGTCGTTCCTCCGCCGCTTCTGGTGCGAGGAGCGCGGCCACCTGCACGACGTCGTCGACGTCGACCACCGCGCCGGCGCGCTCGACAGCAGCCTGCGGCCCAACCAGATCTTCGCGGTGGGCGGTCTGCCCTTCTCCGTCCTCGCCGGCGAGCGCGCCCGGCGCGTGGTCGACCTGGTCGAGCGCCGGCTGTGGACCCCGCTCGGGCTGCGCTCGCTCGCGCCGGGAGAGCCCGGCTACGCGCCGCGCTACCAGGGCGGCCCGGCCGAGCGCGACGCGGCCTACCATCAGGGCACCGCGTGGCCGTGGCTGGCCGGCCCGTTCGCGGAGGCGTTGGTGCGCACGCGCGGCGACGACGCCGGCGCGGCGCGGCGCGAGGCGCGCGCCCGCTTCCTGGCGCCGCTCCTCCGCCACCTCGAGGAGGCCGGGCTCGGACACATCTCGGAGATCGCGGACGCGGAGGCCCCGCACACCCCTCGCGGCTGCCCGTTCCAGGCCTGGTCGGTGGGCGAGGCGCTGCGCCTCGATCTCGACGTGCTGGCCGACGAGGGCGACCGCGCCGCATCGTCCGCGGCCTGAGCGGCGCGAGCGGCCTGAGCGGGCCGAGGTGCGCGCCGCCGGCTCGCGTGCCTGCAGCTTGACAGCGCGGTGGCGGGCGGCATCATGGAAGCCGCTGTGACGATCGGTCCCCCAGGTGCTCCGCCCGACGTGGGCGCCGCCGAGCTCCCGGAGTCGGAGTTCCAGGCGCAGCTGGTGGCGGCCCTGCCCGCGGCCTACGGCTATGCCCTCCGGCTCTGCCATCACCGCGCCGACGCGGAGGATCTGGTACAGGAGGCCGCGCTGCTCGCGTTTCGCGGGCGCGGCGGGTTCGAGTCCGGCACCAACTTCAAGGCCTGGTACTTCCGCATCGTCACCAACTGCTTCCGGGGCAGGCACCGCCAGGAGCAGCGGCGCCCGCGCACCGTCGACTTCGACGACGCGCAGGATCTCGACCTCCGCGCCGCCTCGGCCGCGAACGGCGTGCCCTTTCAGGGCGACGACCCCGCGTCTCTGCTCATCGACCGCATCGGCACCGAGCGGGTGGCGGACGCCCTCGCGCGACTGCCCGACGAGTTCCGCGTGGCCTGCGCGCTCTACTTCATGGAGGACTTCGCGTATCACGAGATCGCGGAGATCCTCGGCGTGCCGGTCGGCACCGTTCGATCGCGCCTCCACCGGGGTCGCAAGATGCTGCAGAAGTCGCTCTGGCGCGGGGCGGAGGACGCCGGGATCGTCCCGGCCAGGGCCGGATCGCCCGGATCGGAAGTGGTCGGATGACGCCGCTCGGCCCCTTCACCTGCGAGGACACCGCCCGCCGGCTGGATGACTATCTCGATCGCGAGCTGGACCAGGCGGACATGCAGCTCGTGCGCGAGCACCTCGAGAGGTGCGCCGCCTGCGCTCAGGAGTTCCGCTTCGAGGGCAGCGTCATCGACAACGTGAAGCGGAAGCTGCGCCAGATCGATCTGCCGGAAGATCTGACGACCCGCATCATTGCCGAGCTCGAGCGCGGGAAGGCGCCCGGCACATAGATCCCGGCGGAGGCGTCGCGAGCAGATCGCGGAGGGCCCTGCCCTCGCGGGCCGAGAGGCCGACGTGGGCGAGGAGCGCGTCGTCCAGCTGCGCGGCGCCCGCGCGCAGCGTGTGGATGTCCATGGCCGACTCGTCGCCCAGCGCGAGTCGGTCCAGGCCGCGCGCCCGGCCGAGGTCGGCGCAGCGCGCGACCGACGTCTTCGACCAGATCGAATCGGCCAGATCGGCGTCGGCCAGGAGCACGCCGTGCAGCGCGGCGAGCGACAGGTCCGCGCGGCGTAGATCGCAGCCGCGCAGGTCGCAGCCGCTCAGCACC
Source organism: Kofleriaceae bacterium (assembly GCA_035262925.1). Taxonomy (GTDB): domain Bacteria; phylum Myxococcota_A; class Polyangia; order Haliangiales; family Haliangiaceae; genus DATFRY01. The sequence continues at coordinate 35,881 of DATFRY010000598.1, read as the reverse complement.
GCGCCCACCAGCGAGGAGCCGGCGAGGCGCGCACCCGACAGATCGGAGAAGCTGAGGGACGCCTCGGTCAGGTCGGCGCCGCGCAGGTCGGCGCCGCGCAGGTCGCAGTGGGTGAGGTCGGCGCGGCGCGCGATGGCGTCGGTGAACAGCGAGCCGGCCAGGTTCGAGCCCTTGAGCGTCGCGCGCGTGAGATCGGCGGCCCGGAAGCTCGTGCGCGGCGGGCCCTGGGTGCGCAGGTTGATGGCCTCCAGCCGGGCGTCGGCGAGGTTGGCGGCAGCCAGGTCGGCGCCCGGCAGGTCCGCCAGGGTGAGATCGGCGCCGGCGAGGCACGCGCGATCGAGCCGCGCGTCGCGGAGGTCCGCCTGGCCCAGATCGGCGCCGCGCAGGTTGGCGTCACGGGCATCCACGCGCGCCAGCGACGCAAAGCGGAGGATCCGGCCGGGCAGCGACGCGCCGGCCAGCGTGGCGATCGGAAACTCGGCCACGACGACCGAGTCGTCGTCCCACCGGCGCACGACGATGGTCCATGGTGCACGGGCTGGCATGACCTTCTCCGCTTTTCATGAGCCGGGCCAGCAAGTTCCATTCCAGCGCATCGCGCGCGCCGGCGTCGTGAGCCGCGCAAGAAGTTCGCCGCGGCTCGAGCGGGCCGTCATTCGCTTCGCGTTGCGGCTCGCCGTGCTGCTCGATCGCGGAGGTCGACCTCTCCGCGCGGCGTTCCCGCTTGACAGTCGGGGGTCCGCTCTGTTTAGTGGATTCGTGTTTAGTAACTAAACGAGACCGGCGACCATCGCGCCTCTGCGCCCGATAGAGCCCGCTCTCGCCCCTGGGTTGTTTAGTTCGGCAGTGACGCTGTTTAGCGTTTCGCAACAGCCTGAACACGACGTCGAGGAGGAGGGAGGTCTCTCATGGAGAAGCGAGTGGCTCATGTCGTCGCCGCCGCCGCGCTGGCGATGATCGTCCAGCTGCCGGCCGCACACGCGCAGAAGAAGCAGCTGACCCTGTGCTGGGCAGCGTGGGACCCGGCCAACGCGCTGGTGGAGCTGTCCAAGGACTTCACCGCGAAGACCGGCGTCCAGATGAAGTTCGAGTTCGTGCCGTGGACGAGCTTCGCGGACAGATTCCTCAACGAGCTCAACTCGAAGGGCAAGCTGTGCGACCTCATGATCGGCGACAGCCAGTGGATCGGCGGGGCCGCGGAGAACGGGCACTACGTCAAGCTGAACGAGTTCTTCGACAAGAACGGCATCAAGATGAGCGACTTCCTGCCCGCCACCGTCCTCGGTTACTCCGAGTGGCCCAAGGGGAAGCCATCGTACTGGGCGCTGCCTGCGATGGGCGACGCGGTCGGCTGGACCTACCGGAAGGACTGGTTCTCGCGGCCCGAGCTGCGCGCCGAGTTCAAGCAGAAGTACAAGCGCGACCTGGCGCCCCCCCGCACCTACGACGAGCTGAAGCAGATCGGTGAGTTCTTCCAGGGCCGGATGATCGACGGCAAGAAGGTGTACGGCGTCTACCTGTTCACCGAGCGCGGATCCGAGGGCATCACGATGGGCGTGACCAACGTGCTCTACAACTACGGCTTCGACTACAGCGATCCGCACAAGCCGTACAAGATGGACGGCGTCGTCAACTCGGCCGACGCCGTCCGCGGCCTCGAGTTCTACAAGTCGCTGTACCAGTGCTGCACCGCCCCCGGCCTGACCAACGCGTACATGTCGGAGGGGCTGGACGCCTTCAAGTCGGGCCAGGTCGCGATGCAGATGAACTGGTTCGCGTTCTTCCCCGGCCTGTACAAGGACCCGAAGGTGGGCGGCGACCGCATCGGGTTCTTCCCCAATCCCGGGGCGAAGAAGCACTTCACCCAGCTCGGCGGCCAGGGCATCTCGGTGGTCTCTTACTCGGCCAACCGCGACGCCGCGCTCCAGTACATCAAGTGGTTCGCCCAGCCCGACGTGCAGAAGAAGTGGTGGTCGCTGGGCGGTTACTCCTGCCACAAGGCGGTGCTGAACGACCCGGGCTTCAAGTCGAGCGCACCGTTCGCGGCCGACTTCCTGGCCTCGATGCAGATGGTCAAGGATTTCTGGGCCGAGCCGTCCTACGCCGAGCTGATGCTCGCCATGCAGAAGCGCGTGCACGACTTCGTGGTGGCCAACAAGGGCACGGCCAAGCAGGCGCTCGACTCGCTCGTGGCCGACTGGACCCGCGTGTTCAAGGACGACGGCAAGCTCTAGCCGGGCAGGGGGAACGCGATGAGCGCCGACGGAGCGAACGGGAAGGGATCGCCGCCCGCGCCGCGCGGGCCGTCACTGGTCGAGCGCGCCGCGGCGCTGACGCCGGCGGTGCTGGCGCGCCGCGTGCGCGGCCTGTCGGATCGCACCGTGGCGTGGCTGTTCATCTCGCCCACGATCCTGCTGCTCCTGGCGATCACCATCTTCCCGCTCATCTGGACCGTCAAGCTCTCGTTCACCAACTACCGGGCCAATCGACCGAACGCCGAGATACACGGGGTCGGCATCGACAACTACGTCCGCGTGCTCACCGACGCCGACGTGTGGGCCGCGATGCAGGCCACCGCCCACTTCCTGTTCTGGACGCTGCTCCTCCAGACCGTGCTCGGCTTCGCGCTCGCCTACTTCCTCGACCGTCGCTTCCGCGGTCACGGCTTCTGGGCCACCGTGATCCTCATCCCGATGATGCTGTCACCGGCCGTGGTCGGGAACTTCTGGACGTTCCTCTACCAGCCGCAGATCGGGCTGTGGAACTACGCGGTCGAGTTCGTCACCGGGATCCCGGCCGATTCGTTCAGCATGATCGGATCGATCGACCTGGCCCCGTGGTCGATCATCATCGTCGACACCTGGATGTGGACGCCCTACGTGGCGCTCATCTGCCTGGCCGGCCTGCGCTCGATCCCGGGCTACATCTACGAGGCGGCCGAGGTCGATCGCGCGTCGCGCTGGCGCCAGTTCTGGACCATCACGGTGCCGATGAGCCTGCCCTTCATCATGCTCGCGGTGCTGTTCCGCGGCATCGAGAACTTCAAGATGTTCGACATGGTCAACCTGCTCACCAACGGCGGGCCGGGCTCGACCACCGAGCTGGCGTCGATCACCCTCAAGCGCGAGGCGTTCGAGAAGTGGCGCACCGGCTACTCCTCCGCCTTCGCCATCATCCTCTTCGTCACCGTGTTCGGCCTGGCCAACATCTACGTCCGGGCGCTGAACCGCGTGAAGAGCCGGTGAGGCCGGGCATGCTGCGCCGCGAGGTCTCCGTCCGGCACGCCCACTCGGCGGTCGAGCCGTCGCGCGCGTCGAAGCGCATCGCCGCCACGATCGTCATCCTCTACGCCCTGGGCTCGACGGTGCCGCTGGTGTGGATCGTGATGACCGCGTTCAAGTCGTCGACCGACTCGATCGCCTACCCGCCGGTGCTGCTGTTCGAGCCCTCCCGCGAGGGCTTCTGCAACCTGTTCTTCACCCACACGCGGCAGACCGAGGAGTACATCGCCGCGATGCCGCCGGCGACGGGCGTGTGCGACCGGATCGCGCGCGATCGCGGCATGGTGATCGCCGGGCCGTCCAACTTCAAGCCGCGCTTCCTCAACTCGATCATCATCGCGTTCGGCTCGACCGCGCTGTCCGTGCTGCTCGGCATGACGGCGGCCTACGCCTTCTCGCGCTTCCGCGTGCCGGGCAAGGACGACCTCCTCTTCTTCATCCTGTCGACCCGGATGATGCCGCCCATCGCCATCGCGATCCCCATCTACCTCATGTACCGGGAGCTGGGGCTGTCCGACACGCGGCTCGGCATGATCCTGCTCTACACGTCGGTCAACATCTCGCTGGCGGTGTGGCTGCTCAAGGGGTTCATCGACGAGATCCCGCGCGAGTACGAGGAGGCGGCGCTGGTCGACGGCTACACCCGGCTGCAGGCGTTCCGCAAGGTGGTCTTGCCCCAGGCCGCCACCGGCATCGTGGCCACCGCGATCTTCTGCCTCATCTTCGCCTGGAACGAGTACGCCTTCGCGGTCCTGCTCACGTCGGGGGAGGCGCAGACCGCGCCGCCGTTCATCCCCATCATCATCGGCGAGGGCGGCCTCGACTGGCCCGGTGTCGCGGCCGGCACCTCGCTCTTCCTGGTCCCGATCCTGGTGTTCACGGTGCTCCTGCGCAAGCACCTCCTGCGCGGCATCACCTTCGGGGCGGTGCGCAAGTGATGCGGCGGTCGATGCAGCTGCGGCGCGTCCTGCGCCGGACTCCGCTCGAGCGCGGCGCCACCGCGGTCATCGTCGCCGGGGTGTTCATGCTGCTCCAGCCCTTCTCGATGACACTCTACACGTGGTCGTTCCTCACCATCCTGGCCGGCACGCTGATGTTCACCGTCGTGTCGAAGCTGCGGGACTAGCCATGGCCGAGATCAGCGTCCACAACCTGCACAAGGCGTTCGCCGACCTCGTGGCGGTGCGCGACTCCACCTTCACGGTGCCGGCCGGCGACTTCTTCTGCCTGCTCGGGCCGTCCGGCTGCGGCAAGACCACGACCCTGCGCATGATCGCCGGCCTCGAGCTGCCCACCTCGGGCCGCATCCTCCTGGGCGGCGAGGACGTCACGTTCGTGCGGGCCTCGCAGCGCGACATCGCGTTCGTGTTCCAGCTCTTCGCGCTCTACCCGCACCTCGACGTGCGCGCCAACATCGGCTACCCGCTGCGCAGCCAGGGCGTGCGGCGCCGCGAGGTGCGCCGCCGGGTGGAGGAGACGGCGCGCATCCTGCGCATCACGCACCTTCTGGACCGGCGGGTGTCGGGGCTGGCCAGCGGCGACCGCCAGCGGGTGGCGCTGGGGCGCGCGATCGTGCGCGAGCCGCTGGCCTTCCTCCTCGACGAGCCGCTCGGCGCGCTCGATGCCGAGATGCGCGAGCTCATGTGCGGGGAGCTGCGCGCCCTGCACGACCGCATCGCCGCCACCACGGTCTACGTCACCCACGACCAGCTCGAGGCGATGTCGATGGCCGACACCATCGCGCTCATGAACGACGGCGCGGTCGAGCAGATCGGATCGCCGCAGGACATCTACGACCGCCCGGCCAGCATGTTCGTGGCCGACTTCGTCGGCTCGCCGCCCATGAACCTGATCCGCTTCCACGGCCGGATCGCCCCCGGCGACCGCTCCGTGCGGCTGGGGCCGGCGGTGTTGGCGGTGCCGGAGGCGCGCGAGGGGATCGAGGAGACCGATCTCGTCCTCGGCGTGCGGCCCGAGCACGTGCGGCTCGCGGGCGACGCTCCGCTGCGCGCCCAGGTCCTCGAGACCGAGTACCTCGGCACCACGCAGATCGTCACGCTCACGACCGCGCAGGACGCGGTGCTCAAGGCGCGCATCGCGTCCGACGTGACGGTCCGCCCGGGCGAGACCACCGGGCTGGATTTCCGGCCCGAGAAGCTGTCGCTGTTCCACCGGGCGTCGGGGCGCGCGCTGCGCTCTGCCCTGCACGAGCGCGAGGGGCGGGCCCGTGCCTGAGTGGCGCCTCGAGGGGCTGTCGAAGCGCTTCGGCCACAACCAGGCGGTGGCCGATCTGAGCCTGACCGTGGCCGACGGCGAGCTCCTGGTCCTCCTGGGCCCGACGGGGGCCGGCAAGACCACGACCCTCCGGCTGGTGGCCGGCCTCGAGCGCCCCGACGACGGGCGTGTGCGTGCGGCGGGCCGCGACCTCACCCGCGAGCCGCCGGCCTCGCGCGACGTCGCCTTCGTCTTCCAGCAGTACTCGCTCTACCCGCACCTGTCGGTGTACGACAACCTGGCGTTCCCGCTGCGCGCGCCGGCGCGGCGGATGTCGGAGGCGGACGTCGCCGCCCGCGTGCGAGAGATCGCGCGCCTGCTCCACATCGAGGACAAGCTGAAGAGCCGCGCCACGCAGCTCTCCGGCGGGCAGATGCAGCGGGTGGCCATCGGCCGCGCCCTGGTGCGCCGGCCGTCGATCTACCTCATGGACGAGCCGCTGTCGTCGCTGGACGCGAAGCTGCGCGCCGAGCTGCGGATCGAGCTCAAGCGCATCCAGCGCGAGCTGGGCGCCACCATCCTCTACGTCACGCACGATCAGACCGAGGCGATGACCATGGCCACGCGCATCGGCGTGCTGGATCGGGGTCGGCTGGTCCAGCTCGGCACGCCGCGCGAGATCTACGAGAACCCGGTCAACCGCCAGGTCGCGGCCCGGCTGGGCAGCCCGTCGGTCAACCTGGTGCCGCGCAGCCTGTTCCCCCGCCTGCCGGCGCCGGCCGAGACGGTGACCATCGGGGTGCGCACCGAGCACGTGCGGATCCGCAAGAGCACCGACGGCTCCTCGGTCGGCGTGGTCGCGCGCATCGAGCACCTGGGCGACCAGAACCACCTGCACGTGGCGGTCGGCGACACCATGGTGGTGACGCTGGGCGATCCGGAGAGCGGCCTGGCTCCCGGCGACCACGTCGAGGTCGAGATGGTGGCGCCGCTCTTCTTCGACGCGCGCGGCGACCGCCTGCCCGTGCAGGCCGAGCGGAGCGGAGTAGAGTAGGAGCGATGGACGCCATGCACCCGATCGACGCGGCTCTCAGGCGGAGGCTCATCGAGGCGCTGGCCGCCGCGGTGATCGACCACACCGACGAGCTGACCGAGCTGGATCGGGCCATCGGAGACGGCGACCACGGCCTCAACCTGAAGCGCGGCTTCGAGGCGGTGCTGGCCGAGATCGACTCGCTCGGTCAGCAGCCGCTGCCCCAGGCGCTGGTCGCCCTCGGCACCACGCTCATCATGAAGGTGGGCGGCGCGTCGGGCCCGCTCTACGGCACGCTGTTCCGCACGCTGGGTCGGGAGCTGCCGCCCGATCCGAGCCCGGCCGACGCCGCGCGCGCGCTGGCCGCCGCCCTGGAGGCGATGAAGAAGCTGGGCCGCTCCGACGTCGGGCAGAAGACCATGCTCGACGTCCTGGCGCCGGCCCAGGAGGAGCTCGCCGCCGGCGGCGAGGAGCTGCGCGCTCGCGTGCGCAGGCGCGCGGCCGACGCGGCCGACGCCACCATCGCGATGAGGGCGATCAAGGGACGGGCTTCGTTCCTGGGCGAGCGCTCCGTCGGTCACATGGATCCAGGTGCGCGGTCATCGTCGCTCATGATCGCCGCCATCTGCGAGGTGCTGGAGGGCTAGCATGGCCAACGTGGGGATCGTCATCGTGTCGCACTCCCCCAAGGTCGCCGAGGGCGCCGCCGACATGGTGCGCCAGATCGTCGGCGCGTCCGTCCCGCTGGCGTGGACCGGCGGCAATCCCGGCGGCGGCCTCGGCACCGACGTGGGCTCCATCCTGGAGTCGATCCAGCGCGCCTGGTCGGACGCCGGCGTCGCCATCCTGGTCGACCTCGGCGGCGCCGAGACCAACAGCGAGATGGCGATCGAGATGCTGGACGAGAGCAAGCGCGAGAAGGTCGTCGTGTGCGAGGCGCCGATCGTCGAGGGCGCGCTGATGGCGGCCACCGAGGCCTCGGGCGGATCCTCGCTCGAGGCGGTCAAGCGAACCGCCGAGGAGCTGTCACCTCCCTGAGGTCCACGTTGCCGCCAGACGCCACCATGGGACCGCCCATCGCGGGGTCCGCCCTCCTGACCAACGCCGTCGGGCTGCACGCGCGCCCGTCGGTCAAGCTCACCCAGGTCGCCAAGCGGTTCACCTCGCGCATCGAGTTCGCCCTCGACCCGGCCGGGCCGTGGGCCGACGCCAAGAGCCCCGTCAAGGTGATGCGGGTCAAGGCGGCCAAGGGGTCGACGCTCCACTTCCGCGTGAGCGGCCCCGACGCCGCCGAGGCGCTGGCCACCATGCTCGCGCTGGTCGAGCACCGCTTCGGCGAGGAGCCGCCGGCCGCCGGCCCCGCCGAGCGGCAGGAGAAGCGCTACCGCGGCCGGCCGGCGGCCCCCGGCGCCGCGCTCGGCGAGCTGGTCGTGATCGGCGACGCGCAGCGCGAGCGCATCGGCACCGGCGATCCGGCGCTCGAGGCGAGCGCGCTCCAGGCCGCGCTGGCCGCGGCGGTCGGCGACCTGCGCCGCCTGGTCAACGGAAGCTGCGGGCCGGCGGCCGAGATCGTCGGCTTCCAGATCGCCTTCCTCGAGGACGCGGCGCTCGCCGAGCGGGCGTTCGCCGCCATCGCCGGCGGCGAGCCGGCCCACGAGGCCTGGCTGGCCTCGATGTCGGCCGAGGCGGGCGCGTACGAGTCGTCCGACGACGACTACTTCCGCGCGCGCGTGTCCGACGTGCGCGACATCCGCGACCGCGTGCTCGCCCACCTGACCGGCGGCATCGCCGACACGCGGGTGCCGGCCGGAGCCATCGTCGCGGCGGTCGATCTGCCGCCGTCCCTGTTCCTCGCCATCGACTGGTCGCGCGGCGGCGCGCTGGCGCTGACCGGCGGCAGCACGACGAGCCACGTGGCCATGCTGGCGCGGGCGCGCGGCGTGCCGGCCCTGGTCGGGCTCGGCGTGCCGGTGGGCGAGCTGCGCGGCCAGGCGCTCCTGTGCGCGTCGCGCGGGCTGCTCATCCTCGACCCGGGCCCCGAGGAGCTGGCCGCGTTCGAGCGCGACGTGCGGGCCGAGGCGGCCGAGCGCGAGGCCGCCGCCGAGGTGGTCACCGCGCAGGCGGCCACCAGGGACGGCACGCTCATCCGCGTGTCGATCAACGTCGCGGCCGAGGAGGAGCTCGACAGCATCGACCCGGCCATCTGCGACGGGATCGGCCTGGTGCGCACCGAGTTTCTGTTCCACGGGCGCGAGCGGCTGCCGAGCGAGGAGATCCAGTACGCCTGCTATCGGCGCATCGCCGAGTGGGCGCAGGGGCGCCGGGTGACGATCCGGACGCTCGACGCCGGCGGCGACAAGCCGATCCCGGGGTTGACGCTCGACAGGGAGCGCAACCCGTTCCTCGGCATGCGCGGCCTCCGCCTGTCTCTCGCCGCGCCCGACATCTTCCGCCACCAGCTGCGCGCGCTGGCCCGCGCGGCGGTGCACGGCGACGTCAAGGTGATGCTGCCGATGGTCACGATGCCGCACGAGCTCGAGCGGGCGCGCGCCATGCTCGACGACGAGGTCGCCGCGCTGCGGGCTGCCGGCGTGGCGGTCCGGCGGCCGGCGCTCGGCATCATGATCGAGGTGCCGGCCGCGGCGATCGCCGCCGACATGTTCGAGGCGGCGGAGTTCTTCTCGATCGGGTCGAACGATCTCACGCAGTACGTCGCCGCGGCCGGGCGGGACAGCAGCGCGCCGGCGGTGGCCGATCTGGCCGACCCGACCCAGCCGGCGGTCCTGCGCCTCATCCATCACGTGGTCGACGTGGCGGCGGCGCGCGGAGTCGAGGCCAGCCTGTGCGGCGACGCGGGCGGCGATCCGGCGGCCATCCCGCTCCTGCTCGCGGCCGGGCTGCGCAGCCTGTCGGTGGCGCCCGCGATGGTCGGGCGGGCCAAGCTCACCATCGCCGGCATCGATCTGCGCGAGCTGGCGGGCCCCGGCGCCGGGATGACGTCATGGCGCCGGTGAAGAAGCAGCCCGATCGGGCCTCCGCGGTGGCGGCCTACAAGACCGTGCTCAAGCGCGTGGTCGACAATCGCCCGTCGGGCACGCGCCACCGGCTGGCGCTGGCACTCGGCAAGAACCGCTCCTTCATCTCGCAGATCGCCAGCCCGGTCTACTCGGTGCCCATCCCGGCCGAGCACCTCGACACCATCTTCGAGGTCTGTCACTTCACCCAGGGCGAGAAGGGCGAGTTCCTGGCCGCCTACGCGCGCGCCCACCCGCTGCGGCTGGTGCGCAGGCGGCCGAGCGGCAGCCGCAGCTTGACCGTGGCGGTGCCTGATCTGGGCGACGCGCAGCGCAACCGCCTGCTCGACGAGGCCATCGTCGAGGTGGCGCGACGTCTGTCCCGGCTGGCCGAGGAGGCGTGAGCCGAGCGCGGCCGCGGCCTCGCTCGCGGAGGGTCCCATGAAGAAGCTCATCAATTCCCCCGATCGCGTGCTGGTCGAGGCGCTGGACGGCTTCGGCGCGGCTCACGGCGACATCGTGGTCGTCGATCCCGAGCGCCGGTTCGTGCGCCGGCGCGCCCTGGCGGCCGACAAGGTCGCCCTCGTCTCGGGCGGCGGCTCGGGCCACGAACCGCTCCACATCGGCTTCGTCGGCCACGGGATGCTCGACGCCGCCTGCCCGGGCGCGGTCTTCACCTCGCCCACCCCCGACCAGATGCTGGCCGCCGCCGAGGCGGTCGACGCGGGGAGCGGCGTCCTCTTCATCGTGAAGAACTACGAGGGGGACGTCATGAACTTCCAGATGGCGGCGGAGCTGGCCGCCAGCCCCCGTCGCGACATCCAGACCATCCTCGTCGACGACGACGTCGCGGTCGAGAAGTCGACCTACTCGACCGGTCGGCGGGGGGTGGCCGGCACGCTGGTGGTGGAGAAGATCGTCGGCGCCGCGGCCGAGCAGGGCCACGGCATCGACGAGCTGCGCCAGCTGGGCGAGCAGGTCGTGCGCCAGACCCGCTCGATGGGCGTCGCGCTCACCTCCTGCACGGTGCCGGCGGTCGGCGCGCCCACCTTCAGCCTCGGCGACGACGAGATGGAGATGGGCGTCGGCATCCATGGCGAGCCGGGCCGCCGCCGCATGAAGCTGGCGCGCGCGGACGCCATCGCCGACGAGATGCTGGGCGCCATCCTCGGCGACCTCGATGCGCGCGCCGGCAGCGAGGTGCTGCTCCTGGTCAACGGGCTCGGCGGCACTCCGGCGATGGAGCTCTACGTCATGCTCGACGCCGCGCGCCGGATCCTGACCGACCGGCGCATCGAGGTGGCCCGCACCCTCACCGGCCCCTGGGTGACGTCGCTCGACATGGCCGGCTGCTCGATCACCGTGAGCGTGATCGATGGGCGCCTGCGCGCGCTGTGGGACGCGCCGGTGCACACCGCGGCGCTGCGCTGGCGCATGTGAGGCCTGTGGGCGGGATGCGGGCCTGGCGCGGTCCGCGCCGCTCACAGAGATCGCACGAACTCGATCAGGCGGTGCTGATCGACGGCGCTCAGATCACCGAATGCCTCGCGGGCCGCCGCGCCCTGGCCATCGTGGGCGAGGATGGCGGCCCCGATGTCGTTGGTGCGGCCGTCGTGCAGGAGCTTGTTGCGGACGCGGATGCCCCATAGCGGCGCCGTGCGCATGCGCCGGGTCACGGCGAGCGAGTCGCCGGGGTTTCCGATCTGGTCGCCGAGCGTCCCCATGTCGTGGACGAGGAAGTCCGAGAACGGGTTGAAGGCGGTGTTCCCCGGAACGCCGTTCCCGGTGCTGGCCGGCGTCACGAAGGTGGTGGTCGTGTGGCAGCTCTGGCAGCCGATCGCGCTGAAGAGCGGCTCGCCCGCCTCGACGTCGGGCGTGATCGGGCCGCGGGTGGGCGGGGCCAGGAAGGTCATGAAGGTCGCGAACTCGTCCACGTCGTCCTGGATCTCGGTGAGCCCGCCGTCGCAGCTCCCGACCGCATCGTCGGTGCCGGCCGGGATCCCGGCGGGCGGAGGCAGAGCCAGGTCGTCGCAGCCGGCCGGCTGCGGCACGCCGTTCGGAGCCGACTCGGTCGCGAACGCGAGGATCGCCGCCCCGCGGATGCAGCTCTGAGTGGTGATGCCCATCTCGTTGACGTAGGCGTCGGCCGCGAACTGCGTCAGCGTCGCGATCCCGGCCTTCCAGCCGAAGCGACCCACGCGGGTCCCGCCCGGGCTCTGCGACGGGTCGTCCGGGTTCGGCAACAGGATCGAGACTCGATTGACGATCCCGCGCTGCTCCGGCGGCTCGGCGGCCGCCAGGCCGTCGAAGAACGAGTCGGGCATCGCGTCCACCAGCCCCAGGCCGAAGAGCGGCGTGGTCAGGCGTCCGACGTCGTGCACGGTCGCCCCCGCCGGCTCGGCTTCCTGTGGCACGCTGCAGATCTGCCCGTCCGACCGCGTGAAGGTCCCGACGGTGAAGAGCTGGCGCAGCGATCCGCCGGAGCTCTCCATCGGATCGAAGGCGCCGTCGACGAAGCGGCCGAAGCGGCGCTCGACCTGCTCGCCGGCGCCGCCCTGCGCGCCGAGCGTGTGGCAGTTGCCGCAGGCCCGCTCGTTGAAGATCGGGCCGAGGCCGTCGCCCAGCTCCTCGACGGTGTTGAAGGCATCCCTGGCCTCGGCGAAGTCGTCGGGCGCGATGCCGCCCAGGCTGTCGCCCAGGGCCTGCGCGATCTCCAGCACCGGCTCGTCCGGCTCGCCGCTCGAGCACCCTCCCGTCGCGGCGAAGGTCATCGTGGCTAGAAGTACAGCGCGAAGACACACATCGGTCGTCGTCATGGATTCGCCCCCTACGAAATGACCGCCGGAGACTAGTCCGAACTCCCCCGCTGCGAGACATCGAAATTGAAAAATCGAGCAGGCGGCGGCGTACTCGCGGCCAGAGATCGGGATTCGTTTCCCGACGGCGCAATCGGCGAGTCTGATCCGACTCACCTGTTCGATCGAGATTGCCTGTTTGCACAGGCAGCCGGCTCTCCCGCACCGGTCCGTCGATGGACGAGGACGGGAGCGACGCCCCGCCGTCACTCCGCCATCTGATCGGGTAGAAACCGCGCCGCCTGCGAGTTGACGCCCGGCTCCGCCGCCGCATGTGGGTGGGCATGCGAGTCCTCGTGGCCGGCGCGACCGGCGTCATCGGGCGGCGCCTCATCCCACTCCTCGTCACGGACGGCCACACCGTCTTCGGCACCGCGCGCACCGGCGAGGGCGCGGCGCGCCTGCGAGCCCAGGGCGCCGAGGCCATCGTGCTCGACGTCTACGACCGCGACGCGCTGATGCGGGGCGCGCGCGAGGCCCGGCCCGACGCGGTCATCCATCAGCTGACCGATCTCTCGGCCGGAAGCAGCGAGGCCAACGCGGCGATGCGCACGACCGGCACGCGCGCGCTGGTCGACGCCGCGCTGGCGGCCGGGGCCCGGCGAATCGTGGCGGCCAGCGTCTCGTGGGCCTACGGCGCGGGCCCGGCGCCCGCCGCGGAGAGCGAGCCGCTCGATCGAGCCGCCGCTCTGCCCCGCTCGGTGCTGCTGGGCGGCGTGATGGCGCTGGAGGACGCCGTCGCCGAGATCGCCGAGCCGGTCGTCCTGCGCTATGGCACCCTGTACGGGTCCGGGACCTGGTACAGCCGCGACGGGCTGATGGCGAGCCGCGCGCGCGAGCAGGCGCTCGTCGCCGACGACTCGGTCACCAGCTTCGTCCACGCGGACGACGCGGCCGCGGCGTGCGCCCTCGCGCTCGGCTGGCCGCCCGGCACCGTCAACATCTGCGACGACGAGCCGGCGCCGGCGAAGGAGTGGCTGCCGGTCTTCGCCGAGCTGGTCGGCGCCCCCGCCCCGCCGCGCCAGGACGGGGCCCCGCCCTGGGCCCGCGGCGCCAGCAACCGCCGCGCCCGCGAGCAGCTCGGCTGGTCACCGCGCTACCGGTCGTGGCGCGACGGCTTTGCCCGCGCGCTCTGAGCTCTCCCGGGCTGGCATCGCTGCCGCGCCCTCCCGTGCGCGGCGGCGCGATCCGCTATCCGATCTCGGGCGGCACGACCGAGTCGTAGACCCTGCCCGCCTGCAGGAGCCCGTGCGGGCCCAGCTCGTAGGCGGCGAATCCCGCCTGCGGCCGCTCCATTCGCTTGGTGCCCCACACGATGGTCTGCAGCTCGAGTCCGATGCGCTCGCCCTGCCGCGTCGCGGTCAGGAACTCGATGCCGACTCCGCCGAGCTCGAGGATGTGCTCGAAGTGGCGCGCCAGCTGATCGCGGCCGCACGCGAAGTTGCTGGCCGGCTCGCGGAAGTAGCCGTCCGGCTCGAACGTGTCGATGATCTCGGGTGCCCCGCGGGCCAGGAGGTCGAAGTAGCGCCGCACCGTCGGCATCGCGTCCATGGCGGCCCGCGTGACCTCGCGCTCGTCTGGGCAGATCGGCCCGACGCGCATGCGCGACGCGCCGCCCTGCGCGGCCCACGTGCTGAAGTAGACGCGGATGGAGCCGCAGCTCGCGTCCGATCGCCCGGCGCGATCGCCGACGATCGCGGTGGCCAGCTCGAACCGCTCCGCCTTCTCGCTCCGCTGCGCGGCCTGGTTCCACACCAGTCCGTCCGCGAGCGTCAGCACCTGCTCGACCACGACGCGCGCGGCGTCCTCCGTCGTACGCAGGTGCCGGACGGTCGCGCCCCCGGGCGCGGCGCGCGCGCGCAGCCAGGCGCCCAGCCGCGGGATCGCGGTCGCCTGCACATCGTCGCCGGTCGCGCGATCGAACAGCGGGTCGTCCCACGTCCCGCCCGGCTCGACCAGCGCGGCGGCGGCCGCGTCGTCGCCGGACAGGGCGAGGGACCAGAGGCGCTCGAGCGGATGAGTGACGTCGGCGTTCACGCGGCCATCTTGCATCGGGGGTCCTCTCCTGTCAGTCATTGCGGGCACACCTCCTGCGGATCGATCGGCTCTCCACTGGCCGGCCGCTTCGCCTTCCCGAAGCCGTATCCCATGACGTACAGCTCGCCCCAGCCGCCGACCGCTGGCCGCCACCGCCGCGGTCAGCGATCGCGGGCGCACCGCGACCGGCAGCGTGCGCCTGACCATGCCGCCCGACGTGGGCACGCTGCTCCTCGCCGACGCGGTCGGCCGGTTCGTCGAGCGCCACCCGTCCATCCGCCTCGAGGTGTCCCTGTCCAACCGCAAGGAGGACCTCATCGCGGAGGGCTTCGACCTCGCGCTGCGCGTCGGGCCGCTGGCCGACTCGTCGATGGTGAGCCGCAAGGTCGCGACCATCAGCGGGCTGGCGGTGGCGGCCCCGAGCTACGCCGCGCGCCGCGGGCTGCCGAGCACCCCCGGAGAGCTCGGCGAGCACACATGCGTCCTGTTTCGCCGCGGTCCCATGACGGCGGTCTGGGACCTGGTCGGTCCCGACGGCCTCATCGAGGCTCCGGTGCGCGGGGCCATCGAGGTCGACGACATGGCGTTCGCCTACCGCGCGGCCGTCGCCGGCGCCGGGCTGACCATGCTGCCCTCCTTCATCGCGCTGCCCGCCATCGAGCGCGGCGAGCTCGTCCGTGTGCTCCCCGCGCATCGCTTTCCGCCGGTGAACATGTTCCTGGTCATGCCGTCGTCGCGCCTGCCGGCGGCGCGGGTGGTGGCGGTGCGCGATTTCTTGATAGAAGAGCTGTCGCGGCGCCCGGGCGATGGTGCGCCCTCGCCGGCCCGGCGCCGTCGGCGGTGAGCTCTCTCACCGGATCCGGGCGCCGAACCGCCCTGAGGCCCGATTCAATCAATCGATTGACTGGACGCCCGTCGCGCTGCATATGTGGAACATGGCCGCGAGGACACCGCCGCGAACCGCCGACGCCCGCGACAGGCTGCTGCGCGCCGCCATCGACGTGTTCGGCCGGCTCGGCTACGCCGCAGCGTCGACCCGCGCGATCGCCCGGGCGGCCGGCGTGAACTTGCAAGGCATCACGTACTACTTCGGCGGCAAGCACGGCCTCTATCTCGCAGCCGCCGATCACATCGGCGGGCAGATCGCCGCGAAGATCCAGCCGGCCGCCGGCCGGGCTCGGGCGCGCTTCGCCCGCCGCGGAGATCGGGTGACGGCCGGCGAGGCCCGCGCCCTGCTCGCAGAGATGCTGACCGGGATGGCCGGCATCCTGTTCGACGAGGGCTGGATGCCGGCGGCGCGCTTCATCGTGCGCGAGCAGATGGACCCGAGCGAGGCCTTCGACCGCATCTACACCCGGGTGATCGAGCCGCAGCTCGAGCTGGCGCGGCGGATCGTCGGCCTCATCACCGGTGAGGACCCGCGCTCCACCAGGGTCCGCCTGCGCACCCTCTCGCTGGCCGGCAGCATCATCTTCTTTCGCATCGCGCACGCCACCGCCCTCCGCCAGCTCGGCTGGAGCGAGACCGGGCCGCGCGAGCTGGCCGCCCTCCGCGAGCTGGTGAGCGACACCGCCGCATCGGTCGGCGCCCCCGACAGGAAGAGGAAGAGGAAGAGGAGAGCCGCATGAGGAAACGCATCCTGCGCGTCCTGATCCCGCTCGCGCTGATCGGCGCGGTCGTCGCGTGGCTGTTCGCCTCGGGCCGCATCGGGCAAGGCGAGCCCTCCGACCGGGTGAAGCTCTACGGCAACGTCGACATCCGGCAGGTGGAGCTCGGCTTTCGCGTCTCCGGCCGCATCGCGAGCATGAAGTTCGAGGAGGGGCAGGAGGTGGCGGCCGGGGCCCTGCTCGCGGAGCTCGACGTCCGCTCCTACCAGGACGACGTCACCGCAGCGCAGGCGCAGGTCGCCCAGCAGGCGGCGGCGCTCGAGAAGCTGGAGCGCGGCCCGCGCCGGCAGGAGATCACCCAGGCGCGCGCCAGCATGACCGAGCGCAAGGCCAGCCTGGAGAACGCGCGCACGAGCTTCGAGCGGGCCCAGCGCCTCTTCTCCGCCGACGCGATCCCGAAGTCGAGCTTCGACGACGCCCGCACGGCGCTCGACACGGCGCAGGCCCGCGTCAACGAGGCGAGCGCCGCGCTGCGCCTGCTCGAGGAGGGTACGCGGGCCGAGGACATCTCGGCCGGCCGGGCCGCCCTCGACATGGCGCGCGCGCGCCTGGCCGCCACCCAGACCGCGCTGTCCGACACGCGCCTGCTCGCGCCGGCCGACGGCGTCGTCCTCTCGCGCGTTCTCGAGCCGGGCGCCATCGTCGCCCCCAGCAACGTGGTCTACGTCCTGTCGCTGACCCGGCCGGTCTGGGTGCGCGCGTACATCAGCGAGCCGCAGCTCGGCCACGTGCGCCCCGGCATGGAGGTGCGCGTCCGGTCGGACAGCGCGCCCGGCGCGCCGCTGCGCGGCCGCATCGGCTTCATCTCGCCGGTGGCCGAGTTCACGCCCAAGTCGGTCGAGACCGCCGAGCTCAGGACCGACCTGGTCTACCGCGTGCGCGTCATCGTCGACGAGCCGGGGGACACGCTGCGCCAGGGCATGCCGGTCACGGTCGAGGTCCCGCTGTCACCGGTGGTAGCAGAGGCGGAGTAGCCATGTCCGAGCCGCTCGCCGCGCTCAACGGAGTCACCAAGCGCTTCGGCGACGGGCCGCCGGCCCTGAGCGATGTCTCGGGCTCGATGCTGGCCGGACAGATCACCGGTCTGGTCGGTCCCGACGGCGCCGGCAAGACCACGCTCATCCGCATCATGACCGGGCTCATCTCGCCCGACCGGGGCACCGTGACCGTGCTCGGCATCGACACGCAGAAGCAGCCCGAGCGCATTCACGCCGCCACCGGCTACATGCCGCAGCGCTTCGGCCTGTACGAGGACCTCACGGTGATGGAGAACCTCCACCTCTACGCCGAGCTGCGTGCGCTGCCGGCGGCAGAGCGGCCCGCCGCGATCTCGGAGCTCCTCGAGTTCACCGACCTCGCGCGCTTCACCGACCGCTTCGCCGGCAAGCTGTCGGGCGGCATGAAGCAGAAGCTGGGCCTGGCCTGCGCGCTCCTGCGCAAGCCGCGCCTGCTCCTCCTGGACGAGCCGAGCGTGGGCGTGGATCCCATCTCCCGCCGCGAGCTGTGGCGCATGGTGAGCGGCCTCAGGGACGAGGGCGTCGCCGTGGTGTGGTCGACCGCGTACCTCGACGAGGCAGAGGCGTGCGACCGCGTGCTCCTCCTCAACCAGGGCCAGCTCCTGTTCGACGGAGCGCCCGGCGACCTCACCGCGCGGGTCGAGGGCCGCGTGTTCCGGGTGACCGGCATCGCCGGGCGGCGGCGCCAGGTGCTCATCGACGCGCTGTCGGCCGAGGGCGTCATCGACGGCGTCATCCAGGGCGACTCGATCCGCGTGGTCATGGGCCGGGTCGCCGGCGGCGCCGCCGCCGCGCCGCCCACCGCCGGCGACGGCGCCCGGGTGAGCCCGGTCCCGCCGCGCTTCGAGGACTCGTTCATGGACGCGCTGGGCGGCGGCCCCGGCGGTCACTCGCGTCTGGCCGACGCCATGCCCCGCCTCGAACGGTCGGAGGGGCCGGTCATCGCGGCGCATGGGCTCACCAAGCGGTTCGGCGACTTCACCGCCGCGTCCGGCATCACCTTCGAGATCCCGCGCGGCGAGATCTTCGGCCTGCTCGGCCCCAACGGCGCCGGCAAATCGACCACGTTCCGCATGCTGTGCGGCCTGCTCAAGCCGACCGAGGGCGAGGGGCGAGTGGCCGGGTTCGACCTGCGCCGCGATCGCGCCGAGGCGCGCGGCCGGCTGGGCTACATGGCGCAGAAGTTCTCGCTCTACGGCGACCTCACCGTCGGACAGAACCTCGAGTTCTTCGCCGGCGCCTACGGCCTGACCGGCGCGCGCAGGCGGCGGCAGATCGAGCTGATGGTGGACATCTTCGACCTCGGCCAGCACCTGGTCGCCCCGGCCAAGCTCCTGCCGCTCGGGTTCAAGCAGCGCCTGGCCCTGTCGTGCGCCGTCATCCACGAGCCGGAGGCGCTCTTCCTCGACGAGCCGACCTCCGGGGTCGACCCGATCACGCGGCGCGAGTTCTGGGCCCACATCCACGGCCTGGTCGAGAAGGGCGTGACCGTGCTCGTCACCACCCACTTCATGGAAGAGGCCGAGTACTGCGACCGGATCTCGCTGGTCTACCGCGGGCGCTCCATCGCGCTCGGCTCGCCCGACGAGCTGAAGCGGCGGGTCGCCACCCGCGAGCGGCCCGACCCGACCATGGAGGACGCATTCATCGCGCTGGTCGAGGCGTCCGGCGCGCAAGCGGAGGCGGCATGACGACGCCGGCCATGCCGACGATGCCGACGGTGCCGACGACCGGGCCGACGGCGTCGACGGCGAGCGGCCGCGGCCAGCGCGGGCGCCGCCTGCGCGCCCTCATGGTCAAGGAGGCCCGCCAGATCGTCCGCGATCCGAGCAGCATCCTCATCGCCTTCGTGCTGCCGCTCATCCTGCTCTTCCTGTTCGGCTACGGCGTGTCGCTCGACGCCACCCGCACGCGCATCGGCCTGGTGGTCGAGACCGGAGGCCAGGAGGCGGAGGAGCTGGCCGCCAGCTACCGCGGATCGCGCTACTTCGAGGTCGAGCGCGGACGCGACCGGCGCAGCTTCGAGGAGGAGCTCGTGCTCGGCCGCATCCGCGGCATCGTCGTCATCCCGGCCAGCTTCGACGCCGACCAGCACCGGCGCGACGCCGTGCCCCGCGTCCAGGTCATCGTCGACGGCTCCGAGCCCAACACCGCCAGCCTGGTCATGGGCTACGCCCAGGGCGTGGTGGCGTCGTGGGCCGGTGTGCGCGCCTCCGAGTCGCGCCCGCCGGCGCCGCAGGTCGTGCAGCAGCGCTTCTGGTTCAACCCGGAGCTGACCAGCCGCTTCTTCCTCGTGCCCGGCTCGATCGCGATCGTCATGGCGCTCATCGGCACGCTCCTGACCGCGCTGGTGGTCGCACGCGAGTGGGAGCGCGGCACCATGGAGGCGCTCATGGCGACGCCGGTGACCGCGACCGAGCTGCTGCTGGGCAAGCTCATCCCCTACTTCCTGCTCGGCCTCATCTCGATGACCCTGTGCGTGCTGACCGCGGTGTTCCTGTTCGGCGTGCCGTTCCGCGGGTCGGTGCTGGCGCTCTACGCGCTGTCGTCCGCGTTCCTCTTGCCGTCGCTGGGCCAGGGCCTGCTGATCTCGGCCGGCACCAAGAACCAGTTCCTGGCGTCGCAGCTGGCCATGCTGTCGGCCTTCCTGCCCACCTTCCTCCTGTCCGGCTTCCTCTTCGAGGTCGGATCCATGCCGCGCCCCATGCAGTGGCTGTGCGCGATCGTGCCCGCGCGCTACCTCATCCCCAGCCTGCAGTCGGTCTTCCTGGCCGGCGACCTGTGGCCGCTCTTCCTGCGCAACATCGCCGTGCTCCTGGTCTACGGCGCCATCTTCCTGGCCCTGGCGGCGCGCACGACCAGGAAAAGGATCGGCTGACATGTGGACCCGGCTGAAGGCGCTCGTCATCAAGGAGCTCCTGGTCGTGCTGCGCGACCCGCGCGGTCGCGTCATCATCATCGTCCCGCCGCTGGTCCAGCTCATCATCTTCTCGTTCGCGGCCACCCTCGAGGTCAAGAACGTCGACCTCGCGGTGCTCGACCGCGATGACGGCCGCGCCGGTCACGAGCTGGTGCAGCGCATCGAGGGCTCGCCGACCTTCCGCCACCTCATCCGCGTCGAGGATCCGTCGGCGCTGCGCGAGGCGATCGACCGCCAGCGCGTGCTGGCCGCCGTCCACATCGGCTCCACGTTCTCTCGCGACGTCGCCGCCGGCCGCCCGCCCGACGTGCAGATCATCCTCGACGGGCGCCGCTCCAACGCGTCGCAGATCGTGGCCGGCTACCTGGGGCAGATCGTGGAGCGCTTCGCGGCCGAGAGCGCGCGCCCGGGGGGTCCGCCGCCCCGCCGCGCCGAGGTGGTGTCGCGCAACTGGTTCAACCCCAACCTCGACTACACCTGGTTCACGGTCCCTGGCCTCATCGCCATCATCGCCCTCCTGGTCGGGCTCATCGTGACGGCGCTGTCGGTCGCCCGCGAGCGCGAGCTCGGCACCTTCGATCAGCTCATGGTCTCGCCGCTGCGCACCCACGAGATCCTGCTCGGCAAGCTGGCGCCCCCGATGATGATCGGCCTGGTCCACATCACGCTCTACGTGGCGGTCGCCGCGCTCCTCTTCCGGGTGCCGCTGCGCGGATCGCTGGTCCTGCTCTACGGCGGCGGCATCCTCTACCTGGGCGCGGTGGTCGGGCTCGGCCTCTTCATCTCGTCGCTGTGCGCCACCCAGCAGCAGGCCATCCTCGGCGCGTTCCTGTTCATCGCGCCCGCGGTGCTGCTTTCCGGCTTCGCCACCCCGATCGAGAACATGCCCGGATGGCTGCAGCCGATCACGCTGGTCAATCCGCTGCGCTACTTCCTGGTCATCACCCGGGGCGTGTTCCTCAAGGCGCTGCCCGCCGCCGAGGTCGTGCGCAACGCGATCCCGCTCCTGCTCATCGCGGTCGTGACCCTGACCTCCGCCGCCTGGCTGTTCCGGCGGCGCATGGAGTGACGCGGACGCGGTTCAGCCGCGCCCGACCAGCGCGCGCGCCGCGCGGTCGACGTCGTCCTCGCCGAGGAGGACGTGCCCAGCGGCCGGACCGAGCGGGACGAAGCTGTCGGCGCTGGTCACCCGGCGGATGCGCCCGTCGAAGCCGGCGTCGACCAGCGCCGTGACGATGCCCTCCGACACGCCCCCGGTGGCGCGGGTCTCGTCGACCACCAGCACGCGCCCGGTGGCCCGCGCGGCGGCCACGATGTCCTCGACCGGCAGCGGGGCGAGCCAGCGCAGGTCGACCACGCGCGCGCGGATGCCGCCCTGCTCGAGCCGGCGCGCAGCGCGGAGCGACATGCGCAGCCCGTTGGCGAAGGTGACGATGGCGAGATCGCCGCCGTCGCCGTGGACGCGCGCGCGGCCGAGCGGCACGTGTTCGTCCCAGGCGGGATATCGCGTCATCAGGCCGCCGTCGCCCGGATCGTGCAGGTCGCGCTCGTGGTAGAGGGCGATCGGCTCCAGGAAGACGCAGACCGCGCCGTCGGTGCTGGCGAGCGCGGCGCACGTGCGCAGCATGCCGGCCGCGTCGTCGCCCAGCGCCGGGGACGCGATGACGATGCCGGGGATGTCGCGCAGCGCGCCGACCGCGTTGTCGTTGTGGAAGTGGCCGCCGAAGCCCTTCTGGTAGGCGTAGCCCGCGATGCGGAGGACCATCGGGCAGCGGAACTGGGACTGCGAGAAGAACTGCAAGGTGGCGGCCTCGCCGCGCAGCTGGTCCTCGGCGTTGTGCAGGTAGGCCAGGTACTGGATCTCGGGGACCGGCAGGAGGCCGAGGTGGCCGGCCCCCTGGGCGACGCCGAGGATCGACTGCTCGTCGAGCAGGGTGTCGAACACGCGCGCGGCGCCGGCGCGCTCGCGGAGGCCGCGGGTGATGCCGTAGACGCCGCCCTTCACCGCCACGTCCTCGCCGAACACGATCAGGCCCGGGTACTTGGCGAGCAGATCGAGCAGGGCGCGGTTGATCTGCTGCGCGAGGGTCGCGGGCGGCTCGCCCTCGGGCAGGCGGCCGGCGAACAGGCGCTCGCGCTCGGCGGCGGCGGGCGCGCGCATCGCCTCGACCCGCACCTTGTCGAGGCTGCGCGGCGCGAGCGGCGCCATGACGTCGGCCGCGTCGCGCAGGCCCGGGCGGCTCCGCACCTCGTCGGCCAGCGCGTGCACCTCGGCGCGGATGGCGTCGTAGCGCTCGAGGATCTGCGCCGGCTCGCACAGCCCGCTCTCGACGGCGATCGAGGCGGTGCGGCGCAGCGGGTCGCGCGCCTCGGCGGCCCGGATCGCCGCCTGCGACCGGTAGCCTAGCTCCACGTCGGAGCCGGCGTGACCGAGGAGCCGCGTCACCTCGAGGTGGAGGAAGGCGGGCGCGCGGGTCTGACGCACGTGACCGGCGGCGGCGGCGGCGGCGGCGTGGGTGGCGAGCAGATCGGTCCCGTCTGCGTGGAACCAGCGGATGCCGGCACGGGGGCCGCCGCGCGCCACCCACCCGGCCGGAGTGGCGACGCTGATGCCGACGCCGTTGTCCTCGCACACGAACAGGATGGGCGACGGCAGGTGCTGGTGCGCGGCCCACGCGGCCGCGTTGAGCGCGCCCTGCGCGGTCGAGTGGTTGAGCGAGGCGTCGCCGAAGCTGCACACGATGATGGCGTCGCGCGGCGCGGCGTCGAGCAGGCGCAGGTGGCGGGCCAGCTCGAGCGCGAACGCCATGCCCATGGCCTTCGGCAGGTGCGACGCGATGGTCGAGGTCTGCGGCGGGATCCACAGCGGGCGGCTTCCGATCACCTTGTGGCGGCCGCCGGCGATGGGCTCGTCGCGGGCGGCGAGCACACCGAGCAGGACGTCGCGCGCCGCGTCGGCGTATCCGGCCCGGCGCGCGCGCGTGAGGAAGAAGGCGCCCGATCGATAGTGCAGGAGCGCGGGGTCATCGGCGCGCAGCGCCTCGGCGACGGCCGCGTTGCCCTCGTGGCCCGACGAGCCGATCGTGTAGTAGCCGGCGCCGCGCTCGCGCAGCGCGCGGGCCTCGAGATCGAGGTGGCGGCTGCGCATCTGGTCGTCGAACAGGGCGAGCAGCTGCCGTCCCGTCAGGCCGCTGCCCGGCAGGAGCGCGTCCGGATCGCGGCGCGGGGCCGGCGCGAGATCCGCGACGAAGTCGCGAAAGCCGCGGTCGACCGCCTCGGTGGGCGACATGGGCTCGGCGGCGCGCGGACCGCGAGAGCGCGACATCGCTGGACACTACCGCAGATCGGCCGGCGACCGGGCGGCAAGTCGCTGGGTGTCGGGGCGCGGGTGTCGGGTGGAGGCCGGGGCGACGACAGGTGAAGGCCGCGTGGACGACGGGTGGAGGCGCGAGGAAGGGCGCGAGGACAGGCGTGTCGATGGACGCGGATCGCGACCGGCGACCGGCTCTCTGCTACCACATGGGGATGCGAGCGCGGGTCGCGGTCCCGGTGCCGGCCTGTCTGGCCGCGGGCGTGACAGCGACCGCGCTCGCCGGGAGCTGCCGCCGTGCCGGCGATCCAGATCCGTTCGGCCTCCCGGTGGGCACGCTCGTCGTGATGCTCCTGGTCGTGCCGCTCCTCATCTGTCTCCTGCTCGGCCTGTTCGCGTTTCGCCGGGTCGCGCCGCTGGTGTTTCGCTGCCGCAGGTGCGACCGGCCGTTCCGCCAGCCTCCCCATCGGGAGTTTCCCGGCGCGTGTCCGCACTGCGGCGACACCGACTGGAACCGCGCGGGGCCGCGTCCTGTCGAGTCCGCGGGCGAGTCGGCTACGCCACGCGAGCCGACGGCCACATCGCCGCGGCCCGCTCCTCCTGGCGACGGGTCAGCTTCCAGATGACCGCGATCGCCAGCACGGCCGCGATCGCATCGGCCCCGATGGAGAGGAAGCCGAGCGCGATCTGGTTGGCCCATTCGTCGGCGGACTCCGGCGCGCCCCGGCCGAGCACGGTCAGGTCCACGCCGTAGGAGACGAGCCACGCCAGCCACCAGCCGAGCAGGAGCGCGTGCGAGCCGCGGCGCGTCGCCGCGCGCGGATCCGGATCGCTCGCGTCCCACACCTGGGCGAGGGCCGTGTAGGGCATCCACCAGTTGATGATGGGGATGAAGTAGTAGCCGACCGCCGACCCGGGCGAGACCGAGAGCTGTCCGCCCAGCGCGACCGCGTTCCTGGCCACGCGGTAGGTCCACAGACAGAACATCAGGGCGCAGCCGAGCAGCACGAGGAACGAGATGATGTCCGACTGGCTCGCGCGCTGCTGCAGGAGGTCGATGCTGGCCTCGGACACCTCCTCGCCTGCCGCCAGGGCCCGCGCGATCGACAGCGAGTCCCACAGGAGGAGTCCCACGACGGTCAGCGCGGCCAGATCGAGCACGAGGGCCGCGGTGGCCAGCTTGGCCCGCGCCCGCGGCGAGCGATACATCACGCCCACGTCGCCCGGAGCGAGGTGATCGGGAGAGCTCGGTCCGACGGGATGGGGCGGCAGGCTCATGACTCCAGTATCGCAGACCGGTGGAGCGGCGGCGCAAAGATCGGCTCGCCCGTCGGAGATCATCCGCGCGGCGACGGCGCCCGATCACGGGACGATGCGCGGCTCGCCGGTCGCGAACGCGCCTTCGGATGCGCTGTGGACCGCCCCACGCCGCGGGTCACATCATTATTATTGCGTCGCATCGTGGCTTCGCTGCGTCGTGGCCGCGGCGTGGCGCACGGCGCTGCTTGGTGCGCGCTGGCCGGAGGTGCGGCGCGTCCGAGATTGGCCGGAGAGCCGGACGGCGCGTCCGCCCGGCCGGCCATTCGGCCGGACGCGCGACGGGCCGAGAAGTGCGCATCGCTGCGAGATGTCGGCGATCCGGTTGCTGTCGAGGATTGGCTCGTCCTCTGCAATGCCCTTCTCCGGCGAGACAACGAGCCGGAGTGAGCATTGGACGAGGACCCGCTGTTGAGGAAGCTGAGACGCATCACCCAGGACGCGGAGCTGAGGCGCGACCTCCTGTGGCTGCGCGCGCAGGAGAAGGACGACGAGGAGTCACGCGCGTCGCTCGAGCGCGTCGACCCGCAGCTGCGCCAGCGCATGGAGATCCTGCTGGCCGACACGCGGCCCGACCGGATGGAGGATCCGGGCGCACGGCGCCGCGAGTACGTGCGCCTCTGGCAGCAGCGCTTCGACAGCGGCTGAGTCACCCCGGCCCGGCGAAGCGCGGCGTCGATTCGCCCCCCGCGGGGACGCGCAGGGTCCGTTCGCGGCGGTCACGTCCGTCGCCCCCGGTGCACGGGCTGATCGGGCGCGGGCTGATCGGGCGCGGCCGCGTCGGGCACGGCCCCGTCCGGTCCGTGCGCGTCGGGCGCGGCCTCGTCGGTCCGAGCTACTCGGGCGCAGGCGCGTCGGGCGCGGCGCGGTCGCCGAGGTGTGACCGAGACTGGCGCAGCCGGTGCTCCACCAGCCAGGCGTCGAGCTCGGCTCGGTTGGGCGCCTGCTCGGGCAGGATCGACTCGAGTCGGGCGCGATCGAGGAGATCGAAGAGGTCGTCCAGGCGGGGACGCCAGTCTGCGACCAGGGCTCGATCGAGCGGGACGCGCTCGCCGGCGCGCTTGATCTCGATGAGCTCACGCGCGGAAGGGAGGCCATACGGCTCGAGCAGCTGCGGGAGGTCGGTGACGAGCTCGCCGGTGCGAAGGAGGTGGACACCAGTCAGCGCAGTGCGAAGCACATAGAGCAGCTTCTTGGCGGTCGGCTTCTCGGCGGTCTCGAACGCGAGGCGCTGCTGGGTGGCAAAGCCTCGGTAGTGGCGGTGGACCCGGCGCGACAGGGCGCGCTGGACCATCGGGCGCAGCTCCTCGAGGGCCGGAGTGGAATAGAGGACGAGCTCGCCCAGGAATCGCTCGATGTAGTTGCCGTTGCCGTCCAGGACGCCGGCGAGGACGGCGCGGAGCTCGTTCGAGGTGTAGTCGATCTCGACGTCGCGCACGATCTCGACGCGCGAGGCATGGGCGGGCGGCTGGCCGAGGCCGAGCAGTCGGTGGGTCGACTCGGTGTGGGCCGCCTTGAGGTCGAGGTCGCTGTCGGGCGAGGGAAAGCCGTAGGCGTGCGCGCCGCTCAGATAGATGACCAGGTGCGGGCGGGAGCGCTCCTCCTCGAGCAGCACCTGGCTGGCCACCGCGTGCTGGTGCGGCGTGAGGACGCCGCGCGGGTTCGAGAGCATCAGTCCTCCCATTGCGCCTCCGGGGATGCGGGGGCGTCGAGTCCGAACGGACCGGGCTCGCGCTGGACCCAGCGCCGGGCCAGCTCCTCGCGCACGCGGTGCAGAAGGGCGTCGGCCAGGGTCACGTCGCCGCGGACCGGAAGACGAGTCTCGCGCCGCGCCGCCTCGAGCTCGGCGGCCATGTGCTCCGCCTGGTCGAGCACGTCGGCCAGTGAGACCTCGCCGCGCTTGATCGCGAGCAGACGGGAGCGGAGCGGCTCGGCCACGCGGAAGTCGGCGGCGCCGGTGCGCAGCCAGGTGATGGCGGTGGCGATGAGACGCACGAGGTTGTACGCGTTCTTGGGGCGCAGCTCGCGCGGCAGATCGAACCCGCCGGCCGCGCCGCGCGCGAACTCGACGAAGGACTCGAAGTTGGCGGCCGGCACGAGTCCTCGATCGTGGAGCGAGTAGTAGAGCTGCTTGATGTACTCCTTGGCGCGCAGGAGGCGGTCGGCCTCGCTCGGCGCCTGCAGGCCGGTCGCGTCGGCCAGACGGGTGGCGGCCTGGTCGAGCGACGGCGCCGGGGAGGCGCGCAGCCACTCGAGCAGGAGATCCCTGTGCTCGGCCAGCCGCAGCGACTGGCGCAGCTTCTTGGCCTGCGAGAGCGCATAGCGGCCGAAGCTGGCGTAGATCTCGGCCGAGACGAACAGTTCGCGCGCATCGCGCAGCCAGGCGCCGATCGGATCGCGGATGTCGACCTCGGACGCGAACAGGACCTCGAGGGTGTTGGGATCGGCGCGCAACGCCTGGCGGATGGCCTTGCCGACCTCCCAGTACGTGCTGCTCCCGTCCGCGCTGACCAGATCGTCCGGCACCGGGGCCAGACCCGCGGTCCAGGGAAACGGCAGCGCGAAGAGTCCGCGCCGGTCGGTGTCGGAGTCGTCGCCCGCCAGCCCCCACGCGCGCGAACCGACGACCGCTTCCAGCACCAGGCACGGGCGCAGCGACTGCCAGGCTACCTCGCGTCGGCGGGCAAATCGCAGCTGGCCGGCCTTTCGCGGCGTCAGCTCGCTCCTCGCGTAGGCGGCCGCGCCGGCGCCGATGACCTGCACGGTGACCTCGTCGCCGACGATGCGGACCACGCGACCCATCGCTCCCCGAGGAATGCGGCGATCGCCCAGCACGCGGTCCACCCGCGTGATCACCTCGGTGCCGTGCGGCAGGGGCACCGTCTCCGCGATATCGCGCAGCCCGCGCAGTCTCAGGTCGGTGGCCATCGGATGCTCGCGACATTCTAGCCCCAGGGCTCGAGGTTCGCCGGGCCGGCAGCTGCCCGGCGTTGACAATGATTTCCTTTTCCGTTAACTATTCCTTCAACAGGCAATCAAGGAGAGCCCCATGAAGAGCACCCCCGCCGACTGGCCCCGCATCTCGTCCTCGGTCTTCTACGCCGACGCCGCGGCCGCCATCGACTGGCTGTGTCGCGCCTTCGGATTCGAGGTGCGGCTCAAGGTGGAGGGCGAGGGCGGCCGCATCGAGCACTCCGAGCTGATGTTCGGCGAGGGGCTCATCATGGTCGGCCAGGAGGGCGAGGGGCCGCAGCCGGAGCACCGCCAGATGGTGAGCCCGCGCTCGACCGGCGGCGCCAACACGCACGTCCTCTGCGTCGTGGTCGACGACGTGGACGCCCACTGCGCGCGCGCCCGTGCCGAGGGCGCGGAGATCTTCCGCGAGCCGCAGACCAGCGACTACGGATCGGAGTACGCGTCGGATCGATCGTACGGCGCCCGCGACCCCGAGGGCCACATGTGGTTCTTCATGCACCGCGTCCGCGACGCTCGCAAGCCGTGAGGCCGGGCGCGCTCTTCGTCCACCGCGTCCGCGACGCTCGCAAGCCGTGAGGCCCGGCGCGCTCTTCATCCACCGCGTCCGCGACCCTCGCGAGCCGTGAGGCCGGGGGCCCCGTCAGCTGACCGTGATCCGGCGGACGCCTCGGCTCTCGAGCAGTGAGGGCAGACGGCGGCGCTGGTCGCCGGCCAGCGCGATGGCGGTTTGCTCGACCGAGCCGCCGCAGCCGAGGGCGCGCTTGAGGTCGCGGCACCAGGTGTCGAGATCGGCGGGCGGCAGCCCGAGCTGCTCGACCAGCGTCACCTCCTTGCCGCCGCGGCCCTTGCGCTCGTAGCGGACGATCGCGCGGGCGGGGCCGCGGGCGGGTGGCGGCGATGCCGCGGCGCTCGCGTCGACCGTGGCGGTGGCTGTCGGGCCGACAGGGAGCTGGTCGCGCATGCCGGCCAGCGCGGCGAAGGGGCTCGATGAGCGATCGGGCGGAGCGGCGTCCGGCTGCGATCGCGTCTGGCCGGGCGGCGGACTCGGCTTCCTGGCCATGGCGCGGCCGTCTCAGCGCGGGGCCGGCGAGCCGCCGGCCCTCGGCACGGCGTCGATGCCCAGCACGCCGAGGTCGTCGCTGCCGTGGCCGCGCGCGATGAGCTGGTCGGAGCGCTCGGCGATGGCGCGCAGGGCCGACAGCGGGGCGTCGCCGAGGGCGTCGAGCATGAGGCCCAGGTCCTTGCGCGCCATGGCGAGCTCGAAGGTCGCGGAGTACTCGCCGTGCGCCATGCGCTTGCCGCGCACCTCGATGGCGCCCCCCGGCTTGAGCCGGCTCATCACCTCGTAGGCGTCGCCCGCGGTGAGGCCCAGCGAGCGGGCCAGCGCAAAGGTGTCGGCCAGACCGGCGGCAAGCGCGATGAGCATGGAGTTTCCGATGAGCTTCAGCGATGCGGCGCGCCGCAGATCCGGGCCGACGTACCACAGGTCGCCGGTCATGGCGGTCAGCGCGTCCTGCACGCGGCGGAAGATGGTCTCGTCGCCGGCGGCCATCATGATGCCCTTGGCGTCGCGGGCCGCGGCGGGCGACATGAAGACGGGCGCGTGCAGGAAGGCGCGGCCGGCGGCCGCCAGGCGCGCGCCGCGCGAGGCGGCGCCGTCGGCCGCGGTCGTCGTGTGATCGATGATCACGGCTGCGGGCGGCGCCGCCGGCAGCACCGCGGCCAGGACCTCGTCGACCGAGGCGTCGTCCTTGAGGCAGAGGTGGATGCGTTCGGCGTCGGTGACGGCCTCGGCAGGCGAGCCGGCGACGCGCGCGCCGGCCGCCTCGAGCGGCGCGGCGCGCGCGGCGGTGCGGTTCCACACCGCGATCGGGCCGCCGGTGGCGAGGAGGTGATGGACGAAGCCCGAGCCGAGCAGGCCGGTGCCGAGGAAGGCGATGCGCATGAGTCGACCGTAGCCCAATCCCCGCGCTCCGGCACCGCCTCGCACGCGCGCAGGCGATGCGAGCCCGGCTCGAGTGGTGTAGAAGACGAGGAGGATGTCGAAGGTGGTGCTCGACGAACCGCGTGGGATCCTCGACCCGCGGGCCGGCGCGCAGGTGTTCAGCCTGGAGCGCCCGCTGCCGACCGGCGCCGACCTGGCCGCGTTCGTCGAGCACTACTGGATCGTGCGCTGGGACCTGCGAGGCCGCTCGCCCCACGTGCAGGAGACCGTCCCCCACCCCTCGGTCCACGTGGTGCTCGATCCTCCGGAGTCGTGGATCTTCGGCGTCGTCTCAGCGCGGTTCGCGAGGCGCCTGGAGGGAGCCGGCCAGGCCTTCGGCGTCAAGTTCCGCCCGGCCGGCTTCCATCCATTCGCCAGGCGTCCGGTGAGCGACTTCACCGACCGGAAGGTTGCCATCGGCGATGTGTTCACCGGCGACGCGCTCGCGCTCGAGCGCGCCGTGCTCGCGCTGGACGACATCGCCGCGCAGGTCGAGCTGGTCGAGGCGTTCCTGCGCGCGAACCTGCCGGCAGCGGATCCGAACGTGGCCCTCCTGTCCGGCGTGGTCGACCTCGCGCGCGAGCATCGCGACATCACCCGGGTCGAGGAGCTGGCCGCGCGCGCCGGCATGAGCCCGCGCACGCTCCAGCGGCAGTTCCGGCGCTACATCGGCGTCGGCCCCAAGTGGGTCATCCGGCGCCATCGCCTGCACGAGGCCGCCGACCGCCTCGCTGGCGGAGAGGCGGTGGATCAGGGCGCGCTGGCCCACGAGCTGGGCTACTTCGACCAGGCCCACTTCATCAAGGACTTCACGGCGCTCATCGGCCGCTCGCCGGGCAGCTACGCGGAGGCGTGCTCGGCCGAGTCCCCATCGCGCCGGCACAGCACGAAGTAGTGGTCGAGCGGACGCTCGCGCTTGAACGCCGCGCCGATCGAGACATGGCTCGACACGCGGCGCATGAAGTCGCGCGTCTCGTGGTAGACGAAGCGCTGCAGGCGCCAGTCGTTGGCCACGACCGCCGGCCAGCCTTCGGCGACCGCGCCGTCGGGGACCTGGAAGTAGTCGATCACCACCGCGCCGCGGGTCTGCCAGTGCGGACGGCCGTCGGTGGCGAGCGCGACGAAGTAGCCCGGCCCCACCACCTTGCGGGTCGGGCCCTCGTTGTACCCGAACAGGCGCGCGCCGCCGCGCTCGGGGCGGCAGAAGCGCTTCTGGAACCGGCGCAGCCGCGGCGGCAGCGGCAGGGTGTTGAGGCCGTCGTGGATGACCTCGACCCGCGCGCCGGCGCGGCCGACGAAGTGGTCGAGGTCGAGCGCCGGCGCGGCGGCCGCCTTCTCGTACAGCATGCGCTGGCGGTCGCGCCCGAGCGCGAGCACCTCGGCGGAGCGCTCGGCCGGGTCGCTGCGGTCCAGATGGCGGGCGATGGCGCCGATGTCGGCGCCGGGATCGTCGATGAGGATGGTGAGCGACATGGCTGGCTGTCCTGGTCCGGGCCGGACTATCGCACCTCGGGGCCGCGCACCTCGCGCAGCTCGAGCCAGAAGCCGCCGGCGAGGTCCGGGGGCAGGAAGACGCTCCGCCCTCGCTCGCCCACATCGACCAGCGGCAGATCGCTCCCCGCGCCGTGAAGGAGGCGGCGGGACGCCTCGACATCTCGCACCCGCAGGGTCAGCCCCACGATCGGGCGAGTCGGGACCCGCCGCGCGCCGCCCGGCAGGAGCAAGATCTCGCCGGCCGGCAGCGGCACGCGCCGCGCGCTCAGGCCGAGCGGCGGCAGGAACGTGGTGCCGCGCGGCCTGGCCCCGACGCGGGCGAGCAGGCGCTGGTAGGGCGCGCGGTCGTCAGCGGCCAGCCACACCGCGATCAGCGACTCGGCTCCGTTCCGGTGCGCGAAGTGCTCCGGCCGATCGGTCGGCGACTGGTTGAGGCCGCCGAAGAAGATGTGGTGGAGCGCGTCGCCCGACGGGAAGCCGATCCCCCACTGACCCGAGCGCGGGCTCATGCCGGCCGCGCGCAGGGCGCGGGCGAGCCGCGGGCCGCGCGGCGCGTGGAGGGCCAGGAAGGCGGGACCGTCGCCGTCGCGCAGGAAGGCGACGTACTCGGAGGTGAGCTCGTCGCGCCCCTCGCTCGCGGTGATGAGCTCGACCTCGGTGCCGTCGCGGAACTTGATGTGGAGGTTGCGGATGCCGTCGTCGTGCGGCCGACCCGGCTTGAGGGCGAAGCCGAGCCGCTCCGCGCGGCGCCGCGCCTCGTCCAGGTCGCGCACGGCGACCGGCACGTGGCTGAGCCCCATGACCAGCCGCTCCTTCTCAGCGGCCGCCAGCTGAGGCATAACCGTGGCCACCAGCGCCGCGGCCGCCACCACCGCGGGCACTCGCAACGGCAGAGACATGGGCAGCAAGGGACGACCGTATCGCACATTCCTGGCCGAGGGCTTCGAGATCCTGGTCGGGCGCGGGGAGAAGGACAACGACGCGCTCACGTTCGACGTCGCCGAGCCGCACGACCTGTGGCTCCACGTCGCCGGCGGAACGCCCGGCAGCCACGTCGTGGTCCGCAACCCGGACCAGGTCGTCGTCCCGCCCGCCGTGGTGGAGACCGCGGCGGCGGCAGCGGCCTGGTACTCGAAGGCGCGCGGCGCCCCGCGCGTCGAGGTGCACGTGTGCCGCGTGTCGGACGTGCGGAAGCCGCGCGGCGCGCCGCCCGGCCTGGTCGAGCTGGCGCGCTGGAAGCGTGTGCGGGTCGCGCCTTCGCTGCCGCGGGTCGAGGAGGACGATGGCGAGGGAGAGGAGGCGTAGGAGCGCCGGAGCGGCGGCGTCACCGACGGTAGGTGTCGCTGGCCGGGACCGCCCGTTCACGGGCGGCGGCGCGGAGGACGCCAGCGACGCGGATAGCGCGGGTCGCGCAGGAAGCGGTGGAGCACGTCCTCATAGCCGGCCGCCTCGGGGCCGCTGGTCAGGAAGTAGTGCTCGATGATCATCGCCTGCTGCTCGACGCCGTACTCGATGAGATCGCGGCCCGGAACCAGATCGTAGCGGTAGGCGCGGCTGTAGCGGCCGCCCGACGCGACCAGCGCGCGCAGCGCGCCGGCGAAGACGCCGATGCCGTTCTGGTGCTGCCACACGTGGGCCACCTCGTGCACGAGCACCGCCTGGCGGTCGAGGCCGGCCAGCGCGTAGTCGTCGCAGTAGACCTCGCGCGGCGCGTAGACCACGTTGCGGAACGTGACCAGCGTCCTCGGGCCCTGGAGCGGAAACGCGCGCCCCCGCACGACGCGGACGGCGTCGTAGTCGACCGCGTCGCGAAACAGCGGGGCCAGCAGGGCTCGCTCTCCGGCGGTGAGCCCGCGTCCCGGCGGCGACGTCTGCGCGAGGCTCACGGCCAGAAGCGGTGCGAGGAGTGGAGCGAGCGGCACCGGTGAAAATTGATAGCACAATCGGCTCGTCGAGGCCGGCGCGGCCATGTCACCCTCGGTGGAGGAGGGATGCGATGCCCGATGCGATCGTGATCGGCGACGGCCCCGGCGGCCTGAGCGCCGCGCTGTTTCTGGCCAAGAACGGCCTCGACGTCGTCGTCTTCGGCCAGGACAAGACGGCGATGCACTACGCGCTCCTGCGCAACTACCTCGGGATCCCCGAGATCCTGGGCGCCGACTTCCAGGGCATCGCCCGCAAGCAGGTGACCGACCACGGCGGCGCGCTGCGCGACGCGCGGGTCGAGACCCTGGCGGGCGCCGCCGGCGCCTATCGGGTCACGCTCGACGGCGGCGAGACCTTGAGCGCGAAGTACATCATCCTGTCCGAGGGCAAGGGGCCGCGCCTGGCCAAGCAGATCGGACTGGAGTTCGACGAGGCGCGGGGCATCGAGGCCGACCGCAACGGCAAGACGCGCCTCGACGGCGTCTACGTGGTCGGGCGCTCGGCCCGCCCGGGCCGCAGCCAGGCCATCATCAGCGCCGGCGACGGGGCGGCCGCCGCCATCGACATCCTCTCGCGCGAGCGCGGCGAGGACGTCACCGACTGGGACGAGCCGGCCAAGGCCGAGTAAGCCGCGCATCGCGAGCGCATCGGGCGCGCCGCATCAGGCGCGGCGCACCCACATCCCGGTGCACTCCGGCACCCGCGCCCACTTCTCGCGCCGGACCCTGGCCGCGAAGTCCTGGCCGAAGAAGGCGCCGCACGTGGACGCGGCCGTCTCCACGTCGGGGAAGACATAGTCGGTGCGCAGGGCGGTCCGCTCCATGCCGCGGTCGCGCTCGAGCCAGTCGTGGTACTCGGCCAGCCCGGGGGTGGGCGGCGTCGGCTCGGTGAAACCCGTCCCCAGCGTCTCGATGATCATGAGGACGCCGCCGGGGGCCAGCGCGGCCAGCATCCGGTCGAGCGCCCGCCCGATCTCGTCGCGCCACGCCGGCGCGAACCACTCCACGAAGTGACCGAGCACCCAGCCGGCGATGGCCAGGGCAAAGTCGCCACCCGGCGGGGTGAAGTCCTGGACCGAGGCCAGGTGCAGCTCGCAGCCGTGGTCGGGGAAGCGCTCCAGGTTGCGGCGGGCCACCTCGAGCATGCCCGGCGACGGCTCGCACCCGACCACACGCGCGCCGGAGGCGACCAAGAGCTCGGTGATGCGGCCGGTGCCCACCCCGATCTCCAGCACCCGCGCGCCCGCGAGCTGCACGTGGGCACCGATCGCCGGCAGGAGATGCCCGTCGGCGTCCTCGGCGCTGACCAGGAGGTCGTAATCGTCCGCCCGATCGGCGTAGACCAGGCGGTGGTCCACCTTCTCGACGTCGGTCATCGGGCGAGAATGCGCCAGCCCGGGCCCTGCGACAAGCGCGCCCACGATGACAGACGCCCGCCCGTCGCTGTAGCCTGGGGCGTGGGTTCGATCCTGCTCATGCGGCACGCCGACGCGGTCGAGGAGAGCCTGTCGATCCGCGAGTCGCACCGCTACCTGACGGCCGAGGGCCGCCGGCAGGCGGTGGCCGTCGGACAGCGCCTGCGCGCCGAGCTGCGCGAGCAGCGCATCGCGATCGATCTGGTCCTGACCAGCCCGGTCATGCGCGCGGTCCAGACCGCCGAGCTGGTCGCGGCTGCGCTCGGCTTCACCGGAGCGCTGGAGGCGCTGCCCGCGCTGGCGCCGGGCGGAGACGCGCACGCCGCCGCCACCGCGCTCCAGCGCACCGCATGCGCGCTGGCCATCGGACACGAGCCGGCCCTGTCCGCCATCGGGGCGCTGCTCTGCCGCCGCCACGCGTTTCCGCCGCTCCACAAGGCGCAGGTCTTCCTGGTCGACGACGAGCGCCCGATCTGGTCGCTCGGCCCCGGCGACGTCGCCCCGGTCGCCATTCACTGAGCCGCGGATTCGCCGGTCACCACAGGCCGAGCTGCCGCTCGAGCGCCAGCAGGCCGAGCGCACCGGCGACGGTGACCACCGTGATGACCGCCCCGTGGCGCAGGAACTGGAGAAAGCCGATCTCGCCGCGGGGACCGGCACCCTCGAACACGATGATGTTGGCCACGCTGCCGAACAGGGTCAGGTTGCCGGCCAGCGTGGACCCGAAGGCCAGGAGGACGTATCCCCACGCCGGATCGTGGAGCGATGGCATCCACTTGACCGCCACCATCACGAACGGAACGTTCGAGACCAGGTTGGAGGCCACCACCGAGAGCCCGACCAGCACCAGGTCTCCCACCGCGCCGCCGCCGGCGATGGCCGGCTCCACCGCCGCAAACCCGGCGTCGAGCGCGCCCGACCGCGCCAGCCCGCCGATCAGAACGAACAGCCCGGCGAAGAACATGATCAGCGACCAGTCGATGCGCGCCAGGACCGGCCGCGGCGGCGTGTGCGCCACCAGGATGAGAACGGCCGCCGCGGTCATGGCCGCGCCGGCCAGCGACACGCCGGCGAACGCGAGCCCGACGAAGAGAGCCAGCGCGGCCAGCGCCCGGATGACCAGCGGCCAGCTGGCAAACGGCCGCGCCGTGTCGCGCGCCGGCAGCGGCCCGCGCGGAAGCTCGCGCCGGAACAGCCACACGATGACCGCCGCGTCGAGCGCCAGGCACAGCGCCCCGACCGGCAGGGACAGGAGGAAGAAGTGGGCGTAGCTGGGATCGCCGTGCGCCGCGTGGCCGATGAGCATGTTCTGCGGGTTGCCGGTGAAGCTGACCGCGCCGCCGACATTGGAGGCGCTGGCCAGGGCCAGGAGATAGGGCAAGGGCGGCAGCTCGGCCTCGGCCACCACCGCCACCACCAGCGG
>DATFRY010000597.1:0-5237 GCA_035262925.1 Kofleriaceae bacterium | reverse complement strand
CACCGAGAGCGATCCCGACGGCCGCACTCCCTTCTGGCTGGAGAAGCTCCCCGATCGCCCGCCGCCGCGCGACCGGGTCGCGGCCTGGACGCAGGACATCGACGCGGTCCTCGCGCGCTTCCTGCCCCACGACCGCAGCTTCTCGCGCGACGCGCGCGCCGCCGCGCGCTCGCGACTCGAGGCGCTCGAGCGATCGATCGCCCGCCTGTCCGACGCCGAGATCGAGGTGGAGCTCGCGCGCGCCATCGCGCTGGCCGGAAACGCCCACACGCGCCTCTACCTGGTGCGAAACCGGACCGAGGTGCGGCGCCTGCCGCTCCGGGTGTGGTGGTTCCGCGACCAGCTCCGCGTCGTGCGAGCCGCCGGAGCCGCGAGCGCGCTCCTCGGCTGTCGCGTCACCGCGATCGACGGCATCGAGGTCGCGACCGCGGCCCGGCGCGTGGCCGACATCGAGTCCGGCAACGCCTTGTGGCATCGATATCTGAGCACCTATTACCTGACCAGCCCCGAGGTCCTCCACGCGGTCGGCCTGACGCGCAGCGCGGAGCGGGCCGTGCTCTCGGTCGACTGCGCCACCGGCGGCGGCGACCTCGCCGCGGACGCGCGCGACGTGTCCGTCGCCGCGCTCCCCCTCGAGCGCCGCTCCACCCCGGTCGAGGCGTGGTGGGATCTGGCCCCGTCCCACCCGCACCAGCCGGGCGACGGCCTCCGCGCCGCGCTGCGCGCCGACCGGGCCCCGCGCTACCTGCGCAGCACCGGGCGAAACTACTGGTCCGAGCGCGTGCCGGAGGACGGCGCGATCTACGTCCAGCTCAATCGATCGCAGCCCGATCCGGCGCGGCCGATGGCGGCGTTCGTGGCCGATCTGGCGCGCGAGATCGACGCCCGGCCGCCGCGCCTCTTCGTGGTCGACGTCCGCTTCGACACCGGCGGCGATCTGACGGTCGCCACGCCGCTGGTCGAGGAGCTGGCCCCGCGCCTCGCCCGGCGCCGCATCCCGGTCGTCGTGTTGACCGCGCGCTCCACCTTCTCGGCCGGCATCACGCACGCCGCCCAGTGGGTCCAGCTCGCCGGGGCGCGCGTGGTCGGCGAGCCCGCCGGAGACGAGCTCGACATGTGGTCCGAGGGCGGGAACCTCGTCCTCCCCTGCTCGCAGCTCACGGTCCACTACGCCAACGGCTTCCACGCCTACTCGCGGCGCGACTACCCGCAGCTCCGCCCGTACGTCCTCGACCTCGACGTCGCCTCGCTCGAACCGGCGATCGCCATCGAGCCCAGCTGGGCCGATTACCTCGCAGGCCGCGATCCGGTCTACGCGGCCGCGATCGCCGCCGCCATCACCGCGGCCAGCCGCTGACCGGCCGCTGACCCAGCGCCCGCCCGGCCCGCAGCCCACCCGCGCCCGGCCCGCACCGCGCCGGGGTCGCGGTCGATCGGGTGGCCACGATGACACGCCCCGCATGGGTCGCGCGTTCCATCCATCCACCAGCAAGCCGCCAGCCCGGCGTTGACGAGGGGCACGGGCGGAGAGAGAGTGCGCGGGCGGCGGGGACATAGGGCCTTTCCGCGCCCCGTACGTTCGAAGGGCCCTCCGGCATGAGGTCGATGATGCGATTCCGAGCACGGACGAAGAGCGCCTCCTTTCTCGCGTGTGTGATGCTGTGGAGCACCCTGGCTGCGAGCTGCAAGAGCAAGCCGCCGGGTGACCAGGCCACCGCCCATCCCGCAGCCGCCGGCCCGACGCCGGTCGATCGAGCGCTGGTCCAGCTCGAGGACGCGGCCCCCGGCCTCACCGTCAGGCTGAGCGAGGGAAAGCCGGGCGGCGCGGCCGAGCAGCGCGACAGGGTGAAGGTGGCGCCGGCGGCGAAGCTGGCCGAGCCCGAGGCGCAGAGGCTGCTCTCCCGCATGCCGGCCCTGGTCGCGGGCGACCAGGATCGAAAAAATTTCGCGCTGCGGGACAAGTCGCAGCCGCCGCCGCGCACCGGCAAGGTCATCAAGGGCCAGTTCCCGCCGCCCGGCCCCGGCCCGAAACCGCCCGCCGCGCGCGTCGAGGGCACGGAGCTCAAGGTGATCCGCCACGCCCCCGAGGGCGAGGTGCCGCTCGCCCCGCACCTGTCGGTCACCTTCAACCAGCCGATGGTGGCGATCACGTCGCACGCCGACACCGTCGCGCACGGCGTGCCGGTCGTGCTCACGCCCCAGCCGCCCGGCAAGTGGCGCTGGATCGGCTCGAAGACCCTCCTGTTCGACCCCGACGTCAGGTTCCCGGCCGCCACCCAGTACACCGTCGAGATCGCCGCCGGCGTGCGCAGCGCGTCGGGCGCCGTCCTCAGGAAGCCGGTCAAGTTCATCTTCGGCACCCCGCCGCCGAGCCTGACCCAGATGTGGCCGCAGAGCGGGCAGGCGCAGCGCCGCGACCCGCTCCTGTTCGCCGCGTTCGACCAGAAGATCGATCGCGAGGCGGTCCTGGCCAGCATCCAGCTCAAGGCCGACGGCCGCTCGACCGCCGTCCGCGCCGCCACGAGTGAAGAGATCGACAAGGACGCGACGGTGAAGTCGCTCATCGACGCGGAGGACAAGGCCGAGCACCAGGGCCGCTACGTGGCGTTCAAGCCGGTCGCGCTCCTGCCCGGCGATCAGCAGATCGAGGTCGCCGTCGGACCCGGCACCCCGTCGGCCGAGGGGCCGCGCAGGAGCACCTCGGCGCAGGGCTGGAGCTTCCGCACCTTCGGCCCGCTCCGGGTCGTCGAGTGGCGCTGCTCGTACGGGGCGAACTGCCCGCCCGGCACGCCCTTCATGTTCCGCCTGTCCAACCCGCTCGACGAGGAGGCGTTCGACCAGAGCACGCTGCGCATCGAGCCGGAGCTGCCCGGCCTCAAGACCGTCGTCTCCGGCGAGTGGCTGACCATCGTGGGCCGGCAGAAGGGCCGCACCACGTACAAGGTGACCTTGCCGGCCAGCCTGCGCGATCAGTTCGAGCAGACGCTCGGCAAGGAGGAGACGCGGAGCTTCCGGGTGGGCGACGCCTTCCCGCAGCTCTTCGGCGCCTCCGGGCTCACCCTGCTCGATCCCTCGAGCAAGAAGCCGACCTACTCGCTCCACTCGATCAACGTCCCCTCGCTCGACGTCGAGATCTACCGCGTGAGCCCCGACGACTGGTCGGGCTTCATCCGCTTCATGGAGAAGAACCCCCGCAAGCCGGTGCCGCCCCCGGGCAAGAAGGTGTTCGACCGGACGATCAAGCCGGCCGGCACGCACGACGAGATGATCGAGACCCCGATCGATCTGGGCCCGGCGCTGTCCGCGAGCGGCAAGGGCCACGCGGTCGTGGTCATCAAGCCCACGCACTGGCCCGATCGCTACAAGCCCGAGCTCGACGCCTGGGTCGAGGCGACCGAGATCGCGCTCGACGCGTTCGTCGACTCCGGCGAGCTCCTGGCCTGGGCCACCCGGCTCAAGGACGGCGCGCCGATGGAGGGCGTGGAGGTCGCGCTGCAGGGCACCCGCGGCGCCACCGGCGCGCGCGGGACCGCCGCGCTCGCCCTGCCCGAGAAGAGCCGCGCCCGCCAGATGTTGATCGGCCGCAAGGGCGACGACGTCGCGTTCCTGCCCGAGAACACCTACGCGTGGAGCGAGGTCGGCGGCTGGCGCAAGCAGAAGCAGGACGCCCAGCTCAGCTGGTTCGTCTACGACGACCGCGCGATGTACCGCCCGGGCGAGGAGGTCCACCTCAAGGGCTGGCTGCGCGTGCTCGACACGGGAGAGGGCGGAGACGTCATGGGCCTGGCCGGCCAGGTCGACGACGTCAGCTACAAGGTCATCGGCCCGCGCGGCAACGATCTCACCAGCGGCAAGGCCCAGGTGAGCGCGCTGGGCGGCTTCGACGCCGCCTTCACGTTGCCCACCACGCCCAACCTGGGCGCGGCGCGCGTCGAGTTCAGCGCGCGCGGCAAGAAGGCCGGCGCGTTCACCCACGCCTTCCAGATCCAGGAGTTCCGGCGGCCCGAGTACGAGGTGTCGGCCACCGCGAGCGAGGGGCCGCACCTGGTCGGGCGCGGCGCCGACATCGCGGTCAAGGCGGCGTACTACGCCGGCGGCGGCCTGGCCAGCGCCGACGTGGTGTGGCAGGTGAGCTCGTCGCCGACCAGCTTCACCCCGCCCGGCCGCGACGGCTACGTGTTCGGCAGCTTCGAGCCGTGGTGGACGCACCGCTACGACCAGCCGGAGCAGCCCCGGCTCGACACGCTGGCCGGCAAGACCGACGCGACCGGGCAGCACATCCTCCACATCGACTTCCTCAGCATCAAGCCGCCGCGCCCGATGAGCCTGGTGGCGCAGGCCATGGTGCAGGACGTCAACCGCCAGGCCTGGGCCGCATCCAGCGTGCTCCTGGTCCACCCGTCCGACCTCTACGTCGGGCTCAAGCAGGACCGCTACTTCGTCGACAAGGGCCAGCCCATCGAGGTCGGCGCCATCGCGGTCGACCACGACGGCAAGGCCGCCCCCGGCACCGCCATCGACATGAAGGCCGTGCGGCTCGACTGGACCTACAAGAAGGGCGAGTTCAAGGAGGAGGAGGCCGACCCGCAGGCATGCAGCGTCGTCGCCGCCGAGAAGGACCAGACCTGCCAGTTCGACACGCCCGAGGGCGGCACCTACCGCATCACCGCCACGGTCAAGGACCGGGCCGGCCGGCCCAACCAGAGCCAGATCCTGGTCTGGGTGTCGGGCGGCGATGTCCCGCCGGTGCGCAACGTCGCGCAGCAGGAGGCGATGCTCGTCCCCGACGCCAAGGAGTACCACCCGGGCGGCAAGGCGCGGCTCATGGTGCAGAGCCCGTTCTTCCCCGCCCACGGCCTGCTCAGCATCCGCCGCTCGGGCATCGTCGAGACCCGCTCGTTCGAGATGAAGAGCGCGACGACGACGCTCGAGGTGCCGATCAGCGAGGCCCACGTGCCCAACCTGACCGTGCAGGTCGACCTGGTGGGCTCGGCTCCGCGCGTGACCGACGCCGGCAAGCCCGATGATCGGCTGCCGCGGCGCCCGGCCTACGCGGTCGGAAGCATCGTCTTGCCGGTCCCGCCGGTGACGCGCACGCTGAAGCTGGCGGTCGCGCCGCGCGCCGCGAAGATCGAGCCGGGCGGCAGGACCCAGGTCGACGTCGCGGTGAAGGACGCGAGCGGCCGCCCCGTGTCGGGCGCCGAGCTGTCGGTCGTCGTGGTGGACGAGGCGGTCCT
>DATFRY010000596.1:0-2333 GCA_035262925.1 Kofleriaceae bacterium | reverse complement strand
CGAGGAGGCGGCCAACCGGTCCGACCCGGTGCTGTCCGCGATCCCCGACGACGCCGCGCGCGCCACGCTGATCGCGCGCCTCGAGGGCGGCAGCTATCGCCTCGACATCCACCTGCAGGGGCCGCGCGAGACGGTGTTCTTCGATGTCTAGCGGGCGCGCCGCGTCGACCGAGGCCGGGCTGTTCGACGGCGTGCTGGCACGCGGGGCGGTGCAGGGCGCGGTGCGCGACCGCGCATGGCTGCAGGCGATGCTCGACTTCGAGGCCGGCCTGGCCCGCGCGCAGGCCCGCGCGGGGCTGGTGAGCGCGGACGACGCCGCCGCGATCGGGCGCGCCTGCCGCGCCGACGACTTCGACGCGGCCGAGCTGGGGCGCGCCGCCGCGTGGACCGGGACGCCGGTCGACGGGCTGGTGCGCGCGCTGACCGCCGCGGTCGGCGGCGCCGCCGGCGACCAGGTGCACCGCGGCGCCACCAGCCAGGACGTCCTCGACACCGCGGCCATGCTGGTGTCGCGGCGCGCGCTCCGCCACCTGATCGGCGACCTGGTGGGCGCGGCCGACGCGGCGGCCGTGCTGGCCGCCCGCCACCGCGCGACGCCGATGGCCGGCCGCACGCTCCTGCAGCAGGCGCTGCCGATCACGTTCGGGCTCGGGGCGGCCGGCTGGATGGTGGGGCTCGACGAGGCGATCGATCGACTGGTCGCGGTGAGCGGGCGACTCGCGGTCCAGCTGGGCGGCGCGGCGGGCACTCTGGCGTCGATGGGCGAGGCCGGCATCCAGGTCGTGGCCTACCTGGCCGAGGAGCTCGGCCTGGCGGCGCCCGTCCTGCCCTGGCACACCCTGCGCACGCGCGTGGCCGAGCTGGCCGGCGCGCTGGGCGAGGCGGCCGGCGCGGCGGGCAAGCCGGCGCGCGACCTGGCGCTCCTCGCCCAGACCGAGGTGGCCGAGGTGCGCGAGGGAGGGCCGCGGCGCGGCGGATCGTCGTCGATGCCGCACAAGCGCAACCCGGTCGCGGCGGTGAGCGCGGCCGCGTGCGCCGCGCGCGCGCCCGGGCTGGTGGCCAGCCTGCTCGCGAGCATGGTGCAGGAGCACCAGCGGGCGGCGGGCGCGTGGCA
Source organism: Kofleriaceae bacterium (assembly GCA_035262925.1). Lineage (GTDB taxonomy): Bacteria > Myxococcota_A > Polyangia > Haliangiales > Haliangiaceae > DATFRY01. The sequence goes on along the minus strand of DATFRY010000596.1, from coordinate 1,219 downwards.
CGCCGAGTGGCGTCCGCTGGCCGAGCTCCTCGAGTCGGTCGGCGCGGCCGCGGCCTGGCTGCGCGACGCGCTCGAGCACCTCGAGGTGGACGCCGCGCGCATGCGGGTCAACCTCGACGCCACCGGCGGGATGCTGCTGGCCGAGCGCGTGACCGGCGCGCTGGCGCCGGCGCTCGGCCGCCTGGCGGCCCACGACCTCGTCGCCGCCGCCTGCGCCGAGGCGGCGGACGGCGGGCGCCCGCTGGCCGAGGTGCTGGAGGCGCGCGCCGACATCCGCGCGCACCTGCCGCCCGCGCAGATCCGGACCCTGCTCGATCCGGCGAGCTATCTGGGCAGCGCGCTGGTGTTCGTCGAGCGCGCGCTCGCCGCGCACGCCGACGCCGGCCGACGCCGTGAGGAGGACGCATGAACACGCGCGCCGCTGTCGCGGTCGACCATCAGATCGAGGGCCCGGCCGGCGCCCCGGTCGTCGTGCTCTCCCACTCGCTCGGCATGACGCGCGCGATGTGGCAGCCACAGGTGCAGGACCTGGTCCGCGACTTCCGCGTGGTGCGCTACGACCTGCGCGGGCACGGGGGATCGCCGGTGCCGCCCGGCCCCTACGACATGGCCGACCTGGGCGGCGACCTCATCGCGCTGCTCGACCGCATCGGCGCGCCGCGCGCCCACCTTTGCGGCGTGTCGCTCGGCGGCATGCTCAGCCTGTGGACCGCGGCGCACCACCCGGATCGAGTGGGCAGCATGGTGCTCTGCTGCACGTCGGCGCTGCTCGGACCGCCGGCGATCTGGAAGGCGCGCGCCGCCGCGGTGCGCTCGTCCGGCATGGAGGCGGTGGCCGACGGCGTCCTCGAGCGCTGGTTCACGCCGGGCTACCGCGCGCGCGAGCCCGAGGCGGTGGCCGCCCAGCGCGCGGTCCTCACCGCCACGCCGGCGGTCGGCTACGCGGAGTGCTGCGGCGCGATCGAGCGCATGGACCTGCGCGGGGAGCTGGCCGAGGTGCGCGCGCCGACCCTGGTCATCGCCGGCGCCGACGATCCATCGACGCCGCCGGAGCACCTGTTCCGCATCGCGCAGGGCATCGCGGGCGCGCACGTGGTCGTCATCAGCGGCGCAGCCCACCTGGCCAGCATCGAGAAGGCGGAGGAGGTCACCGCGCTGATCGGCGACCACCTGCGCCAGCCGCCGCCGGAGGAGCAGCAGCCATGAGCCACGACGATTC
>DATFRY010000595.1:0-14490 GCA_035262925.1 Kofleriaceae bacterium | reverse complement strand
ATGAAGGACTGCTCGAGCCGGAGACCACGAAGAATCGGGGTCCTGATCAGCCTGGTGCGGAAGGCATCGTCGCCGTCGTTCTGGCCGATGCCGTCTGCCGCCGCGCCCATGTCGTGCAGCATCATGTCGCTGAACAGCTGGAACCCGGCGCGCCCGGGGACGCCGTTGAACGGATTGGTCGGCGTGATGAAGGTGCCGTTGACGTGACATCCGGCGCACCCGATGGCGGCGAAGACCTGCTCGCCCTGGTTGATGAGAGTGGTCCCCGCGCTGAAGTCGCGCGGCACCGGCGCCAGGTGCTCCATGAACGTCCTGAACTCGTCCACGTCCTCCTGCACCGTGTCCCGATTCGCCGCGACCGAGCAGTCGCCGACCACGTCATCCGTGAACTGCGGGATGTTGGGGTTGCCGGCCGGCTGGGCAGGCGCCAGATCGCCGCCGTTGCAGCCTGCGGGCGGCGCGACGTTGTTCGGGAGCTGCTCGTTCGCGAACCCCAGGATCGAGGTGCCACGGACGCAGCTCTGGGTGGTGATGCCCATCTCGTTCATGTAGGCGTCGGCCGAGAACTGGACCAGGCTGGGTACGCCCAGCTTCCAGCCGAACCGGGCGAGGCGCGTCCCGCCGTTGCTCTGGGCCGGATCGCGGACGTCGGGGAAGATGGTCGTGACGCGCCGCGCGAGGCCGCGACGGTCGGCGGGCTGGGTGGCCTGCACCTGGGCGAAGACCGCATCCGGCAGCGAGTCGAACAGACCCAGACCGAAGAGCGGAAGGCTGCGCCTGCCGCGCTCGGCGACGTTGGCGTCGGCGGGGGTGGCCTCGACCGGAATCGTGCACGTCTGCCCGTTGAACACGTAGGTCCCGTTCGAGAAGAGGTCGCGCAGAGATCCGCCCTCGTTCGACAGGGTGTTGAAGCTGCCGTTCACGAACCGACCGAACCGGCGCTCGATGTTGAGGCCGGAGCCGCCCGACGCGCCGATCGAGTGACACTTGACGCACCCGTCCTCGTTGAAGATCGGGCCGAGGCCCTCGTCGATCTCCTCCGAGGTCTCGAACGCCTCCTTCGCCTCGGCGAACTCGTCCGGATCCGTGCCGGGCAGCGGATCGCCGACGGCCAGGACCTCGATCGCCAGGGCCTTGTCGACCTCGTCCTGGCCCAGCCTCAGGTTCGAGGCCGCGGGGGGCACGTAGAGCACGTCGCCAGCCGCCTCCGTGATTGCTGCCTGATATGCTGTCTCCATATCGTTCAGATCGACCGGAGCGATCTGATCGTCGTCGGCCAGCCCTTCAAGGTCGTCCTCCGCCGCGCAGGCGGCGGTGACGGCCAAGAGGATTGCGATCGAGCCGTGACGCAACACTGTCCTCGTTCTCGTTCCTCGCATGGAGTCCTCCGAGTTTTGGGCGCTGGCCAGAGCGCCCGGTCCCTACCCTTGCCTCGCTGAGCGGCAATTTCGTGCGAGGCCATGGGGGCGGAGGGTAAGCAGGAACGTAATTCGTGAACAACCTACAACTTGTTTGTAAGGAAAAGCTCAATACTGAAGTCTCGTTTGATTAGAGTTGCTTTAGTATTGAATAAGACTGGCCAAATTCTCCTCGTCGAAAAGGGACAACGGCCCACCGGTGGATGCTGCGTCGCGTCGCGCCGACGAAAAATTGGAGTGCCTGTCGCGACCGGCAGACAACGCTCCGTCGTTATCGACTGCCAATGAGCGAGAACCCGTTACGCTACGCTGCAATCAACAGTTCAATCTAACATGTAGTCGTAGAAGCCACGAGTGGGGCGCACGCGGGCGCGCTCTCCCTGCGCGACGTGAAAAAAACGAGATCTCCTCCGATCAGATCGTCGAGAAAGGACGCCGCGGACCGCTCGAGCAGCACCTCGCTGCGCGCTTTCGACCTCGTCGCGCTCGCCGGCGGTGGCGCGGTCCGGTGCACGGCGGTCCGAGCTCATCGCTGCCGGGCATCACGTCGGGGCCAGAAATCGGGCCAGCACCGGCGCCCACCTCGCGGCGTCGAGGCCAGGGGCGAGATGTCCATATCTGCTGTCGATCTCGTGGTACGTCGCCTGGACGCCAGCGGCCCGCAGGGCGGCCATCACGGTGGGGCCGAGCCGCGGCGGAAAGAGCGCGTCGGTCGCCGACAGCACGAAGAGGACCGGCGCGCGGATGCGCGACAGCAGCGGGGTCACGTCGAACTCGTTCGCCGCCGCGCCGAGCACGAGCAGCGACTGCGCGTCGAACGATCGGGCCCAGTCGCGCGCCATCGACTCCAGCGCCGCGGCGCGCTCGGCCTGCCCCATGCCTCGATCGGCCATCACGGCCTCCATCCCGTAGCGCACCAGGGTCTCGACCCGGACCGCCGTCATGGTGCCCAGGATCGCGGCCGCGTCGCAGCGCCCGCCGTTCCAGCCCGGATCCGCCGACAGCCGCCGCCGCAGCCCGTCCAGGTCGAGCGCGCCGCCCGTCCGCGGCGCCGTCACCACCGGGACGAGCACGCGCACGAGATCGGGGAACGCGACGCCCCAGGCGAGGGCCTGGAAGCCGCCGTAGGACGGGCCGATCACCGCCGCGAGCTCGCGCACGCCCAGCCGATCGATCAGCCGTCGCTGCGCCGCCACGATGTCGCCGACCGTGAGGACGGGAAAGTCGGGGCCGTAGGCGCGGCCGCTCGCCGGATCGATGCTGCGCGGCCCGGTCGACCCGTAGCTCGATCCGAGCATGTTCGAGCTGATGACGAAGGTCCTGTCGGTGTCGATGGCGCGTCCCGGACCGACCAGCTCGCCCCAGCCCCCGTCGGAGGAGGCGGCCGGATCGGCGAAGAGGTGGCTGCTTGTGTACCCGTGCGTCAGGAGCACGGCGTTGTCGCGGTCCGGCGCCAGCTCTCCATACGTCACGTAGGCGAGCTCCGCGCCGCGCAGGACGCCGCCGCGCTCGAGCACGAGATCGCCGATGGTCTCGATCATGGCTTCACCTCGCGGGTCACCGCGCGAGGATACGACAGCGGCCCCCGCGACATCGCGCCATGTCGCGGAGGCCGCTCACCGGCTCACTGGCCGCCCCGGTTCGGGCCGAGCAGGAGCTCCGCCGGCAGGAGCCTGTCGTCGCAGCGGCGATCCCGGTCGTGGGCCACGCGCTCGCGTGTCGCGGACCGCGCGCCGCGCAGGTGACCGCGGGCCGGCGCGGCAGGGCAGGCGGCGGTCGCCGCATCGATGGCCGCCTGCCGTGCGCGCCGGCGCGAGTCGCCCGGGCGACACGCGGCTCGCCGGACGTGATGCGGTCCGGCGAACAGCACCTCGACCCCTCGCGGCCGAGCTGGCCGATGAGGGACGGCCATCCCCTGTTGCGTTTGCCAGATTGGGAGTCTGGTGCCTCTACCATTGGGCTACACGGACGATTGAGTCCATGGAGGGATTCGAACCCTCACTGGTTCTGGGTCGCGTTGCGCTGCTGGACTGCCACTCTGGTTTCAGGCCGGAGTCGCAGCACCGGTGTGGAGCCGACCGCCGGACGCGCCGCGGAGACCGCCAGGGGCGGTCCGCGGCGCGCGGCGTCGCACCGGTGTCCAGACAGGGTTGCGCAATGCGGTCGGTACGGGGGGATTCGAACCCCCACTGTTCCGGGTCTGAGCCGGACGCCTCTTCCAGTTGGGCCTACGTACCCGGATCTGCGTGGAGGCCGTCCTGGGTGATGCTCCCAGCGCATCGGGGTTTGCAGCCCCGAGCCAGCTCTGGCTGGTGACGGCCGGTCGTGGTGGAAGCGAAGGGGATCGAACCCTCATCTCTCGGATGCGAGCCGAGTGCTCTCCCGTTGAGCTACACCCCCAGGGTCGGCGGAAGCGGCAGGAGTCGAACCTGCAAGGCTGTCATGCTCGTCCGGGTTCGGGCCGGGTGCCATCGCCAGTTGGCTTGCGCTTCCACGTCATTGCTATTTGGCTGTCAAAGACCGGGTATCGATCGCCGGCGCCGCCCACATGGCCGCTCGGGCGCACGTGTCGCGTACGCCGCAGTCGCGAGGACACGCGCGCCGCGCCGTGGGGGGCCCGAAACGAGAAGAGCCGCCCGAGGTGGCCTGGGGCGGCTCCATCTCGAGAACATCGCAGGTCGGTTACATGGCCGCCCCGTGCTGCTCGCCCCGGACGTGGATCTCGCGCGACAGGTCCCCGGCGGGATGATCGCCGGGGAGCTCACACGAGCAGGGCATCTCGAGCAATTCGCGACGCGCGGCCGTGGTGCAGTCTTGTCGGAACATCCAGATCATGGTTGCAAGCCCGAGTCGAACGAACATAACAGAGCTTGGTTCTGGGAGACAGAGCTTTTCTGTCGACTTTGCGATGCGCGGGAGGGCGGATGCCCGATGACGGCATCCCGGCTCGTCCGGGCTCGAGTCGATCGCCCGCCTCCCCATGCGCCCCGGCGCCGGACCCGGCCCGCCGCCGTCCCGCGTTCAGGGCCGCCGCAGAGTGGAAGAGCGCCCTTGCTGAAGCGGCAGGGGGCGTGCTATCTGCCCATGGTACATAAACGTCTCTGGTTGCTCGTCTGCGATCTCCAGTTCGAACGAGAAGGTGCTCTTCAGGCGGTGGGTACGCCCAGCGGCGGCCGTCGCCCCGATCTTCTCCGATGGGGCTTTCGATAGACGCTGGATCTCATGAGGGCGCCTCGAGGCGTCGGCCGCAGGAGAGTGCAGATGGGAAATCGACTGTATGTAGGGAACCTGGCCTTCTCGACCACCGATGAGGCGCTCAGGGAGGCGTTCGCCGAGTTTGGCGAGGTCGTCGAAACCAAGGTCGTGATCGAACGCGAGACGGGGCGTTCGCGCGGGTTCGCGTTCGTCGAGATGGCGACCGCCGAGGCCGCGAAGAGCGCGATCGATCAGATGAATGGCGCGCTGCTGGACGGGCGCGCGCTCCGGGTCAACGAGGCCGAGGCCCGTCCCGAGCGCGGTCGCGGCGGTGGTGGCGGCGGCGGCGGCGGCTTCGGTCGCGGCGGCCGCGGCGGTGGTGGTGGCGGTGGTGGCGGCGGACGCCGGAACGACCGCGGTGGCGGCGGCCGCTGGTAGCCGGTGAGTCGCCCAGCCGCCGGCGAGCGCCACGGGCTCCTGGAGCGTGCCGCGCACGCGGAGGGGAATGCCTGGGCGTCGTGGTGGCGAAATGAGCTGTGCCGGCAAAGCCGCCCGGTCACGGGCGGCTGGCCGGGCACGCTGAGCGAGGCGCGCATGCGCGTCGCGCGTCGTATTGCCGTCGACCTCGGCCCCGACTTTGGCCCCACGGCGCAGGAGCTGGAGGAAGCGGCTCGCTCTGCCTACGGAGCGGCCCGGCGCGAGTGGAAGCTCAACTGCGAGCCCGAGGCGAGCGAGCACGACGGCTTCGACTGAGATGGGCACCGGGCAGGGGCGACCCCCTCGCCTCTCAGCTCGGGCTCTGTCACCGCCCGGTCATTTTCCTGTCACGACTCGCTGACCGGAGCCGGGACGGGAGCAGCGTCCTCTAAGCTGCTCTACATGATCAGTACGAGCGACATCCGAGCCTTGCGTTCGGAGCTCACGGCCAGCGGCGCGTTCGCGCACCGCACCGCTCAGACCTGGGCAAAGCTCGCGGCGCTCATGCTCGCCCTGGGCGCGCTGCTCGCGCTCGTCGTGGTCTCACCGTGGTGGTGTGCGCTCGTCCTCGTGCCGCTCGCCGCGATCCCCGCCGTCACCGCGGCCATGGTCGGACACGAGGCCGCGCACGGCAGCTTCTCGTCGAGCAAGACCCACAACGAGGTCGTCCTTCACCTCGTCTTCCCCCTTTTCGGTGGGCTCGGCGCCCAGCACTGGAAGAACAAGCACAACCACCTCCACCACGGACATCCCAACGTGGTGGGGCGCGATCCGGACATGAACGTCTGGCCGATGGCGCTCTCGAGCGAGGAGCACGCCGCCTCCGGCCGGTTTCGGCGCTGGGTGCAGCGGACATGGCAAGCCCACCTGTTCTGGCCGCTCACGCTCCTCCTCGCCTTCAGCATGCGATACGATAGCTGGCGCTACATTGTGCTTCGCGCCCGTGCCGGCAAGGTCGACGGCGCGCTCGTCCTCGACGCCGCCTGCCTCGTCGGCCACTACACGCTCTGGCTGGCGCTGCCGATGCTGTGGTTCGGAGCGTGGCCGGTCATCCTCCTCTACGCCGGACTGTGGAGCACGAGCGGGCTCCTGCTGGCGCTCATCTTCGCCCCCGCGCACATGGGGCTGCCTCTGCTGGATCGCGAGGACCGGCGCGGGTGGGACATGCAGCTCGACACCACGCGCAACCTGGCCATGCCGCGGTGGCTGTCCTGGTTCTTCGTGGGCCTGGATTTTCAGATCGAGCATCACCTGTTTCCGCGCATCCCTCACCAGAACCTGGGGTCGGCCAGCCGCATCGTGGAGGCCTGGTGCGAGCGCATCGGAGCGCCATATCAGCGGCTCTCCTACGGATCTTCGATTTGCCAGGTCACCCGGCACGTGAGATTGTCATGGCAAGCGGTTCCGGAGGTGGGGGTACCAAGGTTGACAGCCAGCAAGCTCAATACACTCACCGTCGGTTCTCGCGTCTTCTATCCGGGTCACGGCGTCGCGACCGTGACCGGGACCGAGGAGCGCGAGTTCGGCGACGGCACGCAGGTCTTCTACGTCCTCGAGCTCGGAAGCGAGCGCCCGGTCAAGCTCCTCTTGCCTGTCGACAAGGTCGCCCAGGCCGGCGTGCGCGCGCTGGTTTCGGCCGCCAAGGCCGGCCAGCTCATGAAGGCCGTCGTCGAGGAGCCGGAGCAGACGGCGGCGCTCAAGACCGATCCGGCGTCCCGCAAGCTGCGCTCCACCAGCTACAGCGAGGCGCTGCGCTCGGGGTCGCCCGATCGCTACACCGAGGTCCTCCGCGAGCTCCTGTTCCGGTTCCGGTCCGGCAAGCTCTCCGCCAGCGAGCAGCAGACCCTCCTCCAGGCTGTCGCCGTGTTCGTCGGCGAGATGAGCGCGGCCCTCGACACGCCGCCGGAAGAGGTCAAGAACAGCCTGCGATCGGTCACCGAGCTGCCCGTCAGCGGATATTGACGAGAGCGCGCGCGGCAGGGCGGATTCGCCGCGCGAACACGGAGTCGGGCTCCTATCTGGGAGGGAGGCCTTCCAGGATCGCGCGGTACTCCTCCTCGTCGAAGGCGCGCATCGTCTCCGAGCGGACGTTGCCCCTGGCGACGGTGCCGAGGATGAACCGCGCCGCGGTCGCGTCGTCGGGCATGCGGTAGATGGCGATCCCGTCGAAGCGGCCCATCGTCGGGTAGTAGGCCACCAGCTCTCCGCCGGCGGCGCGGTACGCGGCCCTGATCTCATCGATCCGGGCCTGCTGTTGCTTGACGTTCTCGATGCCCTGCTGCGTGAAGCTCAGGAGCGAGATGTAGGTCTGCATGCCGCCGAAGCTACTCCCTCCGCGCCCGAGCTGCTGCGAAAAGGGTTGATCGCCGCGCGGGCCGCGCTTCACGCTCCGGTCTTGCGCCGACGGGGCGCGGCCGATGACTTCGCGCGTGTTTTCGCGGGGGGCTTCGGGCGGGCCTCGGTGCCTGCTTTCGGGCCTGCCTTCGGGCGGGTCTTCGGGCGGGTCTTCGGGCGGGCGCGGCGGTTCTTCGGCGCGGTCGGCTTCGCTCGCCCGGCGGCCTCGTTCGCGCGGAGCACCGCGATGTTCTCGATCAACGCGGCCGGGATGGGCCCGGACAGCGGGAACCGGATCGTGCCCTTGCTGACCTCGTAGGGCGCCAGCTCGTCGGCGAAGGTCGCGACGACCAGAGACGTGGCCGGGTAGACCGAATAGTGGCGCTGCCACCCGGCGAAGTAGATGACGCTGCGCCCGTCGAGCTTGTAGGTCGGGATCTGGTACGAGATGACCTCCTCGGCGCCGGGCACGGCCTTTCTGATGATGCGTCGCACGCGCTGGAGCACGCGGCGCGTGGCCTCGCGGTGCGAGGCGATGTACGCGTCCACGGACGCGAAGTGTCTCCTGGCCATCGTCGGTCCTCGATTCCGACGTCCACGCTATCTCTTGATGGGCAAGGGGGCCACATCGTTGTGGGCCGGCGGGCGATCCCGGCCGGGCCGGGCAGGGCGAGCCGGCGCTGCATGATCCTCCGCTGTCGATCCGTGTCGATCGATCCGCCGGGCGAAGCGCGTGATGGTGGCGAGCAGGTGAGAGAGCCCGCGCCGCCGCGGAGGGCGCCTCTCGCGAGGGAGCCCCATGCCCGGTTCGCTGGCTCATGCGCTCGTACGCCCCGGTTGGCCCCGCCTGACCGCGGCGCTCATGGCGCTGGTGCTCGCGCGAGGCGCGGAGGCGCGGGCGGATGAGCGGGCGGCCCGCGCCGCGGACGCGGTCGGCGCGCTGGTCGACGACGGCCAGCGCGTCTTCTGCACCGGCGCGCTGCTCTCGGCCGACACGGTCCTGACCGCGGCGCACTGCGTGGCCCAGGACGGCGTGGTCCGGTGGCCGTGGGGCTTCTTCCAGGGCGAGGACGTCACGCTGGGCGGCGAGTTCGTGCGCGTGCTCGACGGCGCGGTCGCCCCGAGCTACGACCCGTTCCTGCACTCGGCCGACCTGGCGGTGCTGCGCATCGCCGGCGGCGCGCCGCGCTCGGGGTTTCTCTCCGTCCTCGGCCCGGTGCCGCCGGTCGGCTCGGCGGTGCGCATCTTCGGCTTCGGCGCCGGCGCGGTGGGGCCGGACCGGCGCGACGCCGAGGTGACGGCAGAGGAGGCCGACGGCTTCCGCTACCGGCCGGGCACCTGCCCGGGCGACTCCGGCGGACCGGTGCTGGCCGGCGACCGCGCCGAGCTGGCCGGGGTGGTATCGACCGGCGCCGCCGGCTGCGGCAGCGCTCGCGCGGTGGCGACCGCACCGCACGCGCAGTGGATCCGCCAGGCGATGGCGTTTCTCGACCCGCCCGCGTGCCGCGCCGGCGACGGCGTGTGCGGCGGCGAGTGTCGGCTCGGCGATCCCGACTGCGCGTGCGACGACGACGACGGCGTCTGCCGCCTCTGCGCCGGGACCGATCGCGACTGCTCGGGCTCGTGCGAGGCCGACGGCGTGTGCGCCACGGCCTGCCTCGCGCCCGACCCCGACTGCCGCACCTCCCAGGAGGGCGCCGCGTGCGAGCGCGACGTCGAGTGCGCGTCGTCGGTGTGCGCGGGCGGCGTGTGCCGCCAGCCCTGCGCGGCGTCGACCGGCGCCGGATGTCCGCCGTGGGCCGAGTGCGTGGGCGCCGCGGCCGGCGCCGACACCGACGCGGCTGCCGACACCGTCGCCGCCTCCGCCGACACCGCCACCGATGCCTCCGGCGTGTGCATCCCGTACGACGACACGCCGGTCGTCGGCGGCTGCGGGGCGGCTCCCGCGGCTCCCCCCTCGACCAGCGCGGGCGCCGCCCTGGTCGCACTGCTCTCGGCCGTCGCCGTCGCACGGCGGCGCGGCTGAAGGACGCAAACCAGCAGGACAGCACAGGACAGAAATGGACAGAAAAGGAGAACGACGATGAAGAAGACGTACTCGGTGGCGAGCAAGCTCTGCGCGATGCTGACGGCGGCGGGCGTGATCGGCCTGGGCTGCACCGCGGCCCAGGACTCTGACCGGGGCGGAGACGATCCGGGCAGCCGGGCGGTGACGATGGAGGTGTGGACCAACCTGCCCGACGACAGCGGCGTCAGGACCCTCACCCGGATGGGCACGAACACCGCGACCCTCGACGACATGCTGTCGCGCGAGCGCAGCTTCGTGATCGACGGCGGCGAGAGCAGCGACCTGGCGCGCGTGCGCTCCGGCGCCGAGATCGTGGTGCCGCTCAACACCGGCGAGACCGCGACCCTGGTGCGCAAGGGCGACCGCCTCGAGCTGGCCAGCTTCACCGGCGACGACGACGGCGCGGGCGACCTGCCGCGCGGCGCCGTCCAGGCGGTGCGCCTGCTCGACGACGGCATCGAGGTGTTCCTGTCCGGCTCGGACGGCACCGATCCCGACACCATCGTGCACATGTCCGGCATCGAGGACCTCGACGCCGAGCGCGCCGCGCTGGTCACCTCGCTCGCCCTCGACACCATCCTGGTCTCGCTCGAGGACAGCGAGCAGATCGCGCCGGCGGTGGCGATCGCCATCATCGCGGCGATCGTGGGCAGCACCTGGCTCTTCATCTGCGGCGGCCTGGCCTGGCACTGCGCCGACCAGTGCCAGAACGCCAACGGGTTCGAGACCCAGTGCGCCGGCCTCACGGTGACCGTCGACCCGCCCGGCGCGCAGATCGGAGGCGGCTACTCCTGCCGCTGTCTGTGAGCGGCCGATGCGCCGCTGCCGCGCCACCGCCGGCCTCGCCGGTCAGCGCGCGATGACCTGGAGCTCGCAGCCGGGCTCCAGGCACAGGCGCACGCCCTCCTCGTCGGTGGCGACCTGGAGGCCGGTCGGGGCCAGGAGCGCGCGCAGGCGCTTGACGTTGACCCACAGCGCGCCGTCGTGCACCGCGCGGTAGTCGACCGCCCAGATGGCGCGGGCGAGCGCGGACCTGTCGTGCGGGCGGCCCGGCGCTTCGAGCATTGCGTAGAGCAGGCGTCGAAGCGCCGGGCGCCGCCCGAGCTGCACGACCAGCGAGTCGGATCGCACGGTGTCCGAGTGGCGATCGACCACGACCAGGCGCACGGGACCGCGCGGGCGCGCCGCGAGCCGATCGCGCAGCCAGGCGGCGATGGCCGGGATGAGCTCGGGATCGGCGCCGGCGCGGGCCGCCTCCGCGGTGGCGGCGGCCAGGCGTCCGTCGTCGCACGGCGCCGGCGCTGGCGCGTCGCCGCCCTCGTCGAGCGCGCAGTCGGCCAGGGCCACCAGCGCGAGCTCGATCGGATCGGCCGCCGCCCGATCGATCGCGGCTGCGTATCCGCGCGCGACCGGGACCTGGCCGGCGCCGACCGCGCGCAGCAGCGCGATCGCCCGCTCGCGCCGCTCCTCGCCCGGCCTGGAGCTGTCGCCGCGGCGCGGGCTGGTGACCGCAGTCCACGGATCGGCCCGCTCGGCCCGCGTCGCCAGCCGGACGATCAATGTCGCGCCCGCGCCGGACGCCTCGCGCGTGACCTCGTCGAGCAGCCGGCGGCCGGCCCGCACCTGCCCGCACCACAGCATCAGGCGCGCGCGCACCAGCCGGATCCACAGGACGCCCAGCCGATGGCCGGCGCTGGCCAGCGCGTCCTCGACCGCGCACGCCTCCTCGCGCGCGGCGCGGAAGTCGCCCTGGCTCTCGAGCAGCGTGATGCGCAGCGCGCGCAGCGAGAGGCGCATCAGCGGATCGTCGAAGCGGGCCAGCGCCGCCTCGGCCTCGCTCAGCGCGGCGGCGGCGTCGCCGGTCTTGCCGGCGCGGGCGAGCACGCTGACCATGAACGTGGGGGCCAGCACGCCGGCGCGCAGCGCGAGCGCCCCGCGCAGGAGCGGCCACGGCGCGCGCATCGCCCGCTCGGCGTCGGCGTCTCGCTCCTCGAGCCAGAACGAGAACGCGCGGGCCAGCGCCGCGTATCCGCGCACGAGCGGCGTCGGAAAGCCCGCCGCGGCCCGCTCCATCTGCTCGCGCGCGGCGCGGCCCTCGCCCTGGTAGGTGGCGGTGAGCACGTGGACGGTGGCGAAGCGGACGCGCAGCTCCGGCGGCGTCGACGGTGACATGAGCCCCGCGCGGCTCACCCGCCCGGCCACGTCGAGGCGAAGCGTCAGCATGGCCAGGTGCGCGAAGGTCGCGCGCAGCTGGTCGCCGGCGTCCGGCCGATCGCCGCCCAGCGCGAGCACCTCGTCGTAGGCCCGGTCGAGGTCGAGCATCCGGGCCATCGCGCGCGCGCGCGCCAGCCGAGCCTCGCCGTCGCCGTCGCCGGTGACCAGGTCGAGGCCGCGCAGGAGCTCGCCGGCGCCGCCGCCGCGCACCAGCTCCCGCGCCCGTGCCAGCAGGAGATCGCGCGCCGGGCGGACCATCCCGGCCGCCGCCATGTGGCGCACCCGCAGCCGCGTGCCGGCGATGAGGCCGAGGGGCGCGCCCTCGAGCGCGTCGGCCAGCGCCCGGTGCGCGGCCGCGAGATCGCCGGCGCTGGCCGCGGCGCGCAGGCCATCGCCGATGAGGTCGTGCACCAGCAGCTCGCCGCACCAGGTCGTCTCGACCACCAGCTTGGCGATGAGCCCGGCGATGGCGGCGCGGCCGCGTACTGGCAGCAGACGCGCGGCCACCTCGCGCGCGAGCGGCATTCCGACCAGCGCGAGCGCCAGCGCGACCCGCCGCTCGTCGGCGTCGAGCGCCGCCACCGTCGCGACGATCGGATCGTCGACATCCAGGTCCCCCTCGTGCGCGCGTCGCAGATGGAACGGATTGCCGCCCGTGCGCTCCCAGGCCTGCTCGAACCCGGCCCGCGTCCCGTAGCGATCGTCGAGCAGCGCCCACAGCTCGCGCGCCGCGCCGGCGTCGAGACCGCCGAGCACGATCTCGACCCGCTCCGGCCCGGCGCCGCCGTAGAGTCGCGTCCGGCTGGTGACGACCACGCGCCCCCGCCGCACCGACGCGGCCAGCCGGGTCAGCATGTCCGCCGCCGCATCGCCCATCCGGTCCGCGTCCTCCAGGACCACCATCGCCGCCGTGTGATCGAGAAGGCGCGCGGCGTCGGCGAGCCGCTCGCCATCGGAGCGCAGCTCGGGCGTCCGCTGGTCGTCGCCCGCGCAGCCACGGCGCAGGTCATCGAGCAGCTCCGCGACCGGCTGCCCCGCGCGCACGTGGTGGCGCAGGACCGGGCCCGGCCACGCGGATGCGATGCGCTGGGCCAGCGCGCTCTTCCCGACGCCGGCCATCCCGACGATGGTCGCGAGCCCGACCTCGCGGAGCCCGCGCGCCGCCCGCCCGATCTCCTCCTCGCGCCCGACGAACAGGGGCGACGCGGCCAGGTCGTGGTCCGGAAGCTGCGCCCACGTCTCCGCGCTCGCTTTCAGAACAGACCGAGACCGCGGCGACCCCGGTCGGTCATCCGGGATGGGCTCCCGTCGAGAGCGGCTCGAGCTCGCCATGCGCGCCTCCTGGCGCGCGCCGTTCCCCGGCGAGGGCGCGCATCGCGATCCTAGTGCAGGTCGCGCGGGGGCAGCAGGACAAACGCTCTCGCACCGCCGGGCGAGACACAGACAGCCACTCTTCGCGCGCCCGGCGCTGTATGAACTGCAGGCGACCACACGGCGCTTTCACGGCGGCGCCACCGCGCAGGTCGGCCGCGGCGCCTGGTTGCGACCGCGCGGCGGGGCGACCGCTGCCTGGCCGCGCCCTCGCTCCGGGCCTACGGGCCTACGGTCACGTCGACGTAGCGACTCCGCGTCGCCATGATGTTTGCCCGCGAGTAGCTCGTGGTTCCACGGCGGAGCCGTTCGAGCCACAGATTCACGGAGCAGCCGTTGTCGACGGCGAGCTGGTCGGTCGAGATCTCGACGCGTCCCGAGTCGGGCACGAGGTGATCGAAGTCGTTGATGGTTCCGTCGATGCACGATGCGCTGTAGCCCCAGGCCATCAGGCCCCCGGGCGATCCGCCCGTCCACTCCAGGGTCACCGGCTTGGCCGCGCTCACCGCCGATCCGGAGACGGGTGCGGTGATGGTGAACTCGTCGGGCAGCCACACCTCACCCGTCACGGGCGACTGCTCGTCCGCCCCCGACCATGTGAAGCGGAATGGCTCGCCGGCCGCCGTGGTGGCAAACGTCCCGACGTACCACTCGCCGGACGACTCGCGATCATGCCCGAGAGTCACCGCCTGGTTGCCATGCTCGACCTCGACGGTGCCGAGGCTCTCGCACAGCGAGTAGCGGTACAGGCAGGCGCCGAGGTTGGCCCGGCCGTCGGCATACTGCCAGACTCGAAGGTCCACCAGGTACGGGAACTCCCCGTCGTCCACGGCGCCCGCCCCGTCGTCCATCCCGTCATCGCCGCCACAGGCAGCGATCAGAAGCACCAGAATCAGCACGCGCTCGCGCATCCCGCCCTCCCGCCTCGTCTCCGCAGCGATCCTCCCCTTGCACGAGCGGCGCCAGCTCCGCCGGTCGAAAGGGATGCCGCGAAGCCCGGCGCGCCGCGAGGTCCTCCCCGGATCGCCGGCCGGGCACACGGCAAGTCTTGCCGTCCCGCCAACGGCAACCCTTGCCGGGTCGCGCCGCCCGAGCGGCACCTGAGCGCCCACGAACGAACGACATCGAGGGCCGCCGACGTTGCACAAGCGACGGGAACGGACGAAACAAGGGAACGCCATGCTCTCGACTCTGCTCTTCGCCGCCGCGCTCGCTCTCACTCTGGTCTCGGCGGCGCTGCACCATCGCACCGACCGCTGGCGACGCCGCCCGCTGCGCCTGCTCCCGCACCTCCTCGGCCCCGCGGCCGCGGCCTCGTCGCTCGCCGCAGCGCCCAGCTGGGCGATCGTGGAGAAGCTCCTGACCGCGCTCGTCGTCCCGGCCGGCCTTCTGTGGATGGCAGTCTTCGTCCTG
>DATFRY010000594.1:0-11005 GCA_035262925.1 Kofleriaceae bacterium | reverse complement strand
AGCGCGAGCGCGGAGCGAGCGCGGCGGGGCTCGTGCGCGAGGCGCGCGGCTACGGGGCCGCGCCGATGGCGGGCAGCCCGCGCAGCTTGTCGATGGCGAGGACCGAGTGCACGGCGCGGATGAGCCCGTCGTCGCCGATCTCGACCTGGATGGTCCAGCGCGGCGCCCAGCGCGCCGGCGGATGCGGATCCTCGACCACGATGGCCGGCAGCCCGTTGAGCAGGCGGAGCTCGCTCCGCAGCTCCGGCACGTCGCGGCGCCCCGACAGCTTGGCGTAGAGGAGCGACACCTTGCGCGGCCCGAGGATCGGCTCGCGCGCCGCCACGAACTCGCCGCCCCCGTCGGTGCGCGCGACCACGTCCGCCGCCAGGAGCGCCTCGACCGCCGACGCGTCCTGCGCCCGCACGGCCAGGAGAAAGCGGCGGAGCGCGGCGCTCGTGCGCGCGGTGAGCTCGGGGCTCGGCCGGCAGCGGCGCCCATCGTAGTCCTGCATGGCCCGGCGCGCGCGGTGGTGCGTGGTCTTGACGTTGGCCTCGGAGAAGGCGAGCGCGGCGGCGGTCTCCGCGACCGAGTAGTCGAGGACGTCGCGCAGGATCAGGACCGCGCGCTGCGGCGGGCTGAGCGCCTCGAGCGCGAGCAGGAAGGCGGTGGTCACGCTCTCCATCAGGTCGTAGCGCGCCGCGGTCTCGGCCGGCTCGTGCGCGGGCGGCAGCTCCAGGCCGCCGGCGCCGGCGTCATCGAGCGCGAGCGCGGCGTCGCCGACCGGCGCGGGCAGCCACGTGCCCAGGTAGCGGCGGCGGCGGCGCTGGCGCAGGAGGTCGCGGGCCAGGTTCATCGCGACCCGCACCAGCCACGGGCGAAGCGGCGACTCCAGGTCGGCCGGCGGGCGGGCGATGGCGCGGGCGAAGGTGTCCTGCACCAGGTCGTCTGCGTCGGCCGAGCTGCCGGTCATCCGGTAGCACAGCGACCACAGGAAGCGCTCGTGCGAGCGAAAGGCGCGCTCGACCGCCGCCCGCGCCTCCGTCATCGGCCGGATGCCCCTCGACCCCCGCGGACCGCGTCGCGGGCCGCGTCGCCCTCGTGGCGACCTCGACGCTTGCCGCGCGCCGCGCTTCGGGCTCGGCCGGCCAGCCGCATGACGGGGGCCATCATAGCCCGGCGACCGCGGCGCGGCTCGCGGGCATCGCCTCCGCGCGCCGGTCCGCGTCGAGGGCGAGCGCGACCGCCGCCTTCGCGCTGGCCAGGACCGCGTCCGCGAGCATGGCTCCGTCGCCGACCCAGTCGCCGACGGCGAAGACGCCGGGCGCATCCGGCACCGCCGGCCCGGGACGGCGCCGGCCCACCGCGTGGAGGTCGTTCGCCACCACCAGCCGGGGCAGGAACCGCCGCGCCACCACGCGCTCGCGCCATCCCGGCTGCAGCTGGTCGAGCATGAGCTCGAGCGACGACGCGTCCGCCCTCTCGCCGGGCGCGAGGTAGCGGGCCGCGTGGATGACCTGCACGCCGCCCCGCGCGAGCTCGGCCGTCGCGGTGTGCACCGAGTAGTAGAGCGGCTCGTCGACGCCGAGGCAGAAGGCGGCGCGCGGGCGCGGCAGCCCGGTCAGCGCGAGGTCGAGACACGCGGCGTGAACCGGCACCGCGGCGCTCCGGGCCGCCGCCAGCGCCGCGCTCGACGGCACCAGCTCGGCCGCGACCGCGGGGCCGCCCGCGATGAACACCGACGCCGCGGGCAGCTCGCTGCCGTCGGCCAGCGTCACGCGGCCGGGCGCGACCGCCGCGACCCGGCTCGACACGTGGATCGCGGCGCCGGCGCCGGCGGCGAGCCGCGCCAGCTCGCGGGCAATGGTCTGCCAGCCGCCGTGGACGTACATGACGCCGCTCGACACGCCGAGCGCGAGCTGCCGGGCCGCCTCGTCGGCGGCCAGCAGATCGGGCGCGCTGGCGTAGGTGGTCAGGCGCACCAGGGCGTGGAGCAGCCGCCGCGTGCCGTCGCCGCGGGCCGCGCCCTCGATCCACTCGCCCACCGACCGTCCGCGCAGCGCGCGCCAGTCGATGCGCGGCAGCGACTGCAACAGGCGCGCGGCCTCCAGCTTCTCGCCCAGCCCGAGCAGGCTGGTGGACAGGATCGAGGTGAAGCCGACCGGCAGCGCGTGCAGTCGCCCGCCGTCCCGCGCCAGCGCACCCGACATCGGCGGGCGCGCGCCGGCCGGGTCGACGCCGAGCTCGCGCAGGAGGGTGCGCGCCGCGCCCTCGCAGTAGAGCGCGTGCGGGCCGAGGTTCAGGAGCGCGCCCGCCTCCTCGTGCGTGGAGGCGCGCCCACCGACGGCGCCCGCCTTCTCGAACACGACGACCTCGCGCCCTGCGCGCGCGAGCAGGAGCGCGCAGGTCAGCCCGCCGAGTCCGCCTCCGATGACGATGTCAGGTCTGGCTCTCATGCCCGTTCCACGAACGGGCGGGCGCAAAGGTTACACGCCGCCGCGATTTCCTGGCCTGACCCGGAGCTCGGGCCTCCAGCGCCGCGCCCGCCGGCACGGGCTCGATCGAGGCTCGCCACGGGAACGGGATGCCCTCGGCACCGGTCGCGGTCGCCGCGATGCCGCCCACGATCGCGCCCAGCGTGTCGCGATCGCCGACCTGCGACGTCGCGGTCCAGACCGCGTCCTCGCCCCGGCGCCGGAGTGGCATCCAGTCGCGCCGCGCTATGATCGCGCCTCTCACCCCGGAGCCGCCGCGATGCCCCCTTCCCCCGATACAGCGCGCCGAACCGTCCTGGTGACGGGATCCAGCCGCGGCCTCGGCCGCGAGACCTGCCGCGACCTCGCCCACCGCGGCTTCCACGTCATCGCCACCAGCCGCGACCCCGAGCAGGCCCGCGACCTGGCCGCCGAGCTCACCCACCGCGGCGGCGCCGCCGAGCACCACGCCCTCGACGTCGAGGACCCGGCGAGCATCGCGACCCTCGCCGCCCACCTCGGTGGCCGCTCCATCGACGTCCTGGTCAACAACGCCGCCATCGCCCTCGACGGATTCGACGCCGAGGTCGCGCGCCGCACGATCGCGGTCAACTTCACCGGCGCGCTCGCCATGACCGACGCCATCCTGCCGCTCATGCCCCGCGGCGCCGGCATCGTCATGGTCTCGAGCGGCGTCGGCGGCCTGTCCGATCTGCGCCCATCCATCCGCGCGCGCCTCTCCGATCGCACGCTGACCCGCGCCGCCCTCATCGCGCAGATGCAGAGCTTCGTCACCGACGTCGAATCCGGCCGCCACCGCGCCGAGGGCTGGCCGTCCTCCGCCTATCAGGTGTCCAAGGCCGGGCTGAACGCCCTCGTCCGCGTCCTGGCTCCCGAGCTGTCGCCGCGCGGCATCCGCATCAACGCGGTCTGCCCCGGCTGGGTCCGCACCGACATGGGTGGCTCCCACGCCCCCCGCGGCCTGTCCGACGGCGCCGCCTCGATCGTCTGGGCCGCCACCCTCACCGACGACACCACCGGCGGCTTCTTCCGCGACGGCGCCGCCATCCCCTGGTAGCCACCGCCATCGCCGCCCGTCGCTCAGAACTGCTTGCCCGACTCCAGCAAGATCGTCACCGGCCCGTCATTGACCAGCTCGACCTCCATCATCGCCCCGAACACCCCCGTCGCCACGACGCTCACCCCCGCGGCCCTCAGCCCCGCCACGAACCGCTCGTAGAGCGCCTCCGCCTCGCCCGGCTCCAGCGCCTGCGTGAAGGCCGGCCGCCTCCCCTTGCGAGCATCCCCGTACAGCGTGAACTGCGACACGACCAGCACGCCGCCCCCGACCTCGAGGACCGACCGGTTCATCTTCCCCGCCTCATCCGCGAAGATGCGAAGGTTGACGACCTTGTCGATCATGTAGTCGACCGCGCCCACCCCATCGCCGACCCCGGCCCCGACGAGGACCATCAGTCCCCGGCCCACCTCGCCGGTCACCCGCCGGTCGACCCTCACCGCCGCGCGCGACACCCGCTGGACCACCGCTCGCATCGCTTCTCTATAACACGCCGATTTCACGAGCAGCCCTGCCCCCACGCGGCCGCCACGTCCAGGCAACCCCGCCATCTTGCTCGCAGTCTGACGGGTGGTAGTATCGCCCGCCCATGTCGCTCCTCCGCGCCAGCCTGGCCATCCTTCCCCTCCTGGCCACCGCTGCGTGCGGCGACGAGATCGGCGACTCGTGCTCGCTCTCGTCGGACTGCTCGACCCAGGGCGACCGCATCTGCGACATCAGCTCGTCCGGCGGCTACTGCACGATCCTCGGCTGCGACTGGGACACCTGCCCTGACGAGGCGGTCTGCGTCCGCTTCTTCTCGGTGGCCGACACCAACAAGACGTGCGACCCGCGCGCCACCACCTCCGGCTGCTCCGCCGACGAGCTGTGCACGCTGAGCGGCACCTGCGTGCCGCGCACCGCCGAGGTCCGCTACTGCATGAAGAAGTGCGGCAGCGGGGGCGACTGCCGCGACGCCTACGAGTGCCGCGACGAGGACAAGATGCAGGAGCACGGCGGCGAGCCGGTGCCGCCGCCGGGCGAGGCGGTCGCCGATGATCCGCAGCCGTTCTGCGCCGCGGCCCCGTGACGGCGGCGCGCCCGCGATGCTGCGGCGCGGCCCGGGCAGCCTCTACCGCCGGCTGAAGTCGATCGAGTACCTGGCCACGCGCGACCGCGCCGCCGCGCTCGGCTTCGTCCTGCGCGGCCCGGGGCCGCGCGGCCCGGCCGGCGCGCTCCGCCGCATCGGCCTCATCCGCCGCTACACCGCCATCACCAACGCGACCCGCGGCTATCACACCCTCGGCGAGATGCTCGCCGTCACCGAGCACATCCTCCGCCGCCCCCGCCCGATCGTCGTCGAGGCCGGCTGCGGCCACGGCTCCAGCACCGCCAAGCTCAGCCTCGCCACCCGCGCCGCCGGCGGGCAGCTCCTGGTGTTCGACTCCTTCCGCGGCCTGCCGCCCAACCGCGAGCGCCACACGCACCTCGACGGCCGCGGCGTCGCGTTCCGCGCGGGCGCGTTTCGCGCGACGCTGCCGTCGGTGCAGCGCACCGTGGCGCGGCTGGGCGCGCCCGAGGTGTGCCGCTTTCACAAGGGCTGGTTCGCCGACACGCTGCCGGCGCTCGAGCGCGGCCGCTGGCTCGACGTCGTGCTGCTCGACGTGGATCTCGTCGAGTCGACGCGCGTGTGCGTGCGCGAGCTCTATCCGCGCCTCGCGCCCGGAGGCGTGCTCCTCACCCTCGACGGGCAGCTGCGCGCCACGCACGACCTGCTGGCCAGCACGTCATTCTGGCGCGATGAAGTCGGCACCGACTCAATCCCCCTCATGATCGGCCTCGGCCAGGGCAAGCTCGTGACGGTCCTCGGGCCCGGTTCCTCTCGCTGAGCGTGGCTTTCTCGCCTGTTGCACTGCCGGTGGCGGGGCCCCGTGCTCGCCTTCACGCTTCTTCACATAAGGGCTCGAACGGTCGCAATAGACATCCTGCATGGTGGGTGTCCTCAGGCGGCGTTCGGGGTCGATCTCCGCGAGATCCCCCCTCCGCGCAGGAACCGTCAAAAATGCCCTCCCTCGTTCAGGTAAAGTCCGGCCACGTGTCAGACCAGCTCTCATCCGATCTCGCGTCGCTCCGCATCGACCACGACGTTCCGCCGGGGTCGCGCGGGCGCGCGCTGCGCCTGGTCATCTATCTGGCCATCGCCGTCGCCGTGCTCGCCGCCATCTACTTCATCGCCGTGCCCCGGCTGCGCTCCAAGGTGTTCAAGACCGAGGTCGCGGTCACCGAGATCGCGACGGTGTCGCCGGCGCAGGCCTCGATCGAGCTCACCTCCACCGGCTACGTCATCCCGCAGGTGCTCTCGCGCGCGGTGGTGAAGGTCCCGGGCCGGGTGGCCGAGGTCAAGGTGAAGCAGAGCGACGAGGTCAAGGCCGGCGATGTCCTGGTCGTCCTCGACACCGCCGATCACGAGGCGGCCATCGCGGCGGCGCGCTCGCGGGTGGCGACCGCGCGCGCCAACGCCGAGACCGCGCGCGCCACCCTGGCCGAGACCCAGCAGCAGCTCCAGCGCGAGCGCGGCCTGTCGGTCCAGGGCGTGACGCCCAAGGCCACGGCCGACGATCTGGCGCGCCGGGCCGACGCGCTGCGCGCCTCGGTCAAGGCGGCCGACGCGGCGTCGCGCGCGGCCCAGGCCGAGGTCAACGCCCTCGAGGTCAACCTCAAGAGCTACACCCTCCTCTCGCCCATCTCGGGCAAGATCATCAACCGGCCGCCCGAGCTGGGCGACTTCGTCGGACCGGCGATGAGCGGCGTGGCCGACACGGCGGGCAGCATCGAGATCGCCGACTTCACGTCGCTGGCGGTCGAGACCGACGTGCCGGAGGGCAGGCTGCACCTGGTCAAGCTGGGCCAGCCGTGCGAGATCCAGCTCGACGCGTTTCCGGATCGCCGGGTGCGCGGCGAGGTCTACGCGATCGTGCCCAAGGTCGACCGCTCCAAGGCCACGGTGGTGGTGAAGGTGAAGTTCGTCGACCCGAGCGAGGGAGCGCTGCCCGAGATGTCGGCGCGGGTCAGCTTCCTGTCCAGCAAGCTCGAGGAGAAGGCGATGAAGGAGCCGCCCAAGCTCATCGTGCCGGGCGCGGCGGTGGCGGATCGCAGCGGAGCGAAGGTGGTGTTCGTGGTGGAGGAGGGTCGGGCGCGGATGGTGCCCGTCCAGCTCGGCAAGCCCTTCGGCGACGGCTTCGAGCTCGTGCGCGGCCCCGCATCCGGGACCCGCGTGGTGTCGAAACCGGGTCCGGATCTGGCCGACGGTCAGCAGGTCAAGGAAAGGAACGGCGGATGAGTCAGACAGAAAATATCGGTGCCGCGGCGAAGAAGGACGCACAGGATCGCAGCAACGAGAACGGGGTCTATCGGGGCACCGTGCAGTCCGACAACATCATCACGGTGCGCAAGCTGTCCAAGACCTACTGGCGCGGCAAGGAGCGGCTGGACGTCCTCAAGGACGTCGACCTCAACGTCGCCGCGGGCGCGTTCGAGGCGCTCATGGGCCCGTCCGGATCGGGCAAGTCGACCCTGCTCAACCTGATCGCGGGGCTCGATCGGCCGTCGTCCGGCACCGTCGTGGTCGGCGGCACCGAGCTGGGCGGCCTCAGCGAGGCGGGCCTGGCCAAGTGGCGATCGACCCACGTCGGCTTCGTGTTCCAGAACTACAACCTCATCCCGGTGCTCACCGCGGCGCAGAACGTCGAGCTGCCGCTGCTCCTGACCAAGCTGTCGGGGGCGGAGCGCAAGAAGCGGGCGCTGACGGCCCTCAAGGTGGTCGGCCTGTCCGACCGCGGGAGCCACCGCCCCGATCAGCTGTCGGGCGGCCAGCAGCAGCGCACGTCGATCGCCCGGGCCATCGTCACCGACCCCAAGATCATCGTGGCCGACGAGCCGACCGGCGACCTCGACCGCGAGAGCGCCGAGGAGATCCTCGCGCTCCTCGAGAAGCTCAACCGCGAGTTCGAGAAGACCATCATCATGGTGACGCACGATCCGCATGCCGCGGAGCGCGCCGGCATCGTGCGCAAGCTGGACAAGGGAGCCCTGCAATGAGGCTCGCGACGCTGGCCGTCAAGAACGTGGGCCGGCACAAGTTCCGGACCGCGCTGACCGCCATCGGCATCGCCGTGGCGATCATCCTGTTCGCGCTCATGCGCGTCATCATCATCGCCTGGACCGGAGGTGTCGAGGACGCGGCGACCGACCGCATCGGCACGCGGCACAAGGTCACGTTCATCATGAGCCTGCCGAAGAAGTACGTGGACGACATCGCCAAGCTGCCCGGCGTGGCCAGGAAGAACGGCGTGCCGCAGGTGACCTGGGCCAGCTGGTTCGGCGGCAAGGACGCCGCCCACCCGAACGACTTCTTCGCCACCATCGCCACCGACGCCAAGTCGCTGCTCAACGTCTATCCCGAGATCCAGGTCGATCCCAAGCAGGCCGAGGCCTGGGTGCAGGACCGACGCGGCGCCCTCATCGGCGATCGTCTGGCCACCAAGATGGGCTGGAAGGTGGGCCAGAGGATCGTCCTGACCGGGACGATCTATCCCGGCAACTGGGAGCTCGTGATCGACGGGATCTACACGTCCCAGCGCAAGACGGTCGATCGGTCGAGCTTGTGGTTCCACTGGGACTACCTGAACGATTCGCCGCTGGTGAAGCAGAAGGACCAGGTCGGCTGGATCATGACGCGCATCGACGAACCGGGTCGCTCGGCGGCCCTGTCGAAACAGATCGACGCGATGTTCGACGAGCGGGACACGCAGACGGCGACCATGAGCGAGAAGGCGCTCAACCAGTCGTTCCTGGGCTTCTTCTCGGCCATTCTGACCGCCATCAACGTGGTCACCATCGCGATCCTCGTGATCATCGTGCTCATCCTGGGCAACACGATCGCCATGGGGGTGCGAGAACGGACGAGCGAGTACGGGTGTCTTCGCGCCATCGGGTTCGAGGGCAAGCACATCACCAGACT
The DNA here is from genome assembly GCA_035262925.1 of Kofleriaceae bacterium. Classification (GTDB taxonomy): domain Bacteria; phylum Myxococcota_A; class Polyangia; order Haliangiales; family Haliangiaceae; genus DATFRY01. Next base: position 2,475 of record DATFRY010000594.1, on the reverse strand, counting down.
GGTGGTCGGCGAGTCGCTGACCATCGGCATCATCGGCGGCGCGATCGGGCTGGGCATCGCCTACGTCCTGGTCAACGTGCTCCTCCGGCCGGTGGTGGAGGAGAACCTGGGCGGGCTCATCTCGCAGTTCATGATGCCGGAGTCGCTCGTGCTCCTCAGCCTCGGCATCTCCGCGGCGCTGGCCGTGGTGGCCGCGGTGCTTCCGGCCTTCTGGGCGTCCAAGTTGAAGGTGACCGATGCGCTCCGCACGGTCGAGTGAGAGGACCCGATGATCCCACTTCGCTACAACATGAGGAGCCTGGTGGTCCGGCGCGCGACCACGCTCGCCACGCTGGTCGGCGTCGCGCTGGTCGTGTTCGTGCTCGCGGCCGCCATCATGCTGACGGCGGGCATCGACCGCACGCTCGGGCTGTCCGGTTCGCCCGACCACGCCATCATCCTGCGCCAGGGCTCGGATGCGGAGCTGACCAGCGCGATCGAGACCAGCACGGTCAGCATGATCCTGGCCGGACCGGGGGTGAAGAAGAACAGCGCCGGCAAGCCCATCGGCGCCGGCGAGATCGTCACGGTCATCCTGGGCGACAAGGTCGGCAGCGACGGGAGCGTGTCCAACGTGCTCGTGCGCGGCGTCGCCGACAACGTGATGGAGCTCCGCCCCGAGGCGCACATCGTCGAGGGCCGCGCCGCGCGGCCCGGCTCCGATGAGGTCATCATCGGCAAGAAGATCCAGGGCCGCTTCAAGGGCATGGACATCGGGCAGCACTTCGAGCTGAAGAAGAACCGCCCGGTGACGGTGGTGGGCGCCTTCGAGGCGGCCGGCTCGTCGTTCGAGTCCGAGGTGTGGGCCGACGTCGAGACCGTCCGCACGTCGTTCGGACGCGAGGGCCGCGACACGTCGGTGACGGTGACGCTCGACGCGCCGAGCAAGTTCGACGGCTACAAGGCGTCCATCGAGAGCGACAAGCGGCTGGGGCTCGCCGTGCAGCGCGAGCAGGCCTACTACGAGAAGCAGAGCGAGATGACCCGCGGCCTCTTCATCGGCCTCGGCGTCGGGATCAGCTTCTTCTTCATCCTGGCCGGCATCATCGGCGCGTTCATCACCATGAACACGGCGGTCGCGCACCGGAAGCGCGAGATCGGCACCATGAGAGCGCTCGGCTTCTCGCGCTTCTCGATCCTGCTGTCGTTCGCCACCGAGTGCATCGTGCTCTCGCTGGCCGGCGCCGCCCTGGGTGTGATCGCCGCGCTGGGCCTCAGCTTCGTGAAGTTCTCGGTCATCAACTTCCAGAGCTGGTCGGAGATCGTGTTCACCTTCCAGATGACCTCGGGCGTGGTGATCGCCGCGATCATCGTCGGCGGCGTCACCGGGTTCGTCGGCGGCATCATCCCGGCCTTCCGCGCGGCGCGGCTGCGCGCGATCGACGCGCTGCGGGCGTAGGCCGCGCGGGCCGCGGGACGGGCGCGGGCCGCGGGCTGGCCGACCTGGTCGGTCAGTTCGCGGCCTTCAGCCCGAAGAAGCTGCGGATCTTCCCGACCAGCCGGCTCTTCTCGCTCGCGATGCGGCTCTCGCGCGCCTCGCGCGAGAGGGTGTCGCGGTGGGCGGAGAGCTCGGTCTCGCGGCGGGCCAGGATCTCGGCCAGCGCGTCGGCCAGCTCGGGCCGCTGCTGGAGGATCTTCTCCAGGTCGGCCCTGGCCAGGCGGTAGCACTCGACGTCGCCCCGCGCCACGGTGGTGGCGCTGCGCGGCTCGCCGGTCATGAGGGCGCGCTCGCCGAAGAAGGTGCCCGGGCCGAGGACGGCGACCTCGCGCTCGGCGCCGTCGGCGCCCACCCGCACGCTGACCTCGCCGCGGTGGACGAAGTAGAGGTCGTGCCCCTCGCTCCCCTGCCGGGTGAGGGTCTCGGCTCTCGAGTAGGGCGTGTAGCGCAGCCCCACGGCGAGCCGGTCGATCTCCTCGGGGCTGAGGTCGCGGAACAGCTCGGCGCCGCGCAGCACCGAGGCGCGGGTCTGGTCGCGATCGCGCTCCTTGCGCTGCCGGCGCTCGTCGTCGTCGCTGGTCATGAAGATCGCGTGGGCCGGCACGGACAGCGGGATGCCCTCGCGGCGCAGCGAGAAGAAGATGAGGGTGCGCACCCGCGAGTCGGTGCCATCGTCTCGGCTGAGGTCGGTGAGCCAGTAGCGCGCGGTGTAGCTGTTGAAGCTGCCGCGCAGGTCCATGAGCACGCAGTTGGGCGTCGGCTCGGGGGACACGCCCTCGATCGGCGCCCGCCGCAGCGCGTCCTCGACCGCGCGGATGACGTCGGTCGGGCTGTACCGGTAGTCGACGTCGAAGTGGATCTTGCGCCGCAACAGCACCGGCTCGCCCTCGCGCCGCCCCAGCACGATGAACTGGTTCTTGGACAGCACGCTGTTGGGCAGGACGATCGTCTCCCAGTCGCGCGTCTCGATGGTCGTGTTGCGCCACCTGACCTCGCGC
>DATFRY010000593.1:0-10764 GCA_035262925.1 Kofleriaceae bacterium | reverse complement strand
GGAGGCGGCGCGCACGGCTGGCGGTGTGAAGCGCATCATCGACTTCTCGACCAGCGAAGTGTTCGGGCGCTACGCCTACAACGTCACCGAGTGGGACGCGACCACGCTGGGCGCGGTCGGCGAGGCGCGCTGGACCTACGCGGTCGCCAAGCTGGCCACCGAGCACCTGGCGCTCAACTACCACAAGGAGCACGGCCTGCCGACCTGCTCGATCCGCCCGTTCAACGTGTACGGCCCGCGCCAGGTCGGCGAGGGGGCAGTCCACCACTTCATCCGCCGCGCGCTGTCCGGCGAGCCGCTCGAGATCCACAACGACGGCTCGCAGATCCGCGCGTGGTGCTACATCGACGACATCGTCGACTCGATCCTGCTCGCCCTCGAGCGCGAGCAGGCGGTCGGCCACGCCTTCAACATCGGCAACCCGCGCTCCACCGTCACCATCTACAACCTGGCCCGCGAGATCGTCCGCCTGTCGTCGTCGCGCTCGCACATCCAGTTCGTGCCGTGGCCCAACGCCGACGTCGAGATCCGCGTGCCGGCGGTCGACAAGGCGCGCGAGCTGCTCGGCTTTCAGGCCGTCGTCGACCTCGAGGAGGGGCTCCTGCGCACCATCCAGTGGTACCGGCGCGAGGGCGCGCCGCCGTGATCCCGCTGGCCCGTCCGTCGCTGGGCGAGACCGAGCTGGCCGCCGCCGAGCGCGCGCTGCGCTCCGGGCGCCTGGTGCTGGGCCCGGAGAACCGGCGCTTCGAGGAGGAGCTGGCGGCGCGCTGCCGCCGTCGCCACGCGGTCGCGGCCGCCTCGGGCACCGCGGCGCTCGAGCTCGCGCTGTGGGCGCTCGACGTGGCGCCCGGCGACCAGGTGCTGGTGACCGCGTTCGGCTTCCCCGCCGCGGCCAACGCGGTCGTGCGCGCCGGGGCGACGCCCGTCGCGGTCGACGTCGACCGCGACACCTGGACCCTCGATCCGGAGGCGGCGCAGCGCGCGCTGGCCGGCTGCGAGCGGCCGCGCGCGATCATCTCGATCGACCAGCTCGGCCTGCCGGCGGAGGCGGCCCCGCTCGAGCGCCTGCAGGCCGGCAGCGACGTGCCGGTCGTGGCCGACGCCGCGTGCGGGCTGGGCGGCGTCGACTCCAGCGGGCGGCCCGGCGGCGGCTCGGGTCGCGTCGCCGTCCTGTCGTTTCATCCGCGCAAGCTGATCACCACCGGCGAGGGCGGCGCGGTCCTGTGCGACGACGACGGGATCGCGGCCGCGCTGCGCGAGCTGCGCAACCACGGCCAGGACGGGCCCGGCAGCTTTCACCGCGCCGGCACCAACGCGCGCATGTCGGAGATCGCGGCGGCGATCGGCTGCGCCCAGCTGGCCCGGCTCGACGAGATGGTGGCCGAGCGGCGCCTCCTGGCCGAGGGCTATCGCCGCCGACTCGCACCGCTGGCCCGCGCCGGCCGCCTGTCGTGGCAGGAGCCCGCCACCGGGGCGGTGCACGCCTACCAGACCTTCGCGGTCAGGCTGGCGCCGGGCGTCGATCGCGACCGGGTGCGCCGGGTCCTGGCCGCGGCCGCCATCGAGAGCGGACCGGCCACGTTCGCGTTTCACCGCCTGCCGCCGCACCGGCGCGCCGGCCAGGTGCCGCTCGAGCAGGCCGACGCGCTGCACGACCGCGCGCTCGCCCTGCCGCTCTACATCGGGATGCGCTCGGCCGAGCTGGACGCGGTGGTCGACGCGCTGGGCGAGGCGCTGGCATGAGCATGAAGCCGTCCGCGGACCCGATCATCGAGGTGCGCGAGCTGCGCAAGGTCTATCACACGCCGTTCTCGCGCCGCCGCGTGGTCGCGCTCGACGGCATCTCCTTCTCGGTCGAGCGGGGCGAGATCTTCGGCTTCGTCGGCCCCAACGGGGCCGGCAAGACCACCACCATCCGCATCCTCATGGGCCTCATCCGGCCCAGCGCGGGCGGAGCGTCGCTGTTCGGCATGGCGGTGCCCAGCCGGCAGGCGCGGGCGCGCATCGGATTTCTGCCCGAGGCGCCCTACTTCTACGAGTACCTGACCGTCGGCGAGCTGCTCGACCTGGTCGGCCGGCTTTTCGGCATGGACCGGCGCGCGCGCCGGCGCCGCGCCGGCGAGCTCATCGAGCTGGTCGGCCTCGAGCGGGCGCGCAAGCAGGCGCTCAAGAGCTACTCGAAGGGCATGCTGCAGCGGGCCGGCATCGCGCAGTCGCTCATGAGCGACCCGGAGCTGGTGGTGCTCGACGAGCCGACCTCGGGGCTCGATCCGCTGGGCCGGCGCGAGGTGCGCCAGATCGTGCAGGGCCTCAACCAGGCCGGCAAGACGGTGTTCTTCTCGTCGCACATCCTGGCCGACGTCGAGGCGATCGCCGACCGCGTCGCCATCATCGTCGGCGGCAAGCTGCACGACGTCGGCCGGGTCTCGGAGCTGGTCGACGGCTCTCTGGTGTCCACCGCGCTGCATCTGCGGCTGCCGGCCGACGCGGGCGCGGCGGCGGAGGCGCTGGAGCCGCGCTGCCGCCGCTTCGACCGGCGCGGCGACGAGCTGGAGCTGGAGCTCGACCCGAGCGCCGACGTCGACCAGATCCTGGCCGAGGCGCGCGCGCTCGGCGCCAGGGTGGTGTCGGTGGCGCCGCGCCACGAGAGCCTGGAGGACCTGTTCGTGCGCCGCGCCCGGCTGGCCGGCAGCGAGGGTCTGGGCCGCGCCGCGCCGCCCGGGCGAACCGGGTCGCCTGGATCGCCCGGCTCGCCGTCGTCGGAGTCGTCGGCGGCGACGGCATCGTCGGCATCGTCGGCGCCGGAGCCGGCCTCGACGGGGCCGGGGGAGGGCGGCGCGGCCCGCTCGGCCGCGGACGCGGCCGGCAACGGGGCCGGGGCCAGAAGATCGGCCGCGGGCGACGGCGCGCACGATCCGGACCAGCCGCGCCGGTCCGGCCGGGGAGCGGGCGCGACGTGATCGGCCGCATCTACGCGGTGGGGCTCAACACCTTCCGCTGGGCCATCCGCCACCGCTTCCTCATCGCCGTCATCGTGGTGTCGGCCGGCGTCATGATGTTCGCGCTGGTCCTGGGCGAGATGTCGCTCCACCAGGAGAAGCGCGTGGCGGTCGACGTGGCCCTGGGCGGTACGTCCTTCTTCGGCTGCATCACCGCCATGGTGCTGGGCGCGCTCCTCCTCTACACCGAGATCCAGCGGCGCACCATCCACACCATGCTGGCCAAGCCGATCGAGCGCCACGAGCTCCTGCTCGGCCGCTATGCCGGCATGGCGGCCAGCCTCACCCTCCTGCTCGCGGTGTCGACCCTGCTCATGGCCGGGCTGTTCTGGCTGCAGGAGGTCCCGTTCGACGCCATCATCGTCAAGGCGCTCCTGCTCACGTGGATCGAGGTGCTGGTGGTGGCCGCGGTGGCGGCCTTCTTCTCCTCGTTCTCGAGCCCGGTCCTGTCGGGCGTCTTCACCGCCGGCATCTGGCTGGTCGGGCGCGCCACCGACGAGCTGCGCACGGTGGTCGACTCCGCCGCCACGCCGTTCATCCGCGCGGCCTGCCGCGCCGCGCTCTACATCGTGCCCGACCTGCACCTGTTCCAGGTCTCGGGCAGTACAATGCACGGCAAGGTGGTGTCGGTGCACAGCGACTTCGTGAGCTGGTCCTACGTCGCCGCCGCGGCCGGCCACGGCGCGCTCTACGTCGCGCTCCTGCTCGCGCTCGCGGTGGTCATCTTCGCGCGGCGGGACTTCCTGTGATGCGGCGGCGGATCGCCGCGCTCGCGCTGGTGGTCGCCTTCTGCGCCGGCGTGGTCGTGACCCGCGCCGTGTGGCAGGGGCGCGCCGCGCTCGACGACGGCGACCGCGCCTTCTCGGCGGGCGACAACGAGGAGGCGATCCGCTGGTGGCGGCGCGCCGCGCGCTGGTACGTGCCGCTCGCGCCGCACGTGGTCGACGCCTACGACCGGCTGCAGGCGCTCGCCGGCGAGGCCGAGGCGAAGGGCGACGTCGCCACCGCCCTGGCCGCGTGGCAGGCCGTGCGCGGGTCCATCCTGGCCACGCGCAGCTTCTATGTCCCGCACGAGGAGCGGCTCGATCCGGCCAACAAGCACATCGCCGGGCTGCTGGCGCGGATGGACGGCGCGCCCGACGCGGGCAAGACCGAGGCCGAGCGCGCGGCCTGGCACTACCGCGTGCTCGATCGCGACGAGGCGCCCGACGTCGGCTGGACCCTGCTCGCGCTCGCCGGCTTTCTCACCTGGCTGGGCGGCGGCGCGCTGTTCGCGTGGCGCGGGATCAGCGCCGACGACAAGCTGGTGCCGCGCGCGGCGACCACGGCTGGCCTTCTGGTCGCGTCGGGGCTCGTGCTGTGGCTGCTCGGTCTGTACCAGGCGTGAAGGTCGGGCCAGGGTCGCCGATGGTCGTTTGTAGGCCGGGACACGTGATTGACGCCGGCGTTCATCTCCACAGCGACCAGCCTTCAATCCAGTTGCTCTACACAGATTATCCACAGGCTGTTGAGAGACCGTGGCGGGGTGATCTGGGCCGGAAAGTGGCGGACTCCAGGGCACGTAGCTGCACCCCGATGGGGTGAAGCACACCGCCGGGGGTCGCCCCTGCGAGCCGTCGGCGCGCGCGGCGCTGGGTGGCGCGCACGTGCATGTGTCGCCTCGCCACGGTCCATCGCGGATGCGCCGATCGCCGGGAGCCGCTGCGCCGGGAGCCGCTGCGCCGGGAGCCAGTGCGCCGGGAGCCGCTGCCCGCGCCCGCTCGGCGCTCCATCATCGTCATCAGTAGAGGCTCTCGCCCTTGTTGAGCCGCGCGAGCATCCCGGACAGTCGCTGCCGGTGTTCGGGCGCGATGCTGGAGATCCGGACCCCGAAGCCGGTCGGGTAGTGATCAGCCTCCGCGCTGCCCGGCTCGACCACGCGCACGACCACGACCTCGCACGTCACGTACTCGTCGTAGTCGTAGAGCTCGATGTCGAGCGTCGAGCCGATCTTGAACGGATACGAGTGGCCGACCCGCGTGTACAGAAACAGTCCACTTTCGGACAGATCACGCGTGCGGAACACGAACTCGCGCGCGCCCTCGCCCCGCACCTTGACGAACGCGTCCACCGGCACGCGCTGCGCCACGCGCATCCCCGCCTCGCCCGCTCGCCTCTCGTCACCCGCGCTGGCTTTCACCGGACCATCTTAACGCCGGAGCTCACGTCGGTGACCTCGGTGAGCTCCGGTGTCAGGCTTCGCGCTTTCGCGCTCGGCCACTCGATTTCGACGGGGGCACCTGAGGTGGCCCCGCAGGCAGAGTGGTCGCTCGACGACGGGGGGATTGAGCGGGGGCTCCGCCGACTCCGTCGGCACCCCGTCTGACCGACGGGTCGCCCGGACCAGGCGACCGTGGGTCGAGCAACCTTTGTGCGTCGCTCGTGACCATGCTATAGGCTGAGAATCGATGGCTTCCGCGCACGCAAGAGCCTACAGTTTGCACACCGCTCCTGGGCGGGGGATGGCGCCGCCGCGCCGAGGCTCACGCTGAATGGACGTACGCTGCGAGAAGTGCCAGACGGAATACGAGCTGGACGAGAGCAAGCTCAAGCCCGGCGGCGTGACGGTCAAGTGCACCACCTGCGGTCACATGTTCAAGGTGCGCGCGCGGCAGGCTCCGTCGGAGCACCTCCCGACGGTGGGCCCCCCCGTGGTGCACGATCGCACGCCGACGCCGGGCCCGGCGTCGGCATCGATGTCGGCCTCCCAGTCGGCGTCGATGTCGTCCTCGATGTCGGACCCGCCGCGCGCGTCGAGCGTCCTCATGGACGCCGAGGACGGCGAGCGCACCTGGCTCATCCGCCTCGAGGACGGCGAGATCAAGACCTGCCGCGAGCTGTCGACCCTGCAGAAGTGGATCGTGTCGGGACGGGTCAGCCGCAGCTGCTCGATCTCGCGCACCGGCAAGAAGTGGAAGCTGCTGGGCGAGATCGGCGAGCTCGCCTCCTTCTTCGGCATCGCTGACGAGGCGCGCGAGGCGCGCATATCGGGCCGCTGGAGCGCGTCCACGCGCGAGTATCCGTCGGACGCGGGGTCCGACGACGACGGCTTCGCCGGCGATCCGCCGCTGCACCTCGACGGCGATCGGCGCGACGGCGACGGCCACGCGCACGGCGGCCGCGATGGCTCCGGCGACGATCTGTCGGCCGCCGCCTCCTACGGCGGGACCGTGCAGGAGCCGCACAGCGCGGCGGCGAGCTCGACGCCCGGTTCGTTCGTCCGCACGCTGCCGCTCGGCGGGGCGGGGCTCCCACCCGGCGCGCGCACGACCGGCGCCCACCGCGACGCGCACCACGCCGCGGGTCAGATGACCGCGCAGGCCGCGCCGTCGGGCCACGACCTGCCGATCGACGGCGACGAGGCCGCGGACGACGATCCGGGCGACGAGGACGCGGGCGGCCACGAACGCTCGGCGGCCGAGCCGGCGGCGCTCGGCAACGCGCCGACCCTGCCGCCCTACGGAGCCGGCATGCTCGACGGCGCCGGCCCGGGCGCGACGCCGCGACCCCCGACCGCCGGCCTGCCGCTGACGCCGCCGCCGTCGCGACCCGCGCCGGCAGGAGCGCCGGCCGGTCCGGTCACCGGCGGGTGGGCGACGGGCGCGCAGGCGCAGCGCGGGCTGCGCGGCGGGCGCGACGCCGGTCCCAGCGGCCCGGTCAGCGGGATGGCGCGCGGAGGGGTGCGCTCGTCCGACGAGGCGGTGTTCGTCGGCGGCGGCGGCAGGCACGAGAACGCGCGCTACATGCCGTTCGCCGACGACGAGCCGCTCATCGCGCCGCGCAACCGCACCGGCCTGTGGGTCTTCCTGTTCTCGCTGGTCGTCATGGCGGCGGCGGCGGGCGTGGTCTACCTCCTGCTCTACACCGGCGACGAGGAGGACATGGAGGCGCCGTCGCAGGTCGCGACCGAGCCGGGCGCCGGGGTGGCGCCGTCGCCGGGACCCGCGCCGATCACGCCGCTGCCCACCACGCCGACCACGCCGACACCGGCGGCGCCCGCGCCGGCCCAGCCGGGGCCGGCTGCCGAGATGGACAAGCTGGTGCACGACGCCGACGCGGCGCTCCTGGCCGACTCGCAGGAGGCGCTCGAGCCGCTCAGCCAGCAGCTGTCGGCGCTCGCGTCGGGGGCCGGCGGCGAGGGCGCGGCCAGCCCCGCGACCCTGATCGCGCGGGCCCGCATCGAGAACGCGCTGGCCCAGCAGCTCGCCGACCAGGCCAGGCTGGCCGCGACGCCGGCCGACACCAGGAAGCTCACCGATCAGTCGCACGCGCGGGCGAAGACCGGGCACCAGCTGGCCGAGCAGGCGCTCTCGCACCAGGCCGACAGCGCGGCCGCGCTGGTCGCCATGGCCGACGCGCGCAGGCTGGAGGGCGAGCGCACGATCGAGGTGGAGCGGATGCTGCGGCGCGTGGCCCAGAATCCGGCCGACGCGGTCGTGTCGCGCGACGCCGATCTCGCCCTCGCGCTGCTTCGCATCCGCGACAAGCGGCTGCGCGACGCGCGCATCCTGCTCGAGAAGCTGGTCAAGGGTGCGCCGGCCGAGGACGTGCGGGCGCGCTTCCGCCTGGCCTGGCTCGACTATCTCGACGACAGCGCGGGCGCGGCGCTGAGCGGCGCCGAGGCGGTGCTCAAGGTGCAGGCCCACCACGCCGGCGCGCACGCGCTGCTCGACAAGCTGGGCGGGGCAGGCAAGCAGGTGGTCGACACGCGCGACGCGATGCCTCCCGAGGACCACGGGTCGGCGGGGAGCGGCAAGCCCGAGGGCGGGAAGCCCGAGGCGGGCAAGCCCAGGGAGCCGGTGGCGGGCGGGAAGCCGGCCCCGGGCGGCGGCAAGCCGGCCGCGGGCGGAGGCGACTCGTTCGACACCGTGCTCGAGCGGGCCGAGAAGCTGGCCGAGAACGGCAACTGCGGGGGCGCGATGCCGCTCTACCGCAAGGTCCTGGACATGAATCCGGCGAGCGTGGAGGCGCTGACCGGGCTCGGCTACTGCCACCTCGACCGCAAGGAGTACGCGAGCGCGCATGCCCGCTTCCGCGCGGCGCTGGGCATCTCGTCGCGCTACCAGCCGGCCATGTGGGGCATCGCCGAGGCGTACCAGCGGCAGGGTCTGAAGGAGCAGGCGCTCGAGCGCTTCGAGGCGTTCGTGGACGCGCACCCGAGCGGCACGCGCTCCGACGCGGCGCGCGAGCGCATCGAGCTGCTGAAGCGGGAGATCGGCGACGCCGCAGGCAGCAAGCCCGAGGGCAAGCCGGAGAGCAAGCCGGAGGGGGGAGACCAGGGCGCCACCCCGCCGGACAACAGCGGCGGCAGCGGCGGCAGCGGAAGTGGCGGCACGAGCGGCAGCGGCGATTCTACCGACACGAGCGGCACGGGCGGCACGAGCGGCCAGAGCGGCCAGAGCGGCACGAGCGGCGGCTCGAGCGGCACCGGCGGCCAGAGCGGCACCGGCGGCCAGAGCGGCACGGGCGCCTCGAGCGGCACCAGCTCCTCGGCCGGAAGCGGCGACACCTCGGGCACGAGCGGAGCCGAGGCGCCACAGGGCGCCCGGTGAGCCGTCCGGCCGCAGCCGCCACGCCGGCAGCGCGCCCGGCTCGAGCCAGCGCCACCTCGCCGCGTGTCCTCGGCCCGCTGGTCCTGGCGATCGCGGCCGGCGCGTGCGGCACCTGCGGCGGCGAGAAGTCGGACGTCGCCGGCGGCGGGACCGGCGCCGCCGACGCCGCGGCCCCGGTCAGGTCGCCCGCGGCGGCGCCGGCGGGCTCGCCGTTCGGCATCCTCGGCTCGCTCCTGGCCAGCCGCGGCGACGAGCCCGGCCCGTACGACGAGCCGCGCCACTCGGGCGGCTACGACGAGGATCGGCCCCACGTCGCGCTGCTCGAGCTCGACCGCCCGCTGGTCGAGCTGCGCTCCTTCAGCCTGCTCGGGGGAGGCGGCATCGAGCTGCGCGCGCTCGCCGACGAGCTCGGCAAGCTGGCCGAGGACAAGCACGTCACCGCGCTGATCGTCCGCTTCGGCGCCTCCGACATCGACATGGCGGCGGCCGAGGAGCTGCGCTCGGGGCTCGAGCGCTTCCGCCGCGCCCAGCCGGCCGGCCGCAAGATTCACTGCCACGCCGACGGCGCGACCAACGTCAGCTACCTCGCCATGAGCGCCTGCGACTCGATCGGCCTGTCCGCCGGCGGCGAGATCGTCGTGTCGGGCGCCGCCGCGGTGCCGATCCACGTCAAGGGCGCGCTCGACCGCCTCGGCATCCAGGCCGACTTCCTCCACGTCGGCGCGTTCAAGGGCGCGGCCGAGCCGCTCACCCGCGATCGCCCGTCGCCCGAGATGATCGAGACCCTGGGCGCGATCCTCGACGAGCGCTTCGCCGCCCTGGTCGACGGCATCGCCGCCGGCCGCCACCTCGCGCCGGCCCGCGTGCGCGAGCTGATCGATCTCGCGGTCTTCCCGGCCCCCGACGCGCTCGCCGCCGGCCTGGTCGATCGCGTGGACGGCTTCGAGACCTTCCGCGATCAGGTGGTCGCCGGCAGCGAATGGACCCGGGTCGAGGTCGGCGATGACGAGCCGCCCGGCATGGGCCAGCTCATGCAGCTCCTCGGCGCGGCGCCGCCCGATCGCCCGCGCGAGCCGCACATCGCGCTGGTCTACGCGGTCGGCACGGTGGTGGACGGCGAGGGCGGAGGCAAGGCGGCGGCGCGGCGCGAGATCGCCCCGCGCGTGCTCGGCCCGGCGCTGCGCGCGCTGGCCGCCGACGACAAGGTCAAGGCGGTGGTGCTGCGCATCGACTCGGGCGGCGGCAGCGCCCTGGCGTCCGAGAGCCTGTGGCAGACCCTGGCCCAGCTCCACGAGAAGAAGCCGGTCATCGTCTCGATGGGCGGCGTGGCCGCGTCCGGCGGCTACTACATCGGCTGCGGCGCCACCCAGATCTTCGCCTCGCGCACGACCCTCACCGGGTCGATCGGCGTCGTGGGAGGCAAGCTCGCCATCGGCCAGGCCCTGGGCAAGCTCGGCATCACCGGCTATCCCATCGGCCGCGGCAAGCGCGCGCTCATGTGGTCGTCGCTGGCCACCTGGAGCGCGGACGAGCGCTCCGCGGTGCAGAAGCTCATGCAGGGGGTCTACGACGGCTTCGTGGCCCGCGTGGCCGAGGGCCGCAAGAAGTCGATCGAGGACGTGCGCAGGGTGGCCCAGGGGCGGGTGTGGACCGGCGCGGCGGCCCGCGAGCGCGGCCTGGTCGACCGCATCGGCGGCCTCGACGACGCCCTCGCGGCCGCGCGCGAGCTCGCCCACCTCGATGCGTCGTCGCCCCTCGAGGTCTATCCGGCCCCGCCGACCCTCCTCGATCTCATCGGCGACCTGAGCGCGTCCTCGATGCCGTTCAGCCTGGCCCGCGCGGCCGACGAGGCGGCGGCCCACCTGGCCCCGCGCGAGGCGGCGGCCGTGGTCGGCCTCTACCAGCAGCTGGCCGGCTTCGCCACCAGCCCGGTGCAGACCGCGCTCCTCCTCCCGCTCGTCCTTCGCTGATCGAGCCCGACCGATCGAGCCCGACCGATCGATCAGGTCGAGCGGGTGAAGCTGGCGATCCAGTTCGCCTCCCACGACCTGCCGCCGTCGGCCGAGAAGGCCTGCTCGAGCCGGAACGAGGTGGGTGTGATGTCGGAGAAGATGAAGCGGACGGTGATGGCGCGGCCGCCGAACATCTCCTGGTCGTAGAACTCGCCGCGGCCG
>DATFRY010000592.1:0-16766 GCA_035262925.1 Kofleriaceae bacterium | reverse complement strand
CGCGATCGGCCGCCAGCTGGCGGGCGAGCTGGGTCGCGAGCCGACCACCGACGAGCTGGCCGAGGCGGCCGGCATGACCCATGAAGCGCTCGAGCAGGTGCGCGGCGTGCTGCGCTCGAGCCCGCTCTCGCTCGACGAGCCGCTGGGCGACGACGAGGATCGCACCCGCCACGAGCTCCTGTCGATCCCCGACGCCGAGGCCGCGTCGGCCTTCGAGTCCATCCACCGCAAGTCGCTGTCGCGCGCGGCCCACCTCCAGATGGAGAAGCAGCTGTCGCGCGTCGAGATCGACGTCCTGCGCAAGCGCTTCGCGCTGGACGGCGTGGACCGCGAGTGGACCCTGCAGGAGATCGCCGACACCTACGGGCTGTCGCGCGAGCGCATCCGCCAGATCCAGGACCGCGCGCTGCAGAGGCTGCGGGCCGGGCTCGAGGGCGAGCACATCGACGCCGAAGCGGCCTGAGCCGGGGCCGCCCGCCCGGGCCCCGGACCTCGCGCCGCGGCCATCTTGACAACTTGATTGTCACTGCGACAATCAAGGTGTCATGATGAACGAGATCGCCGCCGCTCCTCACCGCGGCTCGCAATTCGGCAACCCGAGGGGGCTCGCCGGCCGGCTGGTGGGCCGCCTGATGGCGCGCAAGAACCACTACATGAACCGCCTCGCGGTCGAGCAGCTCGCCGCGCCGCCTGACCACCGCATCCTCGAGATCGGCTACGGGCCGGGCGCCGCGGTCGAGCTCCTGGCCCGGCGGGTGACCGACGGGCTGGTCGCCGGCATCGACGTGTCGCCGACCATGCACGCGCAGGCGTCGCGGCGGAACCGCCGATCGATCGATGCCGGCCGGGTCGAGCTGCGGGTCGGATCGGCCGACTCGTTGCCGTTCGCCGACGCGTCGTTCGACCAGGTCTTCGAGATCAACTGCTTTCATCACTGGCCGGATCAGGCGGCGGCGCTGGCCGAGATACGCCGTGTGCTGCGCCCGGCGGGCCTCCTCCTCCTCTGCCTCCGCATGAAGCACGACACGCGCACCCGCCTGGTCGCGCCCGGGCACACGCCGGCGTCGGTCGACCGGGCCGAGGAGCTGCTCGGGCAGGCCGGCTTCGCCCCCGTCACGCGCGAGGTGTTCGAGCTCGAGCGCCGCGTCACCTGCGTGAGAGGGCGCCGCTGATGCCGGCCGCCCGAGGACGCGGTGCGCGGACGAGGCGCCCGGCGGCCACGCCGCGCGGGCGATTCGAGGATCCGGCGCGCATGAGCGACCGCGCCCTGCTCCTCCAGTCGGTCATCGACGAGACCCGCGCCCTCTTCCACGGCCTCAAGGCCGCCGCGGAGCGGGTCCACGGCCAGGGAGAGATGACGGCCGGCCGCCGCGGCCTCCTGCTCGACCTGTCTCGCCGCGGTCCCATGACGGTGCCCGCCCTCGCGCGGCTGCGGCCGGTGTCGCGCCAGCACATCCAGTCGCTGGTCAACCCGCTCCTGCGCGACGGCCATGTCGAGCTCGTCGCGAATCCGGCCCACCGCCGCTCTGGCCTCGTGCGCCTCACGCCCGGGGGCGCCCGTCTGGTCGAGTCCATGCTCGCGCGCGAGCGGCGCCTGCTCGAACGCATGCCGCTGGACGCGTCGGAGGCCGATCTCCGGCGCGCCGCGGTGGTGCTGCGCGATCTGCGCGCGGCGCTGCTGGCCGTGCGGCGGGGCCGATCGCCGGCGGCGCCCTGAGCTCGCGCGCACCACCGCGACATCGCGTCGCGCATCGCCGCCGCGCCGGCCGCTGCGCCCGCGGCGACCGGCCGCGCTCAGCCCCGCGCCGCGACCGGCAGGAGCCGGTGCTTGTCGAGCAGGCGATAGAACGTCGCGCGCGAGACGCCGATCAGGCGGGCCGCGCGGGTGGCGTTGCCGCCGGTGCGGCGCAGCGCCTCGCGCACGGTCAGCTGTTCGGCCTGCTCGCGGGCCTGATCGAGGCGGAGGTCGCCCTCGGCGGCCGCCTGCTCGTCGAGGTGGAGATCGGCCGGGGTGATGAGGCGGCCCTCGGCCATCACGGCCGCGCGCCGGACCCGGTTGAGCAGCTCGCGCGCGTTGCCGGGCCACGAGTGCCCGACCATGGCGGAGATGGCCCCCTTCGAGAAGCCGACCACGTGGCTCGGCCGCTCGCCGGCGAAGCGGGCCAGGAACGCGCGGGCCAGCGCCTCGACGTCCTCCGGCCGGTCGCGCAGGGGCGGCAGCACGACGCGCAGCACGTTGAGGCGGTAGTAGAGGTCCTCGCGGAACCGGCCCTGCGCCACCGCCGGCTCGAGATCGACGCGGCTGGCGGCCACCACCCGGGCGGCGGCCTGCATCTCCTCGCGGCCGCCGCCCGCTCGCCGGACCGCCGTCTGCTCGAGGAAGCGCAGGAGCAGCGCCTGCAGCTCCGCGTCGAGATCGCCGATCTCGTCGAGGAAGACGGTGCCGCCGGCGGCGGTCTCGCGGTGGCCGAACCTGCGCCGGTCCTCGCCGGTGAGGGCGCCCTTCTCGAAGCCGAACAGCTCGGCGTGGATGAGCGACGCGGGCATGGACGCGCAGTTGACCGCCACGAACGGCTGGTCGCGCCGCCGCGACGACCGATGCACCGCGCGGGCGATGAGCTCCTTGCCGGTGCCGGTCTCGCCGGTGATGAGCACCGGCATGTCGGCCGAGGCGATCTTCTCGAGGTCGCGTCTGATGACCTGGAGCGCGGGCGACCGGCACACCAGCGCGTGGCCGTCGGCGGCGTCGGCGGCGTCGCCGTCGTCGTCGGCCGGAGGCGCCGGCGCGTGGTCGTGAGCCACCAGCGCCGCCATGCCGGCCGCGTGGCCGAGCGCGTGCCGCAGCCGCTCGGCGCAGACCGGCGTCGTGTGGTAGTCCGCGCAGTGGATGGCGATGAACTCGCGCACCCTCGGGAGGGCGATGCTCTCCGGGCTCACGACCGCGATCCACGCGGTGTGCCGGCGCCGCTCGACGACGCGGTGCACGTGGGCCAGCCAGCCGGGGTCGCCGTCCGGAATGGCGACCAGGCCGACCCTGGCGCCGCCGCGCCCGCCCTCCGGCCCGGCGGCCGGGCGAGCGGCGTCGTGATCGATGGGCTGGAGCTGCCAGCCCGCCGCGGCGACCGTCGAGACGAGCGACTCATCGGCAACCCGGCTCACCAGCAGAGCCACGCTGTCAGGCGTCATCCCCCTTCCCCCTCCCAGTGTGCAGAGGCCGTCTGCTCGCGCTCGCGCTTCACCCCCGCGCGACCATCACGAGCTGCCCCTCGTCCCCGCCCGCGGAACAACGTGAGAAAGCAAGTTAACACGGCTCACACACCGCGTCGGTCAAATCGTCGTCGCGCGGAGAAAATGCGGCGAGCCGCCGCCACTTGTAGCGGCGCGCAAGACGTGCCGGCGAGCGCGCCGGGCCGCGCAGGCTCGGATGAAAAACCTGCGCGCCCGCGGTCGGGACCGCCGGCTCGAGCTCGGACGGCTACATGGAGCCGACCAGGCCGCGCAACCGAGAGCGGCGGAAGCCGACGAGCCGCGGACCCGACGAGCCGCGGACCCGACGAGCCGAGCCGCGGATCAGACGCGGACCCGCACGTCGTGCACCTGGCCCGGCGTGGGCGGGACCGGGATGCGCGCGCCGGGGAGCGGCTTGCCGTCGAGGGTCGCCTCGGGCGCGTCGCGCCGCGTGCCGTCGCGCTCGATCGCGACGCGATAGGTCGAGCCGCGCCACGGGCGGGTCATCGACGCGCGCCGCCAGCCCGGCGGCATGCACGGATCGATGAGCAGCGCGTCCCACTCGGGGCGGACTCCGATGACCCTCTCGCACACGATCCGGTGCAGCCACGCCGCCGACCCGGTGTACCAGGTCCAGCCGGCGCGCCCGTGATAGGGCGAGTCCGGCCCGTCGACGTTGCCCGGCAGCACGTACGGCTCGGCCCAGTAGGCGTCCGCGTCCTTGAGCGCCGGGTTGATGGCCCGGAGCAGATCGGCCACCAGCCCGGCGTCGCGCACCTTGGCCGCCGCCGCGATCGCCCACGTCGCGGCGTGCGTGTAGACGCCGCCGTTCTCGCGCAGGCCGGGCGCGTAGCGCGTGATGTAGCCGATCTCGGCCGCCGGCTCGCGGTACGCGGGCGCCAGCAGCAGCGCGCCCGCCGGGCTGACCAGGTGCGCGCGCACCGACCGCATGCACTGCGCGGCGCGATCGGGCGATGCGACGTCGTTCAGGACCGCCCAGGTCTGCGCGTTGAGAAAGATGCGGCCGGCGCGGTCCTCGTGGCTGCCGAACACCCGCCCGTCGTCGAGCGTGCCGCGCGCGTACCACTCGCCGTCCCAGCCGTGCTGGTTGATGGCGGCGACCAGCGTGTCGCGGCGCGCCGCCAGCTCGCCGGCCCACTCCATCTCGCCGCGCCGCCGTCCGATCTCCGCCCAGTCGGCGAGGAGGCCGGCGAGGAAGTGGCCGAGCCAGAACGACTCGCCGCGCTCGTCGAGCCCGCAGGCCGACAGGCCGTCGTTCCAGTCGCCGGCGCCGATGAAGGGGATGCCGCGCGCGCTGGTGCGCCGGAACACGCGGCGGAACGCGCGCTCGACGTGCTCGCGCAGCGGCGCCGGCCGCGCCTCGTCGATGAAGGGCGTCTCGTCGTCGAGCACGCACAGCCGACCGGTCTCGCGGATGTAGCTGGCCGCGACGAAGGCGAGCCACAGGAGGTCGTCGGTCATCTCGGTCACGTGACCCTGCTCGCTGAGCGGATGCCACCAGTGGTAGACCGAGCCGTCGGCGAACTGGTGGGCGGCGTGCAGGCGCAGCTGCTCGCGCGTCCGCTCCGGGTCGATGGTGAGCCAGACCTGCGAGTCCTGGAGCTGATCGCGGAAGCCGAACGCGCCGCTCTGCTGGTAGTAGCCGCAGCGCCCCCACAGGCGGGCCGAGATCGCCTGGTAGCGCATCCAGTCGTTGGTCAGCCAGGTGAGGGTCGGCTCGGGCGTGTCGACCCGGTGCGCGGCCAGGCGCTCGGTCCAGCCGGCGCGCACCTCGGCCAGAGCCTGGTCGAGCGCGCCGTTGCGCGCGTAGCGGTCGATCAGGTGGGCGGTGGCGTCGCGGCTGCCGTCGACCGCGAGCGCGAAGGACAGCGCGCGGCTCTCGCCCGGCCCGAGCGCGATCACCACGCGCAGCGCCGCGATCGGATCGTGATGGCGCCCGAACAGCGGGCTCCAGCTGGCCTCGCCCAGCGCGCGCGGGGCCTGCGGCGCGCCGTTGCGGCCCAGGAAGGCGGTCTTGTCTCCCTGCGCGGCGGCGATCGGCTCGCTGCAGGCGAGCGCGGCGACGTAGGGGAAGTCGGTGTTCCAGTGGCCGAAGCGGGGCGACTGGACGTCCCACATGTGATTGCGCGCGAACACGGCGCCGCGGTCCGGCTCGTACCAGGTCTCCGGGAAGAGCTTGTGGAACTCGCGGCGCGGGGCCGGGGCGACTCCGCACACCCAGTCGAGCGCGGCGGTGAGATCGATCGCGCGCGGGCGCTCGGACTCGTTGTGCAGCTCCACCTTCCACAGCTCGACCGTCTCGCGCGCGTGCACGAAGAGCGTCCAGGTGGCGCGGATGCCGTGCGCGAGGGTGTGGAACGACGTGTAGCCGATGCCGTGGCGGCACTCGAACGAGTCGAACGGGGCGAAGACCGGCGCCGGCGACAGCGACCAGACCGCGCCGCTGTCGCGGTCGCGCGCGTAGAGGAACTTGCCGCTCGAGTCCTGGGCGAAGTCCTGCTTCCAGTCGGTCAGGACCCCGAGCTGCGAGTTGTCGACCCAGGTGAAGCCGCTCCCGGTCTGGCTGACCGCGAGCCCCATGCGCGGGTTGGCGATGACGTTCGACCACGGCCGGGGCGGGCGCGGGTCGGTGATCAGGTACTCGGTGCCGTCCGGCGAGAACCGGCCATACCTGCCTTCGGCTGCGGAATCACCACGGCTCATACGCAACCAGCGTGTAAACGTTTACAGGTGCGGCGTGCTCGAGTCAACCGCGCGCGCGCGGGCATTCCCGATCCGGCGGCGCGAGCCGCGCGTTCGCCGCGCCGCGGCGGCGAGCGGATGTGTGCGCGGCGCGCGCTCTCTCGTCGATCATCCCACTGCGCGGATGCTCCGTGGCATGGCGCGCGCACCTCGGCGCGCACCTGAACCGCGATCCCCGCTCCCGCCGCGGCCTGTGCTTGTCAGGCATCGGACCGGATGCCAGCCTGTCCTCGAACCGAAGCGAGCGGAGGAAGCATGTCCTCGACGTTGCGGGCACCCGGCCGGGCGCGGTTCCTGGCCGCCGCCGCCCTGTCCCTCCTCACCGCCGACGCGCCGACCGCCGAGTCGCATCGCGACGGGCCGCCGGCCGCGCACGTCTGGGTGACGACGATCGACCGCCAGCTCGAGCTGGCCGACCGCGGCACGGTCCCCTTCACCGGGGGCACATCGCACGAGCTCACCATCACCGTCGATCCGGGGCGGCGCTTCCAGACCATGGACGGCTTCGGCGCGTCCATCACCGATTCGTCGGCCGCGCTGCTCGCCGGCCTGACGCCGGCGGCGCGCGACGCCGCGATGGTGTCTCTGTTCGATCCGCGCCACGGCGACGGGCTCAGCCTGCTGCGCCAGCCGATGGGCGGCTCCGACTTCGTCGCGCAGGCGGCCTACACCTACGACGACATGCCGCCGGGCGAGACCGACTACGAGATGCGCCACTTCTCGATCGCGCACGACGAGGCGCAGATCCTGCCGCTCCTGCGCCAGGCGCTCGCGCTGCGCCCCGACCTGCACATCATCGCGTCCCCGTGGAGCGCGCCGGCGTGGATGAAGACCAGCGGGTCTCTGGTCGGCGGCGAGCTCATCGACGATCCGCGCATCCTGGCCGCCTACGCCGACTACTTCGTCGAGTTCCTGCTCGCCTACCAGCGCGCCGGCGTCCCCATCTACACCGTCACCCCGCAGAACGAGCCGCAGAACCGCAACCCGAGCGGCTATCCCGGCATGTACATGTCGGCCGGGCAGCAGGCCGCCTTCATCGCCGAGCTGGGACCCGCGCTCCTGTGCGCCGGGCTCGACACCAAGATCCTCGCCTACGACCACAACTGGTCGATGCACCCGGGCGACATCGCGTCGACCCCGCCGGGCCAGACGCCGGAGACCGAGTACCCGAGCCTCGTCCTGGCCGACCCCAGGGCCGCGCCGTGGGTGGACGGGATCGCCTACCACTGTTACTTCGGCGACGCGGCGCGCATGTCGACGCTGCACGACGCCTTCCCCGACGCCGAGATCTTCTTCACCGAGTGCTCCGGGTCGCACGGGCCGGACGATCCACCGGCCCAGGTGTTCGCCGACACGCTCAAGTGGCACGCGCGCAACCTCATCCTCGGGGTGACGCGCAACTGGAGCCGGACGGTGGTCAACTGGAACCTCGCGCTCGATCCGTCCGGCGGCCCGCACGTCGGAGGCTGCGACACCTGCACCGGCGTCGTCACCGTCGGTCCGGGCCAGTCGGTGACCACCAACGCCGAGTACTTCACGCTCGGCCACCTCGCCCGCTTCGTGCGCCCCGGCGCGCGGCGGGTGGCCAGCACCTCGTTCGGCACCACCGGCTGGAACGGCCAGATCATGGACGTCGCCTTCCGCAACCCCGACGGGTCGACCGCGCTCGTGGTGCACAACGAGAGCGACGACCCGCGCACCTTCGCGGTCGCGGTCGGCCGCCACTCGTTCGAGTACACGTTGCCGGGCGGCGCGCTCGCCACCTTCACCTGGCCGCGCTCGCGCGCGCTCGACGACGGGCTGGACCAGCTGGAGCCGCGCGCCATGACGGCGGTCGCATCGCCGGCCGGCCCGACCGATCCGTGCTGCACGGGCGACGTGGCGGCCGGCGCGGTCGACGACGACGCGACCACGCGCTGGGCCACCGGCGCGGCCCAGGCCCCCGGCCAGGTCGTCGAGGTCGACCTGGGTCGGTCGGCGCGCATCTGGCGCGTGGTGCTCGACACCGGCGCCGCGACCGGCGACTTCCCGCGCGGCTACGCCCTCCTCCTCAGCGACGACGGGGTGACGTGGAGCGATCCGGTGGCGACCGGCGCCGGCACCGGGCAGCTGACCGCGATCGACTTCACGCCGCGCCGCGCGCGCCACATCCGCGTGGTCGCCACCGCCGCGGCCGACAGCTGGTGGAGCATCGCCGACCTCCGCGTGTACCGGCGGTAGACCGAGCGCCCGCGCCCGCGACGCCGGTCAGTTGCTGTAGGGCGACAGCCGGCCGAGGAGGGCGCCGGCCAGCTCGAGCGTCCGATCGATCCGCGTCTGCGGGCACTGGCACTCGAGCAAGCGCTGCCGCTCGTCGACGTCGCGGACGATGGCGGCGGCGACGGCGTCGGCGCACTCGCCGGGCTCTCCGGATCGCACGAGCTCGCGCAGCGCCTCGCCCCCCTCCACCAGCTGGGCGATGTGATCGCAGATCGCGACCAGCTGGTCGCGGCAGTCGTGCAGGGTCCCGGCGTGGGTGGCGGTGTCGCGCAGGAGGCGGGCGCGCACCTCGCGATAGGACCGCCGCGGCGGCAGCTCATCCACGATGTCGGCGCGCGCCACCCCGCCGAGCACGAGCAGGTAGCGGCCGTCGTCCTGCTCCTCGGAGTCGATGACCCGGCCGATGCCGATGTGCGAGTGGACCGGCGGGCGACCGTGATAGTCGGTCTCGTATCCGGCGCGCAGCCGCGCGATCGCCATCAGCCGCGGACCGGCCAGGCAGTCGCGCGTGAGCTCGCGGTAGCGCTGCTCGAAGACGTGCAGCGGCAGGAGGCCGCCGGGCAGGAGCACGCAGTCCGGCAGCGGAAAGATCGGCATCGCCGACAGCACCCGTGGCGTGAGCTCCTCGCTCGTCATCGCAGCCCGACGTCAGCGTACCCCAGCCGGGCGCCCGCGGCCCGCGCTTCCGGCGGCGCAAAGGCTCGTCGTCGCGGCGCGGCGTGAGCTAGGCTGCGGCCGATGGAGGGTGAAGCTCGCGCATTCGCAGGATCCAGCGGGTCCCGCGGCGTCGGCCGGGTCGCGCGGGTGTTCCTGCTCTCGCCCGCGCGCCTCGGCGGCAAGCGGGCCGGCATGGTGCTCCGCCCCGGTGCGAGCTTCGACCTGGCGCGTCGGCTCCAGGACGGCGGCGCGACGCTCGGGGAGGTGATGACCTTCGTCAGCGGGCTCTACTTCCGCGGCAAGGTGGCCTACGCGCGCGCGTTCGCCGCGCCGCCGCCCGGCGCGATCGGCGCGCTCGTCATCCTGCCCCAGGGCGGGCTGGCCTCGATCGATCAGCCGGTGAGCCGCGATGAGCTCGCCGACCAGGGCGCCCGCGACATCGACGCCGCCGATCCGATCTATCGAGACGGGCTGCTGGCGGCCGCGCGCCGGCTGGTGGGCGCGCTCGGGCCCGGCGCCGAGGTCGTGCTGCTCGGCAGCATCGCCACCGATCGCTACTGCGGCCCGCTGATCGAGGCGCTCGGCGACCAGCTCTGCTTCCCCGCCGCGTTCGTCGGGCGCGGCGACAACAGCCGCGGCGGCCTGATGCTGCGCGCGGCGGCCTCGGGCGACGAGCTCGACTACATCCCGGTCGCCGGCGCCACGCGGACGGGTCCGCGCCCGCCGCGCCTGCCGCGTCTGGCTCGCCCGTCGCAGGCCGCGGCCCGTCGCCGCTGACGCCGTCGAGATCGACTGTCGCGCGTGGGCGCGCACACCGGTGCTAGAATGCGCCATCGCCAGCCCGGCACAGGAGGTCGTGCGCCCGCCGCGCTTCGCGCGCTTCGCCATCGTGCGCATCGTCCTGGCCACGGTGTTCGTGGCCGCGCCGGTGGTCGCCCTCCAGCTGGTGGGCCAGGCGCTCGCGCTCGACGGCAGCCTCCTGGCGCCGACGGTCATCCTCGCCGCGCTGGCCGGCTATGTCGCGTACGTGCGGCTGATCGAGGGGCGCTCGCCCATCGCCGAGCTCGCGGCGCGCGGCGCGGCGGCCCAGATCGCCGTCGGATTCGCCCTCGGCGCGCTCCTGTTCGCCACCACCATGCTCGTCCTCTCGCTCCTCGGTGCGGCCAGCTTCGGCCCGGGCGAGGGCTGGGGCATCGTCGCGCCCGGCCTGCTGGTCGCCTTCGGCGCCGCGGTGGCGGAGGAGATCTTCCTGCGCGGCGTCGTGTTTCGCATCGTGTCCGAGCGCCTCGGCGACGCCGTCGCGCTCGCCATCTCGGCCGCCCTGTTCGGCGCCATCCACGCCGGCAACGCCGGCGCCACCGTCTTCAGCTGCATCGCCATCGCGCTCGAGGCCGGCGTGCTGCTGGCGGCCGCCTACATGGTGACGCGCAGGCTCTGGCTGCCGATCGGCCTCCACGCGGCGTGGAACTTCACCGAGGGCACCGTGTTCGGCGCCAGCGTGTCGGGCACCCGCCCGCGCGGCCTCTTGACCAGCCGCTTCCACGGCTCGGATCTGGTGACCGGCGGCAGCTTCGGCCCCGAGGCCTCGATCGTGGCGGTGGTCGTGTGCCTGGTGGCCGCCACCGCGCTGCTGGTCATCGCGGCTCGCCGCCCGCGCCGCACGGCATGATCGCGCAGGCCAGCGCGGGGAGCGCGAACCTCGTGACCGGCGGCGGCCGACGTGGTCACGACGATCAGCCGGCCCGTCGCGCGCCGCGCGCGATCAGCCGGCGAAGCATTCGTCGTCGACGTCGATGGCGCAGACCCGCTGCACCGCGCCGGTCATGGTGACCTGGAAGTCGGCGGCGATCTCGACGGCGACCACGCCGCCCGGCGTGTGCACGCGGACCGACGGACCGCACAGCCCCTTGATGTGGGCGGCGCAGGCGGCCGCGCAGCTGCTGGTCCCCGACGCCAGCGTGTAGCCTGCCCCGCGCTCCCAGATCTCGATGGCCAGGCTGTCGGGGCCGAGCACGCGGGCGAGCTGCACGTTGGTCCGGTTGGGGAAGAGCTCGTGGGTCTCGAGCAGAGGGCCGAGCTCGCGCGCCAGCGGCTCGCCGATGTCGTCGAGGAAGACGACGCAGTGGGGGTTGCCCATCGACACCGCGTCGATCAGCAGCGTGCGCCCGCCGACCGCGACAGGCACGTCGATCGCGCGCGCACCGTCGACCCGGATCGGGATGGCGGCGGGCTCGAACACGGCGCGCCCCATCTCCACCTCCACCTGTCGTCCGCCGTCGAGCACGCGGGCGCGCACACGCCCTCCGGCGGTGGCGACCTCGAAGACGCCGCTGCCGACCAGCCCGCCGTCCCACAGGTGGCGGGCCAGGATGCGCAGCCCGTTGCCGCTCTTCTCCGCCTCGCTGCCGTCGGGATTGAGGATGCGGACGCGAAAGCTGTCGGCGGCGATCCGGGCGTGGAGCAGGATGCCGTCGGCGCCGGGCCCGCGGTGGCGGTCGCACAGCCGGCGCACCATCGCGCCGTCGAGGTGGCCGAGCTCCGCCTCGGGGCCGATCAGGTAGTCGTTGCCGAGCGCGTGGTACTTGGCGAGTTGCGTGGTCATGGGTCGCGATCCAGCATGACACCGGCGAGGCGAGGAGGGGCGTGGCGACGCGACCGCGAGGACGCGACGGGAGACGACGGGAGACGACGGGAGGCGACGGGAGGCGACGCGCCCCCTGTGACATCGGCGGGGGCGGCGCGAGCCACGAAACGGGAACAAGAGGCCGCCCCGTCATCGCGCGGGACGGCCCGCGCCCGGGGCTGGTCCTGGCCGGCACCTTCTCAGCGCGCGGCCGGTCGACGGTCCGCTCAGCGAGGCAGGAGGAAGGTGCGGCGGGCCTCGTCGCCGAGCAGCGTCGCGCGGTCGTAGAAGGCGTCGAGCGCGGAGCGCGGGCGCCAGTCGAGGAGGTCGGCGTTCCCGGCGGCGAACTCCTGCCACGAGGCGCCCGCGCCGCCGACCGCGCGCATGCGCTCGTTCACCAGGGCCGCGAAGGCGAAGGTGATCGTCTCGTGATACTTCTCGGGGTGGCCGTCCCTCGCCGTGAGCCGCCGGAGGCCGTCGCGCAGCGCGATCAGCGCCTCGGGGAGCGGGCGCTCGCGGAGCAGGAGGTAGGTGAGCTGGACGTGCTCCCGGTGCGTGAACCCGGTCGTGTCCAGCGTGCCGTCCAGGAAACCGGTCAGCAGTGTCGTGTCATCCATGGCGAGCCTCCGGTGTGGCGCCGTGATGGCGGCGTCGAGCGTCACCGGTCCACCATCCGGTGCGCCGCCTCGGTGCCGTAGTCCATGCCGTAGACCTTCTTGAGGTCCTTGATCAGCTCCTGCGACTTCCGCGAGAAGGGCGACTTGCCCTCGAACGCGTGGAGCACGATCCCCTCGAGCAGGTCGCCCAGGCCGAGGTCGTGATACTCGGCCAGCCCCTTGAGCACCTTGACCATCCGCTTCTCCATGCGGACGCCGGTCTGGATGCGCTCGACCTCCAGCTTCTTGCCCATCGCGTACAATGGTACCTTTGTACCATCGTAAGAGTCAAGCCCGGCGCGATGGCCTCACCGACCGAACGGGATCGGTGGTAGAGACGTGCATGGCCTTCTTCGATCTCTCGCCCGACCAGCTCGGCGCCTACCTGCCCGCGCGCGAGGAGCCGGCCGACTTCGACGACTTCTGGCGCTCGACGCTCGACGAGGCGCGCGCCATCCCGCTCGCCGCCGAGTTCGCGCCGCACGACAGCGGCCTGCGCACCGCCGAGTGCTTCGACGTCACCTTCCGCGGCCACGGCGGCCAGCCGATCAAGGGCTGGCTGCTGCTGCCGCGCGAGCGCCCGGGTCCGCTGCCGTGCGTGGTCGAGTACATCGGCTACGGGGGAGGGCGCGGCTTCGCGCACGAGTGGCTCCTGTGGAGCGCGGCCGGCTACGCCCACCTGGTCATGGACACGCGCGGCCAGGGCAGCTCGTGGGCCCGGGGCGACACGCCCGATCCCGAGCCGGACGGCGCCAACCCGCACTTTCCCGGCTTCATGACGCGCGGCGTGTCGAGCCCGCACACCTACTATTATCGCCGCGTGTTCACCGACGCCGTGCGCGCCGTCGAGGCGGCGCGCGCGCACCCGGCGGTCGATGCGTCGCGCGTCGCGGTCGCCGGCATCAGCCAGGGCGGCGGCATCGCGCTGGCCATGAGCGCGCTGGTCCCCGACCTCGCCGCGGCCATGGCGGACGTCCCCTTCCTCTGCCACTTCCGGCGCGCCACCGAGATCACCGACGCCTCGCCCTACCAGGAGATCTCCCGCTACTGCGTCGTCCATCGCGACAAGGTCGACCAGGTGTTCGCCACGCTGGCCTACTTCGACGCCGTCAACTTCGCGGCGCGCGCGCGCTGCCCGGCGCTGTTCTCGGTCGGGCTCATGGACGAGATCTGCCCGCCGTCGACCGTGTTCGCCGCGTACAACCACTTCGCCGGGCCCAAGCAGATGCGCGCCTGGCGCTACAACCACCACGAGGGCGGCGGGCCGTACCAGACCGAGGAGAAGCTGCGCTTCATGGCCCAGGTGTGGCCGTCGCCGTCTCGCCCGTGACCGCCGCTGCGCGCGCTTGACACTACAACTACCGAGGTAGTACTACCGTGGTAGTTCTACAATTCGATTCCGAAGGGGAGCCACGCATGAGTCGATCCAGGGTCCGTTGTCCGCGCCCGCGCACGCCGCCTCACGCGCACGGGGCGCGCCGAGCGTTCGCCGCGCTCGCCCCGCGCGCGATGATCGCCGCGGTCGCGCCGCTCGCGATGCTCTCCGCGTGCGGCGCCGGCGCCGGCCGCGACACGGGCCCTGGCCCCGCCGGGGATCCCGGAGTCCCCGCCGCGGCCGCATCCGACGCGCGAGCCGCGGCGACGCCCCCGGCCCTCCGCCTCGACGGCAGCGTCGTGCCGATCGAGGTCGCCGCCGAACTCGCTCTCGATCCCGCCAGGCCCGACTTCCGCGGCACCATCGCCATCCAGGTCCAGCTCGCCCGGCCCACGCGCCACATCTGGCTGCACGGCAAGGACATCGCCATCGCCCGGGCCGCGGTCCAGCCCGAGCGCGGCGCCGCCATCGCCGCCACGCCGACCCTGCGCGGCGAGCTCCTCGGCCTCGCCCTGCCGCGCGCGATCGGGCCCGGCCGGGCCGCGCTGCGCATCGAGTACACCGGCCAGCTGTCGGCCAGGGACCAGGAGGGCCTGTTCCGCGCCACCGACGGCGGCCGCACGTACATCTACTCGCAGTTCGAGTCGACCGGCGCGCGCCGCGCGTTTCCCTGCTTCGACGAGCCCGGGTTCAAGGTCCCGTGGCAGCTCACCCTGCACGTCCCCGACGGCATGGTCGCCCTCTCCAACACGCCGGTCGACCGAGAGACGCCGTCCTCCGACGCCGCCGCCGCCTCGGGCACCGCCGCCGCCGGCACGGCCGCCGCTCGCACGCGCACCCTGGTCTTTCGCCGGACCAGGCCGCTGCCCAGCTACCTGGTGGCGCTCGCGGTCGGGCCGTTCGATGTCGTCGATCTCGGGACCGCCGGCCGCAACCACACCCTCATGCGCATCGCCGTGCCGAAGGGGCGCGCCGCCGAGACCCGCTACGCCCGCGAGGTCACCGGCCAGCTGCTCGAGGCGCTCGAGCGCTACTTCGACATCCCCTACCCGTACGAGAAGCTCGACAGCGTCGCCATCCCCGCCTTCCCCGGCGCGATGGAGAACGCCGGCCTCATCACCTACGACGCGTCGATCATCATGGCCCGGCCGAACGAGGAGTCGCCGCAGCACCAGCAGGAGTACGCGTCCGTCGCCGCCCACGAGATGGCCCATCAGTGGTTCGGCGACCTGGTCACCATGGCCTGGTGGGACGACATCTGGCTCAACGAGTCGTTCGCCACCTTCATGTCCGATCGCGTGGTCGACGACTGGCAGAAGAGCTGGCGCGTGGCGGACAGCCGCATCGCCGTGACCGAGCGCGCGTTCGCCGCCGACAGCCTCGTCACCGCCCGCAAGGTGCACAACCCGATCCACGAGCACGCCGAGATCGAGGGCAGCTTCGACGCCATCTCCTACCAGAAGGGAGGCGCGCTGCTCGACATGTTCGAGGCCTGGATCGGGCGCGAGCCGTTCCGGCGGGCCATCCGCGGCTACATCCGCGCCCACGAGTGGGGCAGCGCGACATCGAAGGACTTCATCGCGGCCCTGGCCGCCGGCTCGCGACCCGAGATCGCGCGCGCGTTCGAGAGCTTCATCGAGCAGGGCGGCATCCCGCTGGTCTCGCTCGCGCTGGAGTGCCGACCGGGCGAGCGGCCGGCGCTGTCCCTGCGCCAGGAGCGCTTCCTCCCCATCGGCTCGAAGGGCTCGGCGGCCGGGACCTGGACGGTGCCGATGTGCGTCGGCCTCCCTCCCGCGCGCGGCGCGAAGAGCGCGACCCAGTGCTTCCTCTTCTCCGGCGAGGCGGCGCGCGTCGATCTCGACAGCCAGCGCTGCCCCGCCTGGGTCGACGGCAACGCCGGCGGCCACGGCTACTACCGCGTGGCCTACGCCGGCGACCTGGGCGTGAAGCTGCTCGCCGGCGCCGGCCTCGACCCGGCCGGCCGCATGGCCGCGCTGTTCAACCAGAAGGCGATGGTCGAGTCCGGCCACGGCAGGGTCGGCGATCTCCTGGCCATCATCCCGCCGGCCGCGCGCGACCGCGATCCGCAGATCGTCGGCGTCGCGCTCCGCCTGGCCCAGAGCATCGATCTGCTGGTGGCCGACGCCCAGGGCCCCGCCTTCGCCCGCTACCTGTCTCGCAGCTTCGGGCGCCAGGCCCGCGCGATCGGCTGGACCCCGCGCCCCGGCGAGTCGATCCAGACGAGCAACCTGCGCCCCGACCTGCTCCGCGTCGCCGGCCTGCGCGGCGACGATCGCGCCGTCATCGCCGGCGCGCGCGCCACCGCGCGCCGCTTCCTGGCCGATCCGCGCGCCCTCGATCCCGGCCTCGGCGCGCTGGCGCTGGCGATCGCCGCCCGCTCCGGCGATCGGGCGCTGTCGGCCGCGATGGAGGAGACGTTCGAGAAGAGCGAGGACCACCGGCTGCGGGCCGCGCTCCTCGGCGGCATGGTGATGAGCCGCGACGAGGCCCAGCGCGAGCGGACCGTGGCCCGGCTCGGCTCCGGCGCGCTCGACCTGGACGAGATGTCCGCCATCCTCCTCAACGCGACCAGCGAGCCGGCCGCGCGCGAGGCGACATGGCGCTACCTGGTCGCCCACCTCGACCAGGTCGCGGCCGCGCTGCCGCTGACCGTGCGCGCGGGCCTGGCCACGTTCGCCACCACCTTCTGCGACGAGGAGCACCGAAAGACGGTGGACACGGTGTTCCGCGCCAGGCTGGGCAGCCTGCCGGGCGGCAAGGACAGGCTGCGCCAGGTGAGCGAGAAGCTGGTCCTGTGCATCGCACGCCGGGCCAGGTCGGGCGCCGATGTCGCCGCCTTCCTCGAGAAGCAGTGACGCCGCGCGGTTGACCGCGCCTCGCGCTGTTATACTGCGCGCGCGAACTGGCATCGAGGAGGCGTCCGATGACGAACCGATCCCATGTCCTGTTCCTGGCCGCGCTCGCCGCCGCCCCCGCACCGGCGGGTTGCAAGCCCAAGGAGGTGTCGCGCTCCGGCGGGGACAAGATCGCGGTCGGGGCCACCTTGCCTCTGACCGGCGCCGAGGCGCGCATCGGAGGCTTCTTCAAGGAGGGCTACGAGCTCGCCTTCGAGGAGGTGAAGGCGAAGGGCGGCCTCAAGGTGGGAGACAGGACCCTGCCGGTCTCGCTCTCGCTGCTCGACGAT
>DATFRY010000591.1:0-8622 GCA_035262925.1 Kofleriaceae bacterium | reverse complement strand
GAGGACGACCTCGTCCACCGCGACCCCGTGCATCCCCGCCACCAGCTCGCGCAGCCTGAGGTCGCCCTCCGCCGTGGCGTAGCCCAGGCCCACCTCGACCAGCTCCCGCCGCGCGTCCGCGTCGAGCAGATCGCCCACGCTGAGGTTGGGCCCCACGCTCTCCCCCAGGTCGTAGCGAGGCTGCGATCCGACCAGCGAAATGATCTCGTTGCGCGCGAACCGGGCCATCTCGTCCCTCCTGCGGTTCTGTCCCCTGCACATCTTCTAGCGCGATGCCCGCCGACCATGACAGGTACAATGTGGGACCAGGAAGACCATGTCACAGGACAACCCGACACCGAAGCTGGTCGTGGCGCCGGTCGTCATCGCGATGGCCGCGGTGCTGATCGCGCTGGGAAGGCCGTTCCAGGCCATCGGCGCCCGCCTCCGCCCCGGCCTGGGCGACGTGCTGAACGGCGGCATCTGCCTGCTGCTCCTCGTGGTGGCCGGCGTCTGGGCCCTGGTGGCCATCCTCCGGCGGCGCCGCCGCTGATCTCCGCCCGGTTCAGCCGCTGGCGATCAGCGCCTGCAGCGCCACGCCGTCGGGGGCGAGCAGCTCGAGCACGCGCGCGTGGTCGACGTCGGCGACGATGATCTCGCCGATCTCGCTGTGGACCGAGCTGAAGATGCCGCGCTCCTTCATGCGCGCCGCCTGGCGCTGGTTGTCGTCGTTGGGCGTGAGGTAGTGGACCGCGTCGTAGTGGTAGCGGTTGATGAGGAAGAGGTGGACCAGGGTCATCAGGCGCTTCTTGCGCAGCCCCGGGTCGACGTTGATCTGATCGCGCACCGACATGATGCGGCGGCCGCGCCGGTCCTTGATGGGGGCGAAGACCAGGCTGAGCACCTTGTCGCCGTCGGGCCCGCGGATGGAGAGCTCGCGCAGATCGGATCCGACGGTGTGCGGCTTGAGCGACACCTTCAGGCTGCCCGCGTGGTGCCAGTGCGCGCGCCAGATCTCCAGCCACTTCTCGAGCTGGCCGGGCGGCACCTCGGTCTGCACCAGGTGCTGGAACTGCGTCGAGCCCACGCCCATCGCCTTCGTGCTCGAGGTCCGCCCCGAGATCGCCATGAGGGCGGCGTCGGCGCGCGGGCCGCCGACCAGCGTCTGCGGCGTGCGGTACGGCGACTCGAGCAGGCGGAACTTGCGCTGCAGGCGGGCGAGCGCGAGCATCCCGTCCTGGCGCAGCGCGCTGGCGAACTCCTCGCCGGCCAGGCCGTCGATCTGGTGGCCGCCGTAGGTGATGAAGTTGAAGACGTAGCCGAGCGCGCCCAGCTCGTCGGGGAAGCGCCGCATCTCGTCGTAGCTCATCCCGGTGGTCGCCCAGTTGAACGACGGCGACAGGTTGTAGGCCAGCATCTTGTCGGGATACACGGCGTGGATCGCGCCGGCGAACCGCTTCGCGTCCTCGAGATCGGCGGTCTTGGTCTCCATCCACAGGAGATCGGCGTAGGGCGCGACCGCCAGCGACCGGGCGACCGCGTAGTCGATGCCGCCGCGGATCTGGTAGTAGCCGTCCGGCGTCTTGACGTGCTCGCAGTCCCAGGTGGCGCGCAGCCCCATCGACGCGGCCCGCTCGCGCAGCTCGTAGAAGGAGGCGCGGCGGGCGAGCTCGAGCCACTCGGCGGGTGTCATCGGGAAGGTCTCGCCCTCGCCGGCGCGGAAGCTCATCGCGTCGGCCAGCGCCTCGCCGTAGGTCTTGACCCCGGCGTCGGCCTGCCAGGTGTCGACGAAGCGGCCGAACACCGTGTCGAACGCGGCGTCGGGGCTGCCGCCGCGCGCGGAGGCGACCGCGTCGGCGATGGCGGCGGCGATGCCGGCCCGCTCCAGCCACGCGTCGGCGGCCGCGAGCTCCGACTCGCTCATGGCGTAGATCTCGTGGCCCGACAGCTCCTCGATGCCGGCGCGGTGGAAGCGGCGCAGGATGGCCAGGAAGCCCGCCTTGAAGGTCGGCAGCTCGAGCGCGGTGGCGCCCAGGAGGAAGGGATGGTCGCGCTCGTCGCCGCGGCCGTCGAGCAGCGTGGCCGACTCGGCGTCGGTGCGGGCCACGATCAGGCCGGGCACGCCCATCACGTCGAGCTGGAAGCGCGCCGCCGACAGCCGCTTGACCTGCTCGTCCACCGACACGAGCACCTTGCCGCCCTGGTGGCCGCACTTCTTGGCCCCGGGCTTCTGGTCCTCGATGTGGTAGCCGGGCACGCCGACCTCGACGAAGCGGCGGATGAGGTTGCGCACGTGGGCGTCGCCGCCGTGGCCGGTGTCGGCGTCGGCGATGATGAACGGCCGGTAATCGACGGCCGGGGCGCTCCGGCGCTGCTCCTCGCTCATGCGCGCGCGCGCGTGCATCTGGTTGCGGTCGGCGGTGAGGAGCGCGCGCACGATCGGCGCGGCCTCGTCCGGCACCTGGCCGAGCGGATAGCTGGCCAGGTCGGGGCCCGGATCCTCGTCGGCCGAGCCCTTGGCGCTGGTGGCCCAGCCGCCCAGGTAGATCGCCTCGATGCCCTCGCGCTTCATCGCCACCGCCTGCCCGGGCGAGTAGGGGCCGAAGGTCGTCACGCACTTCTTCTCGGCGAACAGCTGGCGCAACCGGGTGTGGAACGCCTCGGCCGCCGTGCGTGCCACGGTGTGGTCGGCGCGCATGGTGCCGCGCTGCTCCGCCACCTCGCGAGCGGTGTGCAGCCGGCGAATGCCCCGGAAGCGCTCGCTCGCGAACCACTCGCGCAGCGCCGCGATCTCCTCGTCCAGCATCGACATCTCGTCCTCCCCCCTGGCCCCTGGGCCCCGGCCCCTTGTGGATGGCAGTGCTATCGCTCGAAGTCGGCGTTCCCGGTCAGGCGCGTCCCGCCCTGCGCCAGCTGGGTCATGTATCGCTCGATGCGCTCGCGCGCGCGCCCCAGATCGTGGTTGTCGAGGTTGATGTTGAGGAGATCGATGTACCAGGGCGGCTTGCCGGCGCTGTGCGTGTAGCGGGTCACGATCTCGCGCGCGATCGGCAAGGTCGTGTCCTTGGAGTCGTCGTGCACGTCCCGGTTCGATGCGGCGCGCAGGAGCGCGTACTCCTCGGCCAGCAGCCGGTCGAACAGCTGCGTCGTCATCGCGTCGCCGGCCCGCGCGCCGGCCGCGTCGTCGGCGGCCGTGAAGCGCGCCCCCTTGTGCAGCCACTCCCAGAGGATGCTGAGCCGGATCTCGCCGGTCGCCATGTCCTCCATCAGGTAGAGCACGTCCTCGTCGGCGAAGTGGGCGGCCGGCTTGAGCGCCGCCGCCTGGAAGCCGCGGCCGAAGGCGTTGCCGTACTGGAGCGCGACGCTGAGGAGGTCGCGCGCCCCCTCGACGGTGCGCGGCGCCGGCTCGAGCAGGGTGAGCGCGCGCGCCTCGTCGACGCCGTGGCCGAGGCGAGGGAAGCTGCGGCCGAGCTGGTTGACCTGGCCGGCCTCCTCCCACACCGGGCGCACGATGTGCACCATCTTCCAGTGCGCGACCCACTTGCCGCTCGCGCCCGCCTCCTGCTCGCGGCGCGCGCCGGCCACCGCGCGCTCCATGGCCTCGGCCACGCCGCGCGCCGACCCGACGGGGATGTTGGGCTCCATGCCGCCCTGCCACAGCGCGAAGCGGCCGCCCCGGTCCGGCGTGTTGACCGCGCGGCGGACGCGGTCCTCGTACACGCGCATGTAGCCGTACGTCATCGTGATGGCGTCGATGTTGGGGTTGGCGAACTCCGGGTCCCACGCCATCGCGTCGGCCACGCTGTTGATGTAGTCCCAGCGCCCGGTGTTGAAGCCGACGAAGCGGCCGCCGAGCGCGGCGCGGATCTCCATGAGCTGGTAGCTGGCCTCGAGCTGCTCGACCAGGACATACGTCTTGATCGCGCCGGCCGCGATCCCGAGGTGGGCCTCGAGCGCGCCCAGGATCTCGTGCCACAGCGCCGCCTCCTCGGCCGTCTGGATCTTGGGCAGGTAGAGGACGAGCGAGCGGCCGGCCGCGCGCAGCACCTCGTGGTTGGCGACCACGTAGGTCGCGGCGTCGGCGATCGATGCGGAGAAGCCGGTGCCGTCGCGGTCGCGCACGTGGCGGTCGTCGAGGTGGAGGCCGCGCGGCCGGAAGATGCGGGTCGTGAAGTCGAGCTGGGCGCGCCAGTCGGCGATGATGGAGCGGCCGAGGAAGCCCCGCGCCCACTCGTTCATCTCGCCGGCCACGTCCTCGGCCACGCGCGGGAATGGATCCTCGCCCGCGAACGCGATGCGCAGGTGGCGCTGGTTGTCGAGCGACATGGTCGCGACCTGGCCGAGCGCGTCCTCGCCGTCGAAC
Organism: Kofleriaceae bacterium; assembly: GCA_035262925.1. Classification (GTDB taxonomy): domain Bacteria; phylum Myxococcota_A; class Polyangia; order Haliangiales; family Haliangiaceae; genus DATFRY01. Next base: position 4,280 of record DATFRY010000591.1, on the reverse strand, counting down.
ATCCAGCCGTCCGCCCCCGACAGGAGGGCGTAGGCCGCGTTGCGCAGCCCGACCTCGATGCTCGAGCGCGGGCGCGTGGCCGGGCCGGTGCCCTGGATCCACTGGCGCTGGAGGTCGTCCGGGATGGGCGAGCCGTCGAAGGACCCGTCGCGCGCTTCCTGCGCGGTGAGCGCCGTGCGCGGGATGCGGCTCTTCGGGTCGAGGAAGCCGATGCGCCGCCGGTCCCGCGCGCGCGCGGCGCGCCGGTCCATGCGCTCGGCCATGATGCGCAGGCGCTCGCCGTTGAAGGGGGCGAGCGCCTCGAGAGCGCCCATCACCTCCGGCGAGAGGACGTCGGAATACCGCTCCAGCACGCCCGGCCGGACCTGTAAGCGCGCTCGTCGTGTGGAGCTCATCGGTTTCTCCACATGCACATGCCTCGATCGATCAAGGTACGTTGACTGCGCGCCGCGTCAATCTGAATCCGCAGGGCACGGCGTGGCATGGCAAGATCTCGACCATGGCGAACCAGCCGTCGAGCTCCACGCGCGCGCTCCTCTCCCGTGTGGGCGTCGAGCACCCGATCGTCCAGGCCCCGATGGCGGGCGGCGCGACCACGCCCGAGCTCATCGCCGCGGTGTGCGAGGCGGGAGCGCTGGGCTCGCTGGGCGCGGCGGTCACCGCGCCGCAGAAGATCCTCGACGCCGTCGCCGCGATCCGCCAGCGCACCTCGCGCCCGTTCAACGTCAACCTGTTCGTCCTCGAGGAGCCGCGCCCCGACGAGCCCGACACGCGCGCGCGCATCCAGCGCGCCGCCGAGCTGCTGGCGCCGATCCGGCGCGAGCTCGGCCTCCCCGACGTCGACATCCCGGCCCGATTCTGCGAGCGCTTCGCCGATCAGCTGGCCGCCGTGCGCGAGGCGGCGCCCGCCGTGGCGAGCTTCCACTTCGGCATCCCGCCGCTGGGCGAGCTGCGCGCGATCCAGGCGCGCGGCGGCCTGGTCCTGGGCAGCGCGACGAACGCCGCCGAGGCGCGGGCGTGGGAGGAGGCGGGCGCCGACATCATCTGCGCGCAGGGCGCCGAGGCGGGCGGTCACCGCGGCACCTTCCTGGGCAGCGTCGAGGAGTCGCTCATCGGGACGATGGTGCTGGCCCCGATGGTCGCCGCCGCGGTCAAGGTGCCCGTGCTCGCGGCCGGCGGCATCATGGACGGCCGCGCCATCGCCGCCGCGCTCGGCCTCGGCGCCGCCGGCGTGCAGATGGGCACCGCGTTCCTGCCCTGCCCCGAGTCCGGCATCCACCCCGACTACAAGCGCGCGCTGACCAGCCCGGCCGCCGCGCGCACCGTGGTCACGCGCGCCTTCTCGGGTCGCGCCGCGCGCGGGATCGTCAATCGCTACCTCGAGCTCATGCACCCGCACCAGGACGAGGTCCCGGTCTATCCGATCATGAACGCGATGACGAGCGAGCTGCGCGCCACCTCCGGCAAGGCCGGCCGCATGGACTTCGTGTCGCTGTGGGCCGGCCAGGGCGCGCCGATGAGCCGCGCGCTGCCGGCCGCCGAGCTGGTGCGCCGCCTGGTCGCCGAGGCCGCGGGCGATCCGATCGCCGCGGCCTGAGCAGCGGCGCGGAGGCGGCACGGAGGCGGCGCGTCAGTCGCCGATGGAGTCGCGCAGCTGCGGGAACACCCTCGACACCTTGGCCAGGAGGTAGTCGCCGTAGGTGCCGGTGAAGGCGCGCAGATCCTGGCCGTCCCAGCGGCGGCGGCCGTCGGCGGCGGTGGCCGCCCGGCCGGGCAAGGGCGGCACCTCGGCCTCGAAGTCCGGGTCGAAGAAGAACGCAGACGAGAGGCGGTTGCGGCCGCTCGCGTTTCGCACCCGGTGGGGCGTCGAGCGGTAGTAGCCGCCGGTCATGCGGTCGAGCATGTCGCCCAGGTTGCAGACCAGGGCGCCGGAGATCGGAGTGGCGTCGATCCAGCCGCCGGGCGAGCAGACCTGGAGGCCGCCGCTCTCGTCCTGGGCCAGGAGGGTGAGCAGGCCGTAGTCGGTGTGCTCACCGACACCCCAGCCGTCGCTGGAGGGCGGCGACGGTGGGTAGTGGAAGAGTCGGTACAGCACGGTCGGGTTCGCGGTGCAGCCCGACGCGAAGTAGTCGGGTGCCAGGCCGAGGCTGACCGCGATGGCGCCGAGGACCGCCTGCGCCACTCCGGTGAGAGCGTCGATGGTCGCGAGGACGAGGTCGGCCAGCTCCGGGACCTGGCGGGGAAACAGGTTGCGCCCGTGGAGCGGCAGACCGCGTCGAACCCGCGGGTGATCGTCGGCCAGCTCGCTGCCGAAGTAGAGGCCCTCCTTGCGATCGGGCTGGCCGGAGGTCAGCTCGCCGCCGAGCGGGAAGAAACCGCGCCAGGCGCGGCCCCCGCGCTCCATCGCGATCTCCATCTTGGCCCCGGCCGGCAGGGCGAAGAACGCGCGCGCCGCGGCCTCGAGCCGATCCGACAGATCGGCCGGCACGCCGTGGCCCGCGATGTAGAAGAAGCCACAGTCGCGGCAGGCGGCGTGGATCTCGGCGGCCACATGATCGAGCGGCGGACCGGAGCCGCCGACCAGGCTGGACACGTCGATCACGCGGAGCGCGGTCACCGCTCCATCATGCTCGATCGCGATGCCGGCGCGGGGAATTCAGCGAGCAGGCACGTCAGGGTCCCAGTACGTCACGGCCGGGAGCCCGCGAGCGGCGCGCGCGCGGGTCAGGAGCTCGGCCACGAATCTGGCCTTGGCCGCGACATAGAACTCCATGTCGCGATCGGCGAGCTCGGCGTTCTGGCGCTTGAGCGCGGCGTAGCGCGCCCTGGCCTCGCCGTCCTCGCGCAGGAGGTCGCGCAGGAGCCAGTGATCGGCATGGGCCCGGTTGTTCTCGACCACGAGATAGAGCTGATGGGCCGGCAGACCCTCGTCGCGGGCCGGCGCGAACGCCTCGCGGCCCCGGACGCCGAGGTCGCCGCGCCAGCGGTAGCCGCTCGCCGCCAGCCTGTCGATGACCGGGCGGACGCCCTCCTCGGCCGCGACGACGATGTCCATGTCGATGATGGGCTTCGCGGCCAGCCCCGGCACCGAGGTCGACCCGACGTGGTCGATGCGCAGGGCGATGTCCTCGACCACCGGCCAGACTCGCCGGCACACCGCCTCGAACCAGCCCGGCCACGCGGGGTCGTAGTCGGCGACGACGATGTCGCGCGTCAGGCCCATGGCCCACATCTCGAGCTCGCCGGCGACGCAGATGGCGGTGAGGCCGGCGTCGGTCCCCGCCTCGCGGACCTCGCCGGCGTCCCACAGCACGGCGCGGCCGACCCGCACGTCGCGCCGCTCGCCCTCCGCTCCGCTCACCCAGCCGCTTCCGGCCACCACGATCAGGAGCTGCCGCATCGCCACGGCGGCGCGCGCGATCGAGCCGCCAGCCGGCAGATACAGCACCTCGATGCCGACGCGCGCGCCGTCGCCGGTGAGGGGCGCGACCACGACGCCCGGCCCGAGCTCGGAGCGGGGGACGGAGACCTCCTCGTCGAACCGGAACAGCTCCACGACCGACCTCTAGCACGAGCGACGGTCGGCCGCCCGGCTCACCGGGCCTTGCGGCGACCGAGGGACATGCGCCGCCCGTCCGCGATTTCCCCGACCAGCCTGGCGACCGTCGAGTCGTGGCGGATGCAGCCGGCGAAGGCGTGCACGTGCGCGCGATCCTTGCGCAGCCGGGTCCAGTGGACCTCCACGCGCTTCGGGTCGGGCTCGAGCGAACGCAGCGCCCAGTACGCGTACACCCGAGCGGCGGGGTTCGTGCCGGTCGCGACCTGTTCGAAGGCCGCGATCGCATCGGGCCGGGCCGCGATGGCGCGGGTCAGCTTCTCGCCGGGTGAGATGCTGCCGGCGACGCCGACGCCACCCAGAGCGAAGAAGTCGACCGCCGAGAGGGCCTTCATGTCGGAGGCGGTCTCCTTCGAGAGGGCTGCTGTCACTGGCGGGGTCGCCTGAGGCGGGTCGCCAGCGGCGCTGCTGGCGGCGAGAAACGAGCAGAGGAAGGCTATCACCGGGCGCATCGGGGATTCTACGCACCAGCTCGACGGGCGACCTACGACCGACCGTCATGCGCACCTCGGTCGTGCCAGGCTCCTCCGCCCGCAGGCGACGGCGCCTACCGGTGCCGGACGGGCCACCTCGATGCCAGCGCGCGCGCCGTCGCCGTCAGGTCGGGCGCGCCTGACGGATGACCCGCACCGGCCGCGCCTCCTGCGACAGGAGCACCTCGGCG
>DATFRY010000590.1:0-12699 GCA_035262925.1 Kofleriaceae bacterium | reverse complement strand
GCGGCGGTCACGGCGATGTCGTCGGCCAGCGCATCGATCTCCGTCGGTGACAGCGCGAGAGCCTCTTCTCCATGCTCCATGCTCTCTTCCTTGTCATCGAGATTTCGGGCTCGCGGAGAGGCGCTGTGGGCGGCTGCGAGGCACCTCGACCGGATTTTTCGCCTGGCCAGGTCGATCCTCTCCCGTCGGCGAGCAGGATGCGCCACGCGCGATGTGGCGGGGCGAGAGGCGAGGCGCGGACAACGCGCCCCCGCGGCGCCGTCAAGCATGAACGACAGCCATGCAAAGAAACTGGCAGTCTCGCTCTTCACGGCTCCAGGCGAGTCCACGGATCGCGGGCGGACCCAACGACTCATGAGCGGCTTCGCGGCGGCCCGTCATGGCCGCTCTTCCGCGGGCGCGCGTCCGACACCATGGCTCGCGTGATCCGGATGCGGTCCACCGGGACTCGAGGCCCCCTCGCCTCGGCGCCCGGGCAGGCGCCGTCCGACGCCACCGGCGCCCGAAGAGCGGCCGGCAGGCGGCGCGGCGCAGCGCCCACCCGTCGACTCGACCGAAAGGCGCGAGAGATCGGCGTGCCGAGCAACGGGTGCCTCGGGCGCGGCGCGTGGCTGCGCGGCGCCTCGGCCTGCTGCGGGGTGGCCGGCGTCGACTCCGCCGCGCTCGACATCGCCGAGATCGAGCTCGACGAGGGCGACGCGCCGCTGTCGGTGGGGCTCGGCTTCGCGGGCGTGACGCAGGCGTGCTCGACATCCTCCGGCGCATCGAGGTCGGCGGCCCCGGGTTCGTCCGGAGCCCGCTCGTGCGCCTGGCCTCCGGAGCCGCGCGGGCCCCGCCGCTCGGCCCGGCCGCGCCCGGCCGTCTGTAAGCGGGCCGGGGCCGTGACCGTTCACATCCTGTGCCCGCCGATCCGCCCGCCGATGCGACGGCCGATGCGCCCGCCGACGTGACCGGCCTCGAGCTGGCGCGGGCCTTCTTCCACGAGGCGGTCGCGCCGCTCATCGCGCGGGTCATGCCGGCGCTGCCCTACAGCGCGGGCCTGCTCGGCGACTGCTCGGACGTGATCGGCCTCGACGACGCCGTGTCGCGCGACCACGGCTGGGGGCCGCGCTGTCAGCTCCTGCTCCCGGCGGAGCGCTTCGACGACGTGAGCCGGCAGCTCGACGCCGCGCTGGCCGCCGGCCTGCCGCTCGGCTTCCGCGGCTACTCGACCAGCTACGCGGGGATGCTGCGTGTCGCGGTCGATGCCCCGCCGGTCAGGCACTGGGTCGACATGGCGACGCCAGGTGGTTTCCTGCGCAACAACCTCGGCGTCGAGCGCGCGACCGGGATCGCGCCGCGCGAGTGGCTGACCATGCGCGGCTACTCCCTCCTCAACGTGACGGCGGGCGAGATGTTCCGCGACGACCTCGGCTTCGAGGAGGCGCGCCGCGCGCTCGCCTTCTATCCCGACGCCATCCGCCTGTACCTGATCGCGGCCGACTGGATGAAGATCGCCGACGAGCAGGCCTTCCTGGGCCGGGCCGGATCGCGCGGCGACGAGGCCGGATCCGCCGTCATCGGCGCTCGCCTGGCCGAGTCGCTGATGCGGCTCTGCTTCCAGCTCGAGCGGCGGTACGCGCCCTACAGCAAGTGGTTCGGCTCGGCCTTCGCCCGCCTGACCGCCGCCGCCGGCGTGCACGAGTCCATCACCCGCATGGTCACCGCCACCGGCTGGCAGGAGCGCGACCGCCACTTCACCGACGCGCTCGCCGCCGTCATCGCCGTGCACGAGCGCGAGGGCCTGCTCGTCGCCGGAAAGTACCGCCCGGCGCCCGTCTACCTCGGCCGCCCCGGAAGCGGGCTGCCCCAGTTCGAGCGCGGCGGGCCGCCCGCCATCGTCACCCTCATCGACGACATCCGCGGGCAGATCGCCGACCCCGAGGTCCGCGCGCTGGCCGCCGAGCTGCAGCCCGCCTGAGCCCGGCGAGCCCTACCTCACACCGCCGCGCCGCCCGCGAGCGTCAGGGCACGAGGGTCGCGGTCGCCGCGCCGCTCAGGACCTTGAGCGGCTTCTCCGAGTGCGGGCCGGCGACCTCCGCCAGGAACAGGTCGAGCCGCTGGCTGCGCCCCTTGAACGGCTTCGCGATGAGCATCCACGAGCCGTCGTGATCGATCGCGAGCGGGCGGTACTTGTTCCAGCACTTGTACTCGCCGCCGACCGCCTTCACCGCGCAGGCGATGTCCTGGTCGAAGATGGCGAGCCACACCGAGTCGGCCGACCACGCGATCGGCGTGCCGGGGCCGAGCTTGCGGCGAGCGCCGTGCCCGTCGAGCCGGAAGCCGAACAGGCTGCTTCCGTCCTGGCCGTCGGGATAGCGGCCGACCGCGCGCTGGCCGTCGGGCGCGATCGACAGCGCGCCGACCGGGACGTGCGGGGCCACGCGCACGCGCTGGTCGGGCCGCGCGACCGAGGCTTCCCACAGCGCGTCGTGATCGGCGGTGACCACGCGCTCGCCGCGCAGGTCGGCCAGCGCCGTCGCCGCCGGGTCGAAGCCGGCCAGGAGCGAGGAGCCCAGGCGCGGGCGCATCCGGAACGCGACCGTGCCGTCGCCGACCCGGCTCGCGCACAGCACCAGCTCGCCGCCCGGCGACAGGTGCGCGCGGCCGCGGCACGGCAGGTAGACCGGCGGCGCAGGCGGCTCGCTGGCGAGATCGACCCAGGCCGCATTGCGACCCAGGTCGATGAGCAGCGCGGATCCGTCGCCGGCCGCCTCCAGCCGGGGCCGCTTGCGCGCCGCCGCCGGCAGGACCAGCAGCTTCTCCGGCTTGTCGGGCTGGGCCAGCGCCGCGCGCCACACGGCCCCCTTCTGCACATAGATGATCCGGCCCGACGGCGGCTTCGGCTTTGCGCCGGCGTCCGCGGCGGGCGCCACCACCACGGCGACAAGCGCGACGACGACGGCGCGTGACCTCACAGCAGGGCCAGGACGGCTTCGGCCGCACCGCGCTCCGACGTGATGAAGCGGCCGCGGTCCTTCACGTCGAGCAGCAGCGCAGGACCGAAGCGCGGGCAGTGCACCTCGAGCGAGCGCGCGCCCTCGCCGACCGGCTGGGCCAGGCGCTCGAGCTCGGGCCGCGTGAGCGGCTTGCCCTCCAGGAAGACCTCGGACAGGAACTCGAGCGGCGCGACGAAGCCGGCCCCGTTGCGGAACACCCGGTCGCGCTGGTTGCCGGCCAGCGTGTCCTGCGGCATGAGCACCGCGTCCCAGTCGCGCTTGCCGATCGCCGCGGCCACGTCCAGATCGAAGCGCTCGCGCGGGAAGATGAGCACGATCTGGTCGCCGATCGCCGCCGCGCGCAGGGGCGGCAGCGCGGCGGCCGCCGGCTCGGGGGCCGCCGCAGCGCCGCCGCCACCGCCGGCACCACCGGCACCACCGGCACCACCGGCACCACCGCCACCACCAGCGGCCGCCGCGGCCGGTCGCGCCTCGGCGGCCGGCTTGCGCGCCGCCTCCGGGCGAGGCGCCGGCTGGCGCGGGGTGGCCGGCGCGCCCGGGATGAGCGAGAACCGGTCGAGCGCGGCCAGCGCCGCCTCCATCTGTATCGACCGCCGGATGTCCCAGGTGCCGTCGTTCTCGAGCACGTCGATGACCAGGAGCTCGCCCCGCCGCTCGAAGTTGACCGGCCCCAGGTGCGCGAGGATCTCCTTCTCGTCCAGCTCCTCGAGCCGCTTGTCGAAGGCGAGCAGCTTCTCCTCGAACTCGGCCTGGCTGAGCCGGCTGGCCCGGCGCTTGCCGCTCACATCGACCGTCGGATCGAGCGCCCACGGGATGAGGCACGCCCCGCGCAGGTCGCGCGCGTCGCGCGCCACCAGCACCGCGTCGCCCCACGAGCCGAGCGCGTTCAGCCGCCCGAGCCGCACCGGCGTCGAGGTGCAGGCCTGGATGAGCCGCTCCTTCTCGGGGCGCAGGTCGATCGGGATCACCGCGTCGGTGCGCGGGTCCTTTCGCATCGGCGCCACCGAGTCGTCGATGACCATGAGCCGCCGCTCGCCCTGCCGGCGGAACGGCATCGAGGGCGAGAGCTCGAGCTCGAACCGCGGATCCTGCATGTCGGGATCGAGGATCTTGCGCTCGCGGACGATGTCATCGCCCCCCAGCGCCAGGATCAGGTCCTCCGGCTTGAGATCCGCGTTGGCTCTGAAGATGAGATCGATGACGAGGCTGTCGAGTGCGAGCATGGGCTGAACCGGGCGAGTGGGTTTTACAAATAGCCGATCCGTCCGCGCAAGGCCCACTCGAGTCCGAGGAGCATGAGCGCGGCGAGGAGCAGCCAGGGGCGGCTCCACAGCTCGACGTCGGAGCGCCGATCGACCCGCACCACGCGGGGCTCGGCCATGGGCAAATCCGCCGGCAGCGCCTCGACCGGCCCCAGCTGGCGGCCGCCGGTCGTGTCGGCCAGGACTTGCAGGAGCTCCTGGGTGGGCGCGGGCCGGCTGAGCTCCTCGCTGGCCTGCCGGACCAGAAAGATGTCGCTGGCCTCGACCGCCCGCTCGCCCACCTTCGACCGGGCGGTCACCCGGTAGACGCCGGCGTCCAGCCGGTCGAGCTCGTGGGTCGCCTCGCCCGATTCGCCGGTCGTGAGCTCGACTCGCGCCACCTTCTCGGTCCTTGCCGGGTCGCTGCCGCGGGTCACCTCGACCGACACCGGGCCGTCGGCGCGCGGCTTGTAGTCGCGGTCGAGCAGGCGGACGCTCAGCCGGACCGGCGCGCCCGGCGCGTACTCGATGCGGTCGCTCTCGATGCGAAGATAGCGCAGGTCGGGGTCGTCCATCAGCCAGCGGATCGCGTTCTCCCACAGCTTGAAGTAGGAGCGGCCGTCGTCGCCCTGGGTGGCGGCGGCCACGAAGCCCCAGCGCCACAGCGAGTCGGTGGTGATGGCCAGCGAGCGGCCCTGGCCCACCTCCCACGCCGCGATGACCGGCATCGGCTGGCCGGACGCCGTGCGCCGGGTCGGGTGCACGGCCAGGACCAGCGCGTCGCGGCGCGCGTCGGCCACCAGGTTGATCCCGTGGAGCGCCGGCAGCGCGCGCCACGCCGCCGTGTTGTCCGACGGCTGGAAGCGGAGCGCGGTGATCGGGTGCACGCGGCCCTGCTCGGTCAGCTGGGGCGAGAACGGCGCGGTGTCGAGCTGGCGCTCGGGCGGGACGCTGGGCGGCGGCAGCTCGAGCGGCAGCACGTCGGCCACCGGCGTGCCGGCATAGCCGCCGGCCCCGAACGACAGCGGACCGCCCAGCATGACCAGCCCGCCGCCGCCCATCACGTAGCTCTTGATGTTGTCGAGGTAGGGCGCGATGCCGTAGGGGTAGTAGTCGAAGTTCTGCAGCACGATGAGGTCGAACGAGGGCAGCTGCTCCTCGAACAGCTCCTGGGTGGGGAACGGGATGAGCGACAGCTCGTCGTTCGACGCGTGCAGGATGTCGTCCTGGGTGCGCAGGATGAAGAACGAGATCAGATCGACGTTGGGGTTCTGCTTGAGCATGCCGCGCAGCGCGCGCACGTCCCAGCTGGGCTGGCCGACCACCTGCAGGACGCGGATCTTGTCGCGGATGACGCGCAGCACGAACGAGCGCGAGTTGTTCTCGGCCACCGCCTCGTCGCCGGCCACCGGCGTGGCGATCTCGTAGACGTACTTGCCGACCTTGGGCGGCGTGAACTCGAACTCGACCCGCTCCTCCTGCTCGCCGGAGCCGATGTCGACCCACTTGCGGCGCAGCGCGCGCCCGTCGGACGAGAGCGTCACCGGGATGCGGCGCGCGCCGTAGCCGGTCGAGCGCAGCACCACCTCCACCTTGACGACGGTGCGCGCGAAGGCGAACTCGTCGGCCAGGATCCTGGACACCGCCACGTCCTTGAGGCCGGGGCGGGCGGCCCACGCCGTGTGCACGCGCGCGTCGAGCGAGCGCAGGAAGTCGCGCGCCGCGCCCAGGCCGGCCCCCTCCGCGAAGTCGCCGGTGCCGATGCCGTCGCTGATGAGGATGATGGCGGCCAGGTCGGAGCCCTGGTAGTGGGCGCGCAGCTGCTCGAGCGCCTGGCGCACCAGGGTGGCCTTGCCCGCCGGCGGCGCGGTGCCGACGGTGGGCTCGCTGGCCGGCACCAGCGCGTCGGAGAAGGTGTAGAAGTCGATGTGGTGGTCGGCGCGCCACGAGGCGAACGCGCCCGACGAGCGCTCGACGATCGATCGCGCCCGCTGCGCCCGGGTCGGCCCGTCGGTGCGGTCGCGCAGGCTCATCGACAGCGAGTCGTCGACCAGCACCGCCACCCGGTTGGGCTCGCGCGCGACCTGGCGCAGCTCGATGGCCGGCTCGAGGAAGAGGGTGAGCGCGCAGGCGGCGGCGGCCGAGCGCAGCGCGACCAGGACCGCGCGCCGCCAGGGCGACAGCACGCGCTGGGTCGACAGCCAGGCCAGGACGATCACGCCGCCGACGCAGAGGAGTCCCAGGCCCATGCCGGCGCGACCCCACGGGGCCAGCAGCACCCAGCGGTACTCGTTGAAGTCGGACGCGCCCGGGGCCGACACGGCGACCAGCCAGGCGATCACCTGCTCGAGGCCGAGCAGGATCAGGGCCACCGCGGCGGCGGAGGCGGCCGCGACCACCGCGCCGGCGCGCACGCGCCGCCAGGCCAGGATTCCGGCCACCAGCGCGAACCCGGCCGCGGCGCCGCCCAGCGCGATGCGATGCGACGCGCTGAACAGCTCGATCAGCATCGCGTCCCCGTCACCATGCCCCCGTCACCATGCCCTCGTCACCATGCCCTCGTCACCATGCCCTCGTACCCATCCGGTCTGGCGGCACTCGCGGCACCGCTACCGGTTTCCGGGGCTGGCTTCCTCCGCGCCGTCCTGGGGGCGGAAGGGGCGCTTGCGCATCAGGTACTCGACGTGGACCTGGTCGCTCTTGTAGTCGAGGCAGAGGGCATACATGACCAGGTTGACCCCGAGGCGAAACGCCATCTCGCGCTGGCGCTCGCCGCCCGGCTCGCACGGCATCTCGTAGTTGCCGAAGTTGTCGCGCGCCCACGCCCCGCCGAGGTCGTTCTGCACGTAGGCCACCACCATGCGCCCGTCGCGCATGACCCCGTCCATGGTCGGGCTCAGCGCCAGGCGGCCGACCGGCTGCTCCAGGCGATAGAACGAGCGATAGACCACGTGATCGCGCGGGACGATCTCCAGCCCGGTGGCCGGCGCCGGATAGAGGGTCTCGATCAGCTGGCGCACCGAGCCGTCGAACGCGCCGCCGGTGGCCCCCTCGGCCGAGTCGATGAGCAGGAAGCCGCCGAAGGTGAGGAAGCGGCGCAGCGCCTCCACGTCCGGCTCGCTCGGGATCGCGAACTCGCGGTCCCCCGCCAGGTAGAGAAACGGGGTCTCGTGCAGCCGGGCGCCGGCGCCGCGCAAGGGCAGGGCGCGCGGCTCGAGCCCGACCGACACCGAGGTGCGCTTGTCGACCTCCCAGGACATGCGCCTGAGCGCGCTCGGCCGCGGATTCCAGCTCTGGCCCAGCTGCAGCTGGCCGAAGCGGAAGAGCTCGCTCTCGCCGATGGCCAGCGCCCGCCCGGCGCGCAGGCCGGCGGCGGCCGCGCCCGTGGCGGCGAGGCCGATGCGCAGGAACTGGCGGCGGTGGAGCACGGCACCACCAGGCTAGCCTATCGGGGGCCGCCGCGCACTCCAGTGGGATCGGCGTGATAGACCATGTTCGCGAATGATCCGCGAGGCGCGCGCACTCGACTCCGGTCTCCTCTCGCGGTGCGCTCCGCTCTCCGCCGCCCTCGCCGCCGCGGCCGCCGGGCTCGATCCGCCGCTCCTCGCCGCCATCGCCGCCGAGGCCGATGCCCGCGGCGTTCTCTCACCCGAGCTGCCCGGCGCCGTCTACGAGCGGGAGCGCGCGGTCGATCGCGGCGAGCGCCGGGCCGCGGCCATCTACTACACGCCGCCGCATCTGGTCGACTTCGCCGTCGAGCGCGCGCTCGAGCCCCTGTGCCGCGAGCGCGAGCGCGATCCGCTGGGGCTGCGCGTGCTGGATCCGGCGTGCGGCGGCGGCGCGTTCCTCCTGGCCGCGCTGCGCGCCGTCGAGGAGCGGGTCGGGCGCGGGCGCCGGCGCGCGATCCTCGGCTGCCTGTCCGGCATCGACATCGATCCGCAGGCGGCCGCGGTGTGCCGCCTCGCGCTCGCGCTGGCGGTGCCGGACGCGACGGCCGAGGAGCTGGCCCGGGCGGTGCGCGTGGGCGACGCGCTGGCCGCCGACTCCGCGCCGGCCGCGGGCTTCGACGCGGTCGTCACCAACCCGCCGTGGGGTCAGAAGCGGTTTCGCCTGAGCGCGGAGGAGCGCCGGCGCCACCGCGCGGCGTTCGCGTCGGCGCGCGGGGCCATCGATCCGTTCGCCCTGTTCGTCGAGCGCGCGCAGACCCTGCTGGCGCCGGGCGGGCGCTGGGGCATGGTCCTGCCCGACGTCATCCTGCTCAAGAACCACGAGCCGCTGCGGCGCCTCCTGGTCGAGGGCTCGGCGCTCGAGTGGATCGCGCACGCCGGGCGCGCCTTCCCCGCGGTCAACCTGGACGCGGTCGTGATGGTCGGCCGCGGCCCGGGCGCCGCGCCGCCGGGCCATCGCGTGTCCATCTGGCTGACCCTCCCGCCCGACTGGCGCGAGCGCCCGCCGCCGACCCGACGCCAGGCCCAGTCGGTGTTCGGCCGCCTGCCCGGCTGCTGCCTGAACCTGCACCTGGGCGCGCCCGACCTGGCGCTGCTCGATCGCCTGGCGGCGCTGCCGCGGGTGGGCGATCGCTTCGAGATCCACGAGGGCGTGCACAGCGGCAACGCGCGCGCCAAGCTGTTCCTGCCCGCGTCGGCGGCGGGCGAGGCGGCGCGGCGCGGGGCCCGCCTGGGGCGGCTGGTCGTCGGCCGCGGCGAGGTGCGGCGCTACGCGGTCGCGTGGGCGGGCGGCTGGATCGATCTCGCGCCCGGCGCCATCGACCGCGCGGCCGGCGACTACGCCAACCTCGGCCGCCTCGAGTGGCATCGCCGGGCCAAGATCCTCGTGCGCCGCACCGGCGATCACCTGGTCGCGGCGCACGAGCCCGACGGCCTGCACGCCAGCAACAACCTCTTCCTGGTCCTGCCGCGCGCCCGGTCGTCGGCCGCGGCGCTGCGGGCCGCGGTGGCGGTCCTGAACAGCCGGCTCCTCACCTGGTGCTTCCGCGCCATGGTGCCCCGCGTGGGCCGGCTGTTCGCCGAGCTCAAGATCCAGCACCTGGCCGCGCTGCCCCACCCGCCCGACGCGGCGTGGACGCCATCGGCGATCGCCGAGCTCGACCGCCTGGCGCGCCGGCGCGCGGCCGCCGCGCCCGGGCCCGATGCCGCGGAGCTCGATCGCCTGATCGACGAGCGGGTCGAGTCGCTCTGCGGCCTCACACCCGCCGAGCGCCGCCACCTGGCCGGTCGCGCGGCCGGCGCCGGCGAAGGGGCCCGGAACCGCGCGCCCAGGAAGGTGTTACGCTCCGGACCGTGAAGCTCCGGGCCGTGAAGCCGGCCGACATTCGACGCTGGGTCGAGCAGCGCCGGCTCGCCTCGCGGCGCGAGGAGGAGGAGTCGGCCGGCGCGGTTCCCCCGCCCGAGGATGCCTTTGCGAGGGGCCTGAGGATGATCGCCCTCGCCGGCAGCCTGCACGGCTGGCCGCTTCCGGAGGACGAAGCGAGCCGCGAGGCCGACCGCCAGGCCCGTGCGCGCTGGTCGCGGCTGCGCGCGCGATCCCGGCCATGACGATGGAGGGTCCGGCGGACCGCGCTCTGCTCGATGCAATGGCGGCCCTCAAGAGGGCGCTCGATCGAGCTGCAGCGCGCTACATGCTCATCGGCGGTCTCGCCGTGATTGCCAGGGGCGTGATCCGCAGCACCGACGACGCGGACGCCACCGTGTGGGGGCCGCAGATCGAGCTCGAGCACCTGCTGGCGTGCCTGGCCTCCGAGGGCATCGTCGGGCGCATCACCGACGTAGCTGACTTCGCGAGGTCCCACCAGGTGCTCCTGCTCGAGCATGAGGCCAGCGGTACGCCCATGGAGGTGACGCTGGCCTGGCTGCCCTTCGAGGATGAAGCGATCGAGAGAGCGGAGGAGCTCGACCTCGGGGGCGTCCGCCTGCCCGTGGCCCTCGCCGACGATCTGATCGTCTACAAGGTGGTGGCGTGGCGCGATCGCGACCGCGCGGATGTCGAGCGGCTGCTTCGTCTTCACGGCCCCCACATCGACATGGCGCGCGTCCGCGGGTTGATCGCCGAGTTCGCCAGTGCTCTCGAGGAGCCCGAGCGCATCGAGGAGTTCGAGCGTCTGGTCAGGAAGGCGCTCCCCCGGAGCTAGGGTCAGATCCAGGCCCGATCAGGGTCCGCCGGCTGCCTGGCCGCCGGTGTCCTTGAGCGCGTCGCGGAAGCTGGCGTTGGACAGCAGGGCCTCGACCATCTTCATCGTGCCGTCGCTGAAGACCTGCTGGTAGTTCTCGGCGCTGAGGCTTCGCCCCCAGTTCTTGGCGGTGCCGCTCACGGCCCCCTTCCACAGCTCTCGGCCCGACCTGTCCTTGACGTAATACGTCGCGCTGATGTCGGCCACGTAGGTCTCCGCCTCCCGCGTCCAGAAGCTGGTCAGCTCGACCGTCACGATGCGGTCGGCCGAGGCGTCGCTGTCGACCACCTTCATGCCGCCCTTCTGGAAGAGAAGCCTGGTCGCGTCGCGGACGAACGTCGCCGGCTCGCCCTGGGGGAAGACCGGCTTGGTCTCGCCCGCGCCCCCTTCCACGTTCTCTCCCACCTGCTTGGGGCGCTCGCGCTTGTCGGTGACCGGGCCGACGAACACGGCGGTCTGCGGTATCCCGCCGGCGAAGGCGTTGAGGTTCATCGGCTCCCTCGGCCTCCACGTCATCGGCACCGTCACCGACGACGCGGTGGCCCCGCAGCCGGCCGCGAGAGAGAGGACGGCGACAGCGACAGCGAGGATCGCAGCCCTGGTCGGGCAGGCAGTCGAGACACGAGACGCTTCACGCATGAAAGGCCCTCCTCTCCGCTTGGCACTCGTCGGCGGCGCACCACTCGGCGCCGACCGCTTCCCCACTCCACTGGCGCAGCCGTGGCCCGTACCCCCCGTGCGACCGCGACCGCGACGGATCCTACTCCCACTCGCGGCGCCGCGCCGCACCGGATCGCCGGCCGGCCGTCCCGGGGCCGGTCAGCGAGCGGCGGCGTCGGATCCCGATCGCGCGAACCGGTCGAGCGCGGCGGCCGCGGTGCGGCGGATCTTGTTCTGCACCATCGGGGTCCAGCCCAGGATCAGCCCGACCGGGCCGAGCGCCTGGCGCGCCCAGCGGTGGAGATCGAAGGAGTCGGTGTGGCGCACGATCTTCCCGCCCTCGAACTCGAACGCCGCGTCGATCCGGTTCAGCACCTTGCGGCCCGTGCCCGAGTAGGTGTAGCGGGCGTCCCAGTGAGCGGCGCCGCGCCGGTCGTCGGCCGACACGTCGCGGAACTCGATCGCGAGATCGGCCCCGCGCTCGCACAGCATGCGCCACATCGCCGCGGCGCGCTCGCCGCGCAGGTCGGGGAACACCGGATCCGAGAACCGGACCTCCGGGTGATAGTGCGCCACCATGGCGGCGGCGTCGCGCTGCTGGAAGGCAGTGTAGAAGTCGCGAATCGTGCGCTCGTTGTCGTGCATGAAGGACCGCCGGTCGAGGACGGCGCAGTCTACCCGGTCCCGGTCGCGGACGCGCCCCCACGTGTGTGCCTCGCCCGTCGGGTGTCTCCGGTTGCCCGGGCGATGCCCGGGCGATGCCCCGGGCGATCCCGGGCGAGGCCCGCTCGGCCCGGTTGGCGCCCGGTCGGGATCCTGGCCCCTGCTCTGGTCACCTCGGAAGGTGCCTGCGCCGCGGGTTCGGCCTACAATGACCCCGTGATCTCGGGGGGCCGTGTTCTCATCACGGGCGGGGCGGGGTTCATTGGTTCGCATCTCGCGGAACGCCTGGTCAAGCACAACCACGTCGTCGTCTACGACACGTTCCGGCGCGACGCGCTGCGCGGCACCAGCCTGGCCGAGCACCCGCGCGTGACGGTGGTGCGGGGCGACGTGCTCGACCGCGAGGCGCTGGGCCGCGCCATGGAGGGCTGCGACGCGGTCGTCCACATGGCGTCCATCGCCGGCGTCGACACGGTGCTGGCCAACCCGGTCGCGACCATGCGGGTGGCGATGGTCGGCACCGACAACGCCCTCGAGGCCGCGCGCGAGAGCGGCCGGGTCGCGCGCTTCATCGACTTCTCGACCAGCGAGGTGTTCGGGCGCTACGCCTACCACGTCACCGAGTTCGACGCGACGACGCTGGGCGCCGTCGGCGAGGCGCGCTGGACCTACGCCGTCGCCAAGCTGGCCACCGAGCACCTGGCGATGAACTACCACAAGCAGTACGGCCTCGGCGCCTGCTCGATCCGCCCGTTCAACATCTACGGCCCGCGGCAGGTCGGCGAGGGCGCCGTGCATCACTTCATCGTGCGCGCCCTGCGCGGCGAGCCGCTCAGCATCCACAACGACGGGGCCCAGATCCGCGCCTGGTGCTACGTCGACGACATCGTCGACGCCATCCTCCTCGCGCTCGAGCGCGACGAGGCGGTCGGTCACGCCTTCAACATCG
>DATFRY010000589.1:0-53119 GCA_035262925.1 Kofleriaceae bacterium | reverse complement strand
AGAGCGCGATCTGCTCGGCGTCGCTGGGCGACGCGTCGAGCTGCGCCTCCAGGATGTCGAGATAGCGCTCCGAGTCCCCGGTCTTCTCGTACAGCTGCTCCAGGGCGCGCAGCGCGCTCATGTTGTGCGGATCGACGCTCCGCACCTCCTGGTAGGCGACGATGGCCTGTGCGGCGTCGAGCAGCCGCACGTCCCACAGCTCGCCGATCTCGAGCCGCAGCTCCACCACATCGTCCGGATCGGCCTTGAGCTCCGCCGTCCTGCCCAGGACGTCGATGAGCTGCTCCCACATCTCGTGGCCGCGGTACAGGCGCTCGAGCGCGCGCAGCGCCTCCATCGCCGCCGGATCCGCATGCAGGGCCGCCTGATAGGCGGAGATGGCCTGCATCGAGTCCTGCATCTGCGTCTCGAGCCGCTCGGCGAGCTTGAGGTAGAGCTCCACCTTGCGGGTCCGGTCCGGCTCGATCGCCGCGTGCCGCCCGAGCGTCTCGATGAGCTCGTGCCACGACCCCCGCTTGGCCTGGAAGCCGGCCAGCGCCGACAGCGCGCCCAGGTGGTTGGGGTTGAGCCGCAGCGCCTGCTGCACCGAGTGGATGGCGTAGTCGATGTGAGCCAGGTGATCGCCGTACCAGCGGCCGATCTTCACCCACAGGTCGGCCGCCTGCTCGCGGTCGTCGCGCTCGAGGCCCTGCACCATCTGGGTGTAGACCGCGAGCAGCGCCTCCCACTTGCCGGCCGCGGTGGCCAGCCGCTCCAGCTCGCGCGCCGTGTCCTCGTCGGAGTAGTCGTAGCGGAACGCCACCTCGAGGACGTCGAAGGCCGCCTCCTGCGCCCCCAGCTCCTCCTCGTAGATGCGGGCCACGGTCTGCAGGAGCCGGATGCGCTCCGACTGCTGGTCGGTGTGCTCGACGCGCTCCAGCAGGATCTCGTTGAGCTGCTCCCACCGGTACTGCGAGCGGTAGATGTCCTCGAGCCGCTCGCTGGCCAGCCGGTTGGCCGGGTCGATCGCGCGCACGCGCTCGTAGACCTCGGCCGCCCGCTCCTTGTCGTCGACCTTCTCCTCCCAGATGGCCGCCGCCTGCAGGAGCGTGTCGATGCGCGCCGACGGCTCGTCCTGCGCCGCCGCCCGGCTCTCCAGCACCTCGATGCACTCCTCCCAGCGCGCCTCGCGGATGAACAGCTGCTCCAGCGCGTTGAGCGCGCGGAAGTCGGTGGCGTCGAGCACCAGCACCTTGCG
This sequence comes from Kofleriaceae bacterium, assembly GCA_035262925.1. GTDB lineage: Bacteria > Myxococcota_A > Polyangia > Haliangiales > Haliangiaceae > DATFRY01. The sequence goes on along the minus strand of DATFRY010000589.1, from coordinate 51,882 downwards.
CCAGGCGTCGACCGCCTCGTTGACGCGGCCGAGCAGGTCACCCTCGAGCTGGCCCAGCTGGGCGAACAGCTCGACCAGGTCGCGCTCCGACAGGTCGCCGCCGGTCACCGTCGTCGCCTGGCCCACCCCGATGATGCGGCGCAGAGTCTGGGACAGCTCCTCCCAGGCCTGGGTCGCGCGGTAGAGCTGCGCCAGCGCGCGCAGGGTCTCCAGGTCGCCCGGGTCGATCTCCTGCGCCGCCAGCCACGCGTCGAGCGCGTTGCGCTCGCGGCCCAGCTTGTCGGCCCACACGCGGCCGAGGCGCTTGTACATGAGGCCGCGCTCGCGGTCGTCCCGCGCCACCGCCACCTGGCGCTCGATGATCTCGACCAGCTCGTTCCACAGCTCGCGGCGGCCGTACAGGTCGGCCAGCGCGGCCAGGGCCTGCGGGTCCTCCGCGCGCACCTCGAGCACGTGCGCCCACATCTCGATGGCGCGCTCCTCGTCGTCGAGCGCGTCGGACGCGATGCGCGCCATGCGGGCGTAGAGATCGGCCGTCTCGGCCTCGCCGTCGGCGACGTCGATCAGCTTCTCGTACACCTCGTGCAGCCGCTTCCAGTCCTCGCGGCGGAAGAAGATCGCCTCCTCGGCCTCGAGCGCCGCGCGGTTGCGCGTGTCCTGCTCCAGGATCTGCTCGTAGCAGACCAGCGCCGCGTCGAGGTCGTCGAGCGCCTCGGCGAAGATCTGCCCGCGGCGCAGCTGCATCGCGACGATCTCGTCGCCGTCGAGCGTGACCTCGATGCGCCGGCGCAGGATCTCGACCAGCTCGTCGTACATGCCGGCCGCCCCGTACAGGCGGTCGAGCGCGGACAGGGCGTCGGGGTCCTTCTCGTCGATCTCCAGCACGCGCAGGTAGCTGTCCACCGCGCTGGCCGGATCGCGCAGCTCGGCGTCGTACACGCGCGCGAGCCGGAGGAGCGACTGCCGCCTGATGTCGGCCGCGGCGTGGCGCTCCAGCACGCGCACGTAGACGCGCACCAGGTCGGACCACCCGGCGGTCTGGCGGGCCAGGCGCTCCACGTGCTCCGCCGCCAGCGCCGAGCTCGGGTCCTCGCCCAGCGCCTCGCCCCACCAGGCGAACGCGCGCTGCTGGTCGAGCAGCTTCTCCTCGGCCAGCTCCGCCAGGCGCTGGATCATGGCCAGCCGGTCGCCCGGATCGGTCAGCTTGCCCAGCTCGACCTCGTAGATCTTGTGCAGCTTCTCGAACTCGCCGGCCGCCAGGTACAGCGGCTCGAGCACGGCGGCGATCTCGATCTCGTGGTGGCCCTCGAGGAACAGCATCTCGAGCGCGGCCATCGCCGAGCTGTGCTGCGCGTCGGCGGCCAGGATCTCGCGATACACCTCGATCGCGGCCGGCAGGTCGCGCAGGTACTGCTCCAGGGTCTGGCCCAGCCGGAACTGCAGCGCGGCGGTCTCCCGGTCGCTGTCGGCGAGCTGGATCTCCTTGCGCAGCGTGTCGGCCAGCTCCTGCCAGCGCCCCGCGGCGCTGTACAGGCGGTCGAGCGCCAGCACGGCGTCGCGGTTGTCGAACTCGGCCTCGAGGATGCGCCGGTAGATGACCGTCGCGTCGTCGGGCAGCGCGAGCTCCTCCTCGTAGACCCGGGCCAGGCGGGACAGGAGGTCGACCTGGCGCGGCACGTCGAGCGACTTGTCAGCCTCGGCGGCGTAGAGCTGGACCAGCTCGCGCCACGACCGGGTGTGATCGGCCAGGCGCTCCAGGTGACCGAGGGTGAGCTCGTTGCTGCTGTCCTCGCGCAGGGCGCGCGCGTGGGCGCCGAACGCCTCGCGCGGCCGCTCCAGCCGGTGCTCGTACAGCTCCGCGACCCGGTGCAGGAGATCGACCACCGCGACCGGGTTGTCGCCGTAGCGGATCATCACCTCGATGACGTCGATGAGGCGGTCGTACTCGGCTGCCGTCTGGTAGATGGGCTCCAGGACGCGCGCGGCCATCACCGCCGGCTCGCCCTCGTCGCTGCGCAGGAGGCCGTCGAGCGCGACCAGGGTCTCCATGTGACCGTAGTCGAGGGTCAGGGCCTCCTTGTAGCTCTCGACCGCGCGGGCCAGGTCGGTCAGCCGGTGCTGCCACAGCTGGCCGATGCGGTACTTGAGCGCGACCTGCTCGCCGGTGGTCTCGGCCAGCTCGACCTGCCGCTCCAGGATCTGCAGGAGGTCGTACCAGCGCTCGGCCTGGCCGTAGAGCCGGTCGAGCGCCTGGATGGCCGGCAGCTCGTCCTGATCGATGTCGAGGATGGCCTGGTAGGTCTCGATCGCCTTGCCGACGTCCCGCAGCTCGGCGTCGTAGACCTGGCCCAGGACGTAGAGCATCTGCTTCTTGTCGTCCGGGTCCTCGGCCAGCTCGGCCTTCTTGCTGTAGATGTCCTTGAGCGGCTCCCAGCGCTCGAGCCGGATGTAGAGCCGCTCGAGCGCGTTCATGGCCGCCAGGTCCATGTCGTCCAGGTCGAGGATCGCGCGGTAGGTGGCGATCGCCTCGTCCGGGCTGTCGAGCACCTCCTCCTGGATCTGCGCCGCCTTGTAGAGGAGCGTCTTGCGCTCGTCCGGGTCGACCAGGATCTCGCTCTTGCGCACCAGCGCGGCCACCAGGGCCGGGTAGTCGGAGTCGCGCTCGTGGATGGTCTGGATGGCCGACACCGCGTCGATGTGGCCGGGCGCCACCCGCAGGATCGCCTCGTAGGTGGCGACCGCCGCGCGGTCGTCGCCCAGCTCCAGCTCGTGGAGCTGGGCCAGGCGGGTCAGGAGCGACACCTTGAGCTCGTCGTCACCGATGTCGCGGATGACCGAGTCGTAGAGCGCGACCAGCTCGCGCCAGCCGTCGACGGCGCGGGACAGGCGCTCGAGGTGGGCCTGGGTCGCCTCGGCGCGCGGCTCCTCGCGGAACGCGCGGGCGTAGGTGGCGAAGGCCGCGGCCAGGTCGTCGCCGCCGATCTCGTACAGCTCCGCCACCGCGTGATAGAGCTCGATCTTGCGCTGCGGATCGAGCGCGTGGCGGGCCATGATCTCGTACACCGCGATCTGACGCGACCAGTTGGCGGTGGCGCGGTAGATGGGCTCGAGGATCTGGGCGATGGCCAGCTCGTGCTCGGGCTGCCCGATCAGGCGCTCGAGCGCGGTCTGCGCCTCGTCGCTGGTCGGATCCAGCTCCAGCACCTGGCGATAGGTCTCGATCGCCGCCGCCGTCTCGCCCAGCTGGGTCTCGCGCAGCTCGGCCAGCCGGGTGAGGAGGCCCACCCGCTCGTCGCTGCGCTCGGCCAGGCTCAGCTGGCGGACCAGGTTGTCGCCCAGGTCCTGGTAGTGCTGGCCCTCGACGTACAGCCGGTCGAGCGCGCGCAGCGCGCGCAGGTTCTCCGGCGCGTGGCCCAGGATCTCGTTGTAGGTCGAGATGGCGTCGTCGGCGCTGTGGAGCAGCTCCTCCTGGATCGAGGCGATGCGGAAGAGGATCTGCAGGCGCTCGTTCGGATCGCTCGAGATCTCGACCTTGCGCGCGTAGATGGCGAGCAGCTCGACGTAGCGCTCCTCGCGGTGGAAGATGCGCTCGAGCGCCTCGATGACCTCGAGGTCGTCGGGCTCGATGTGGAGCGCGCGCCGGTAGTGCTCGATGGCCCTGTCGCTGTTGCCCAGGCTCTCGTACGCCCGCGCCACCTTGACCGACAGCTCGTGGGCGAGCGCCGGCTCGAGGTCGGCGGCTCCCAGCGCGCTCTCGAACAGCTGGATGAGGCGCGGCCAGCCGTCGTCGAGGAGGTTGCACAGCTCCTCCAGCTCGGTCTTGGCGCCGGCCGACTGCGGGTCCTCGCCGAACGCGCGCGCGAACGCGGTGAACGCCTTCTCGGCGTCGCCCAGGCGCTTCGAGTAGAGCTCGCCGATGCGCATGAGCAGTCCGACACGCCGCATCGAGTCGGTCGACGCCTCGAGCTGGATCTCGTGCGCGCGGATCAGGCGATCGGCCTGGTCGAGCTGCTCGTAGATCGGCTCCAGGATGCCGGCCGCGGCCAGCCGGTGCTGCGGGTCGTCCAGCCTGCGCTCGAGCGCGGCCACCGCCCGGTCGTGCGTCGGGTCGGTGACCAGGATCTCGTGGTAGTTCTCGATCGCGCCCGACGCGTCGCCCAGGTGGTCCTCGCGGATCTTGCCCAGGCGGTACTTGAGCTCGACCCAGGCCAGGGCGCCCGAGCCGACCTCGCTCGGGTCGACCAGCGTCAGCTCGCGCGACAGGATCTCGGCCAGCTCGCCCCAGCGCTGGTTGCGCTCGAGGATGCGGTCGAGCGCGCGCAGGGCGCGCAGGTCGTCGCCGTCCTGCTCCAGGACCTGGGCGTAGGTCGCCACCGCCTGGTCGTCGTCGCCGATGACGTCCTCGTAGAGCTGGCCGATCTTGTACTGGATGTCGCTGCGCTCGCGCGCGCCCTTGCCGAGCTCCAGCTTGCGGCGGTAGATGCCGAGCAGCTCGCGGTGGTCGCCCTTGGCCGCGTGCAGGCGCTCGAGCGCCTCCAGCGCCTCGGCGTCGCTCGGGTCGATGTCGAGGATCGCGCGGTTGGTGGCCAGCGCGCGGTCGATCTCGCGCAGCTCGCGCTCCTGCACCCGCGCCACCACCTTGATGAGCGGCAGCGCCAGGGCGCGGTCCGATTTCGCGAGCGCGGCGGCGCTGGCCTCGTAGGCGGAGGCGAGCTCGTGCCAGCCGCCGGTCTCCTGGGCCAGCCGCTCGCAGTGCTCGCGGATGGCCGCGGCGGCGCGGTCGTCCCCCGGCCCCGCCTGGGCCTCGGCGTGCGCGCGCAGCCACCAGGTGTAGGCGGCGTGCTTGTCGCGCAGCCGCTCCTCCGAGTACTGGGCCAGCCGCTCGAGGCGCTCGCCGCGCAGCTCGGGCTCGCGGGTCTGGTCGAGCTGGATCTCGAGCACGCGGACCAGCTTGCGCGGATCGCGGGCCTGCTCGTACAGCGGGATGAGCGCCTCGGCCGCGGCCAGGTTGTGCTCGTCGAGGGCGAGAACGCGCTCGAACGCGCGCATGGCGCGGTCGGGCTTCTCCAGCGTGTCGCGGTAGAGGAGCGCGATCTTGACCGCCAGCCCGAGCTTGTCCTCCTCCTCGGGGAGCTCGACCTGGCGCTCGATGACGCGCACGTACTCGTCGAGCTTGCCCTGCGAGCGGTAGAACGCCTCGAGCTCGTCCCACGCGCGCGCCGAGATGTAGAGCTTCTTGAGCGAGTCCTGGGCGCGGCGGTTCTCCGGCTCGATGGCCAGGAGCTTGCGCCACGCGTCGATGGCGCGCGCGTTGTCGACGATCTTGTCGCTGTAGAGGAGGCCGAGCTTCTGCAGCGCCTCGGCCTGCTTGCGCGGGTCGCCGGTCAACGCGGCCTTGGCCGCGCACACCTCGGCCAGCTTGTCCCACTCCTTGGCCCGCTCGTACAGCTTCTCGAGCTCGGTCACCGCCTCTTCGTTGTGCGGGTCGGTGGCCAGCACCTTGGCCCACCAGTAGATGCAGACGTCCGGCTTCTTGACGCGAGTGGTGGCCACCTGGGCCAGCTCGTAGGTGCGGGCCGCACGCTCCGCCGGATCGGCGGTGCGGTCGATCTCGCGCTCGCGCAGGGCGATGTACTTCTCCCAGTCGCGCCGCTTCTCGTACACCTCGATGAGGTGATGGACGGCCTGCTGGTTGTCCGGATCAATCTCGAGCACCTTCTCGAACGCCTTGATCGCCTCGGCCTGGTTCGAGAACTTCTCGATGTAGAGGTTGGCGACGCGCAGATAGACCGCGACCCGCTGGGCCGGATCGTCGTACAGCGGCGCCCGCTTGCCGAGGACGGCGACCAGGTCGGGCCACCGCTTCATGCGCTCGTAGAGCGCGATCAGCTGATCGAGCGCGGCGACGTTGCCCGGATCGATCTTGAGGATCTGGCCCAGCGTGTTGACCGCGGTCAGATCGTTGCGCAGGTTGCCGTAGGCGTCGGCCAGCTCGTGCAGGACCGCCACCTGCTCGTCGGGCGTCGAGCTCAGCCGGTGCTCCTCGTCCTTGAGGGCCTCCACCAGGGGGCCCCACTTCTCCGCCTGGCGCAGCACGCGGGCCAGCTCGCGCCGCGGCGTGCGCAGCGCCGGGTGCTGGTGCACCACCTGGCGCCAGGTCTGGATGGCGCGGTCCGGCCCGTCGGCCTCGGCCGCGCGCGCGGCCGCGATCGCGGCCTCGGCGTCGTCCGGCAGGGGCTCGACCACCGCCGGCATGCTCGGGATGGATCCGGCCGCGAGCCCGGCCGCGGCCGCCGGGGCGATGCGCGCGGCCGGCGCCGGCGCGGGCGCCGCTCTGGGTGTCGGGGCCGCCGGGGCCGCCGCCGGGGCGGTCGCCGCCGCCGCCGGCGCGATCGCGGGAACGGCCGACACGGCCGCCGCCGCCGCGCCCGCCCGGGCCGGTCCTGCCTCGCTCTCGAAGTCGATGAGGTGCGGCGTGCCCGGATCGATGTGACTCGCCACGCCGAAGTAGGCGCGGGCGCGCTCGATGTCCTTGAGCTCGCGCCACGCCACCAGCCCGGCCTCGATGGCCACGAACAGCCGCTGCTCGTCCGGCATCGCGCGCGCCAGCGCCACGTCGGCCAGGGTGAGGATCTGCTGCCAGTCGGCGCGCGCGCCGAACGCCTCGCGCACCAGGCTGAAGCCGGCCACCATCGACGGCATGTGGATGGCGCCGTTCTGGGCCGACATCTCGATGGCCTTGGCGAAGAAGCGCGCGCCGCGCTCGCGGTCCTTGAACCGCTGCACCCACTCGAGGGCGAACTGCCGGTACAGGCCGGCGCGCGCGCTGTCCTCGGCCACCGCGATCGCGCGGTCGAGGTGGTGCTTCTCGAGGTCGTCCCAGCGCGCGGTGCGGCTGAGCAGCGACTCGTAGAGGAAGTTGGCCGGCTCGTTCTGCGGATCGTTGACCAGGACCTGCCGGAGCAGCTTCTCGTAGAGCGCGTCCTCCGGGGTCTCGAGATGGACGATGCGGGCCGCGCGGAGCAGCATGCGCGCCGCGGTGATGGTGTCGAACCGGGGGGCGTCGTTGGACAGGCGCTCCACCGCGTCGATCCAGTCGTCGGGGTCGTACTCCGCCGCCGCCAGCGCGTCCTTGACGCGCAGCGAGTCCGGGTCCGCCTCCAGCGCCAGCTGCAGGAGCGGCAGCGCCTTCTCGCGCTGGCCGCAGTCGAGGAGAGACTCGCCGACCAGGCCGGCCAGCTCCGACACCGCCGCCCGGTCGCGCTCCCTGACCTTGAGCTCGAGCTCGCCGACCTTGGCGACCATCTCGAGGCGGCCGAGCTCGCGGTAGATCTGGCGAGCGCGGGTGAGCGCCTTGATGTTCTCCGGGAAGAGCTTCCACGCGCGCTGATACAGCGCCAGAGCGCGGTCGCGTTCCGGGATGACCTCTTCGGTCAGGTTCCCGATTTCGAACAGAAGCTCCGAGCGCTCCCGCTCACTCTTGATGCCTTCTGCTTCCCGCTCCAGCTCGTCGATGGCACTCGGCCAGTCGCGCGATCGGCGCAGGCGCTGCCTGATCTCGGTGCGCAAAATCCCACCCTCCGGCTTTTCCGAACAAGGTCGGGGTTCGAACCCGGCACATCGTTATATCACGGAAATTTGCTGGCTTTCAGCAAGGTTGGAACGCTTTCGGGCCAGCGCCGGCGCTTTCTCGGAGCGCTCCGTAGGCCGATGTAGTCGGGCCGACGTGCGCACCGGACCAGTGAGTCTCTACTCGGCCATCATGCGGACCAGGCGCTCGTTGGCGGCCTGGACCTCGAACGAGTTGCCGCCGCCGCCCGCCTTCACGAATGCCGTCAGGTCGGCCTTGGCCTTTTCCTTGTCACCCTTGTTGGCGTAGGCGAAGCCGCGCTGCCTGCGCGCGTCCAGGTCGCCGCCGTTCTTCTCGATGGCCTGGCTGTAGTTCTCGATCGCCTTGTCCAGGTTGCCCTGCTTCTCGTAGGCGAAGCCGAGGTGGAAGAGCAGCTCACCCTGGTCGTGCTCGTCCTTCACGTTGACGCGCCCCTGATCGAGCACGCTGATCGCCTCGGCGAGCTTGTCCCACTTGATGTAGAGCTTGCCCAGCGCCGCGAACGGCTCGCCCTCGAAGGGGTTTAGGCTGGCCGACCGGGTCCACGCCTCGGCCGCCTTCTTGGCATCGCCCTGAATGTTGTAGACCTGTCCCAGGCAGTACCACGCCTTGTGCAGGCGCTGCTCGAGCTTCACCGCCTCCTCGAGGTGCGTCTGCGCCAGCCCGATGTTGCTGTCCTGGCGCGGTTCGCACTCGTCGTTGCCGATGAGCGCCTTGCCGAGCCGGTAGTGGTACATCGGATCGTCTGGCTGGAACTTGACCGCGTTTCCGAACGCCTCGGCCGCTTCCTTGAACTTCTTGAGCTGCTCGCGCGTCTGCCCGAGGTTGTACCAGGCGGTGTAGTTCTCCTGCTTGGCGTTGACCGCCTCCTCGAACGACCGCTCGGCGGCGGTGTACTCGCCGCCCTGGAACTGCCGCGCGCCCTCCTCGTTCTTCTCGATCGAGTCTTTCATGGCGCGATCGCCGCACCCAGCCAGGAGCACGACGCCGAGGGACGCGAGCCAGACGGCCTTTTTCATGATGGTCTCCAGAATATAGAAGCGCCGCAGGGGCAGCAACTCCCCGGCGGCGCAGCATCGGCGGTCGAGTGATCGCCGAGGGGTGATGTGCGGGGCTAGCCGCCGGCGGGCTGGAAGATGAACGGGTAGCGGACGTTCACGAAGCCTCCGCCCTTGGGCTTCGGGAACTGGATCGATCGGATGGCGTCGGCCACGCAGTCCTCGACGCTCTTGTCGCCCATGCCTCCGGCCGTCGCGCCCTGCACCACGCCCTGCGGCGAGATCTGGAACTGGGTCACCACCGTGCCGACCAGGCTCGGCTTGACCTGCAGCTCCTTCTCGTAGCAGTACTGGATGCGCGGCAGCTTGCGCCGGATGTAGCGGCGGATGATGTTCTTGTCGAGATCGCCGGTGGCCGACGCGTTGCCGATGCGGATCTGCGGCGCGCTGGCCTTGCGGCCGCGCATACCGCCACGGCCCGAGCCGGTCCCGTAGCCGGTGCCGGTGCCGGAGCCGTGGCCGATGAGGCCGTAGCGGCCGGTGCCGATGGTGCCCCAGCCGGTGCCGCCGCCGCCCGGGCCGACGCCCGCCAGCCCGTAGCCCCAGCCGCCCGCCATCTCGCCCACCTCGTTGCCCTTGAGCCCGCCGTAGACGTCGCGATCGTCGATGCCCGACGAGAAGTCGGCCGTGCCGGTCAGCGAGGCGAACGCTCCCCCCGGGCGCTTCTGCAGCTCGCCCAGGATGCCGGCCTTGCGCGCGTTGGCGTCGGACTGCTCGCGCGCCAGCTGCGGGTCGGCGTTGTTGTTCTTCATCGCGTACTGGCCGGACTGACGGGTCGACTCCTTCTTGCCCATCTTGCCCTCGTCCAGCGCCATCTTGGTGCCGGTGCCGCCCGACGCCTCGTCGTCGCCGCTGTCCTTCTTCTCCTCCTCGGTCTTCGGGTCCTCCTGCGGCTTGGACTGCACGCTCGACAGGCGGCCGGCGTTCTCGATGGCGTCGTCGTCGAGCGAGGTCGGATCGGGCGGGATGCCCCACAGGAGCGCGATGATCGCGAGGTGGACCAGGATCGATCCGCCGAAGTAGGCCAGGACCGCCGTCTCCATGGTGGCGAACAGCGGCGTCACGTGGCGGCGCGGCGCCGGCACCGACGAGACCAGGAAGGTCTGCTGGCCGGTGGTGACGCGGAAGCGCGCCCGGTGCGGAATGTGGACCTCGAGCGCGCCGGGCACACTCGCGGACGGATGCGCCTTCCCCTGCCCGGACAGGTCGGACAGGCTGGTGCTGATGCCGTCCAGCATCATCTCGCCCTGCATCTCGCGGGTGAAGTTGAAGACGAAGTCGTCGCGCTGCGGCGCGACCAGCGGGAACGACTCGACCGGGACGTCGTCGGTCGGGAAGTCGACGCCCGCCGCGCGCCCGATGCGGAAGTAGGGCTGCACGCGCTCGCCGCGCAGGCGAAGCAGGCCCATCGTGACGCCGATGAGGCCGCCGATGATCCCGCCGAACGCCATCCAGTCGTAGCCGAAGCTGAGCCGCACCGGCGGGCGCCAGGTGCTGACCGGCTGCTGCTTGACCTCGGTGTGCTCGTAGTAGGACTGCTTGTTCTCCTTGGCCTGGGCGAGCCCGACGGCGAAGGCGAAGCAGGACATCGCGAGCAGGAAGGCACCGACGATGAAGAGGAGGTACGTCGTCGGCGACACCTTGCCGCCGCGCGGGTTGGACACGTGCTTGACCTCGACCACCGAGTCGGCAAGCATCGCGGCCACCTCGATGGCGCGGGCGCCGCCGAGGTCGTCGGCCGAGTCGAGCCCGAACGCGGGCGACGCCGAGCCGACGCTGGCTGCCGGAGGCGCGGCGGCCCGCGGCGGCGCTGCGGCCGGGATGGGCGCGGGCGCGGGCGCGCGCGGCGGCGCCGCGTGGACCGGCATCGGCGGCGGCGACGACGGGGGCACGGCCCGCGGCGGCGCGGGCGGCGGCGCGGCGGCCGCCGGCGCGGGCGGCGGGGCCGAGCTGGCGCCGACCGGCACGTTCACCCGGGTCACCGCCTCGTCCTCGCTCGCGCTCGCGTCGCCGACCGACAGCTCGATGCGGATGTCGCCGAGGACGATCAGGTCGCCGTCCTGCAGGTTGGCCTTGTTGACCTTCTGGCCGTTGACCATCGTGCCCTTGGTCGAGCCGAGGTCGATGATGCTGATGCTGCCCGGCCCCGACACCTCGATGACCGCGTGCATGCGGCTGACCGAGTCGTCGTCGAGGCGCAGGTGCGAGGAGGAGAGCTTGCCGACCTTGATGACCGGCTGCGCCAGCGTCTCCTCGCGCAGGAACTGATCGCTCTTGTAGATGCGGAACGTGAGTGGGATCTTCGAGCCGGCCATCGAGACAATTCTCCGTGAGTGTCGGGGACGCTGATTTCGCTGGCCGGCGCTCCTCGTGCCGCACGCGGCGGCCGAGGACCGAGGACTAGATGTCCTCGGCGGACTTCACGATCTCCTTGATGAAGTCCTTGCGCAGGCGGATGAGGCTGGTGTGGCTGGCGAACTTTCGAGTATCGAGGAAGTCGCCGTCTGGCTTGACGAGCTCGCCGTCGATCTCGTCACCGGTGAAGTCGTACGACTTGACCTTCTTGGGCTCCTCCGCCCTGGCGGCGGCCGGCTTCGCCTTTGGCTTGCCCTGCGCGAGGGCGGCGAGCGGGAACGCCAGCGCGACGGCGCCGGCGACGGCGAGGGAGGCGATCATCTTCGTGCGCTTCATTGGCTGACCTTTGCTTGGTCCCGGCCGCCGCGCATCGCCTTCGGGTGCCCCATGACTCGAGGCGTTCGACACCCTGCCCGAGGGGCGGTTCCGGGAAAGTTCGCTGGTTTCCGATATAAACGTAGCGCGGGTCTCGGCCCGCTCCAAAGCTCTGAATTCATTCGCCCGGTTTCGCGGGCTTGCACGCGGGCCGACGCTCGCCGTCGCTCGCCGGCCCGGTAGGCCTACTTGCCCCCACCGCCCTCGGGCTTGTCGTCCGGCTTGTCCGCCTTGGCGGGCTGGCTCGCCTGGGTCCGGATCGCCTCGTCGAGCGAGCGCAGGTTCTTCTCGCAGTCGGACAGGTTGTCCTTGGCGTCGCGCTCGAGGTCGGCGTCCGCGCTGGTCTTGCCCGACGACTGCTGGAAGTACTTGATGGCGGTGCGGTAGTCGTTCTGGGCCGCGCGCAGGTCCTGGGTCTGGTTGGCGCGGAAGTCCTTGTAGAGGACGCCGAGGTTGAAGTAGGCCTCGGCCCGGGTCTGGTCGAGGTCGGCCGCCTTGCGGTAGCTCTTCTCGGCCTGATCGAGCTGCTTGAGGCCGCGCTGCGCGATGCCCAGCCCGACGATGGCGTCGTAGTTCTTCGGCTGCCGCTCGATGACGGCGCTGAACTGCTGCGACGCCTCCTGGTACTTGCGGAAGCCGAGCACGATGTTGCCCACGTTCATGCGCGCCTCGACGAAGTCGGGGTCGATCGCGACCGCCTTCTGGAACTCGTCGAGCGCCTGGGCCACGTTGTCGCTCTCGAGCTCGAGCAGCCCGCGCGCGTTGTAGAGCGGGGCGTACTTCTCGCCGTACTCCCGGGCCTTGTCGAGCAGCAGCTTGGCCAGGGTCAGGCGCGACTTGTTCTTGTCCGACCCCTCCATGTAGAGCAGCGACAGGAGCACGTAGGCCTCGACGTTGTCGTTCTCGACGGCGAGCACGCTGCGCAGCTGGCTGAGGATCTTCTCCTCGCTGTCGCGCAGGGACGCCTTGTGGTCGCGCACCTGGCGGATCATCAGCCAGGCGAGGTTGTTGCGCGCGGCGGTGATCTTGACGTCGGCCTGCACCGCCCGCTCCCAGTACTGGCGGGCGCGCTGCTCGTTGCCGCCCTGGTAGTAGATCTGGCCCAGGTTGGACAGAGACGGCGCGTGCGAGCTCTGGATCGCGAGCGCCGCCTCGTACTGCGACTCCGCGTCCTTGAACATGCGGCAGTTCTGGTACGAGAGGCCGGCGTTGTAGCGGGCCTCGACCATCTTGTTGTAGGCGTCGGCGACCTCCTCGAAGCGGCGCGCGGCCGACACGCAGCTGTCGCGGCTCCAGCCGCCCTTGGCCTTCTCGTTGTAGAACGCGACCGCGCGGGTGAAGTCCTTCTGCGCCTCGCCGCTCACGTCGCGGTCGATCTTCTGTGCCCGTGCCGGCGGCGGCGGCGGCGCCGACGCGTGCTCCACCTTCTGCGTGCTCGACGATCCGCCACAGGCGCCGGCGATCACCACCAGCGCAGCGGCGGCCATTCCATTTCTCGTCTTCATGGCTCGCTCCCTCTTCACTTGGTGTTGATCGCGGTGACCAGGCCCTGGGTGTCGGTGATGGCCGCCACCGACGACGGCTCGGCGTGGACCTCCGACGCGGTCGGGAAGTCCTGCGGCCGGATCTGGCCCAGCTCGCGCTCGCACAGCTTCGACCACTTGTTGAACCAGTTGAGCGAGGTCGAGGTCTCGAGGCAGGAGGAGAAGCCGGCGACCGACCGCTCCTCGAGCGGCGCCGCGGCCTGGGTCAGCTCGTCGCAGTAGGCGTCCCACGACTCCTCGGCGTACGGCCCGCTGCGCACGTCGCGCGGGACCTCGGCGGTGTACAGCGAGTCGGCCGCGTTCTGCGAGATCTGGCCGATGCGGGCCGCGCCGGCGATGGCCCAGGCCGCGCCGCCGCCCTTGATCTCGCGCACCGCCATGTACATCTCGTTGGCCTGCTTGCCGAGCTTCTCCTTCTCGGACATGAACTTGCGGAACCGCTTCTGCGAGTCCGCCTTCTTCTTCTTGTTGCGCTCGGAGAAGTCGAGCTTGTCGGGGAACTCGACCGACAGGAACGCCTCGTACTCCTCCTCGGCCAGGTAGAAGCGCGACATGGCGAACATGTTGATAGCGAAGGCCTGGCGGGTCTGGTCGTCGCTCGACACGCCGCGGCCGTACTCGGAGATGGCCTGCTTGAAGTGAGCCTTGGCCTTGCCCGCCCTGGTCCTGTCGCGCGGCAGGACGGTGATCTTGATCTTCGACTGCTCGCCGCAGCGATCGGGCAGCGCGGCGCCGTGACGGCGCTTGCCGCGCGAACGGATGGCGCGCTCGCGCTCGACCTTGATGCAGGCGCCGTCCGCCCCCTTGCCCTTGCACGACTGCTCCCACAGGATCTGGCCGATGCGCGCGTGCGCGGCGACCACGCGGTCGCGGCCGCCCTTGCTGCCCATCTCCTTCAGGTAGTTCTCGAGCGCCTTGACCACGGCGTCCTGGTTGCCCTGCTTCTCGTAGATGCCGACCAGGCCCCACATCGCGTCGGCGGCCTCCTTCTTGAGCTTGTTCTTGTACTGCTTGACGAAGAACTCGATGTCGGCGACCGCGGTCTTGTCGTCGCCGATGCCCTTGCGGTAGGTGACCGCGTTCTGCAGCGACGCCGGCGCGTCCTTCTCGCCGCCGTACTTCTTGGCGAACAGCTCGTACTTGGCGGCCGAGCGGTCGTAGAAGGCGATCGCGCCGTAGGCGTTGCCGGTGCGGGCCAGCGCCTTCTGGGCCTGGACGCTCTTGGGGAAGCGCTCGTTCAGCTTCTCGTACATCTGGATCGCCTTGCCGATCGACTTGGCGTCCTCGTAGCAGACCCCGGCGTTGTACAGGACCTCGTCCATGTTGGGCCCGTCGGGGTTGGTGTTGTAGATGGACTCGTACGACTGGCCGCAGGCCAGCTTCTTGCCGTCCTTCTCCAGCTGCTCGGCCACCTTGCGCTGCACCTTGGCCTGGTCCTTGAGGAAGATCTCGCGCAGGTCGTCGCGCCCCTCCCAGAAGTCCTTGCGGGCCAGCGTCACGGTGACGAACTGGCCCAGGTCCTCGTAGCGGTGGAGGCGGATGAGCGAGTCGCGGATGATGGCCGCCGAGTAGCCCGCGGTCTCGTGCTTGGGGTACTTCTCGACGATCTCCTGGAAGCTGGGCAGCGCCTTGTCGAGGTGGTCGTGGGTCCACAGGATGCGCGCCTTGAGGAACTTCATCATGACGAGCTCCTCGTCCTGCGGGTCCTTGATGTACTTGATGTAGATGTCGAACGCGTCGATCATCTTCTGCTCGCGCTCGCTGATCGGTTTCGGCTTGGGCGCCGGCGCCGACTCGAGCGCGGCGAGGTCGGGCTCCGGCGTCTGGGTGCGCGGGTCGACCGCGAGCGCGTTCTTCCAGCCCAGCACGGCCGCGTAGGCGCTCTCCTTCTTCAGCTTGTCGGACACCTTGCCCTGCTTGACCACGTCGGTGAAGGCGATCGCCGCCTTCTCCCAGCGCTCGGTGGCCAGGCGCGGGTTGGTCTCGTTCTCACCGCGAAGCCACAGGCACTCGGCGAAGTAGTACTGCACCTCCGGGTGATGCTCGGAGTCGGGGAAGCTGTTCAGGAACACCTCGTACAGGCGCTCGACGTAGGCCAGGGTGTCGAAGTTGAGGGTCTTCATCACCTCCTGGTGCCACAGGCCCGCCATCTCGTAGGTGATGCCCTCGGCGTTGTCGCGGCACTCCTGCAGCGCGCTGCCCTTGAGGATCTTGAGGTCGCGGTACTTCATGTAGAGCTTGTCGAGCAGCTCGACCTCGTCCGCCTTCTGCTTGTTGTCGCCGGCGGTGATCATCGCCTGCACGATGTTGTATTGCCACTCGCAGACCAGCGGGTCCTTGGGCGCGCGCTGGATCAGCTCGCGGTGGGTGTAGATGGTCTTCTCCGCCTTGCCCTGGTCGAGGTAGATGGTCGCCAGGATCTTGAGCATGTTGAACGCGTAGCTGCGATCGACCCGCTCGAACGCCTGGTACGCCTTCTGCGGGCGGCCGACCTCGGCGTAGGCGCGCACGAAGTCCTTCTTGGAGGCGCGGTTGAGGATGGCGTAGCGCTCCTTGCCGCGCGTCTTCTGGGTGACGTCGTAGAACGTCTCGAGCGCGTCCTGCGGGCGGTCGAGGTTGAGATAGACCCAGCCCTTCTTGTAAAGCGCGTACGCGTAGACGGGCGTGCTCGGGAACTCGAGCACCTTGTCGTAGAACTTCTCCGCCTGGGCGAGGTTGTTGGTCTCGAAGAAGTAGTCCGCGAACGAGAGGTACGCGAACGGGATGAACTTCGAGTCGGGGTAGCTCTGGATGAGCTGCTGATAGACCTTGCGGGCCAGGTCGACGCGCTTGGCGCCCTGCAGCGTGTACGCGTAGTAGAACAGCGCCTCGTCCATGCGGGCGTAGTTCTTGAACTTGGCGTTGTTGGCGATGAGCGCGTAGATCTTGATCGCCTGGGTGAGGAACTTGTCCTCCTCGCGCTTGTAGCTCTGCTGGCTCGTCTGCATCGAGGCGCGCTTGTTCTTCGGCGCCTTCTCGATCTTTCCGAACATCTCCATGTAGCGGAACCGCCAGTAGCGCTGCTGCTGCGCGTACTGCTCGGCCAGGCGGAAGAGGAGGTCCGGCAGCTCCGGGTCGTCCGGCTTGGTCTCCTCGATCAGGCGCCGGTACTCCGCGATCTGCTGGCCGCGGATCAGCTTGACCTGGCCCTGGATGTTCATGAACTGGTCGGCGGTGACCTCGGGGACGAACTCGCTCTTCGAGTCGCCCTTCTGCTTGAGCCCGCGCGTCCGCTCGGTCTGCTTGACGTTGACGTCGACGTGCGCGCCGGTCCGCTTGTACTTCGTGGTGGGCTGGGCCGGCTGTGCCTCCGGCTGCGGCTGCTCTTTCGGCTTCCTCCGCTGCGCGACGGCCGGCAGCGCGAGCGCCGACGCGGCCAGGGCGGCCAGAGACAGGGAGACCATGCGTGCTTTCGTCATGTCGTTGGGTCCTCGGCGATGCGCTTCCATCGCGCGGCAAAGACGCAAGAAGGCCGTCTCCTCGTGGAGGAGCGGCCTTCGGGTCGAAACCAGCTTGCCAGATCAGCCGTCATGTTCGCGGTGGGCGAGGCGAATGCGCCGGCTGTCTTGGTCGTGTCTGTTCGCTAGATCCCAGCCCCTCCCGCGGGGCACCTGGAGCGGATCTTGAACCGGTAGAAGCCCAGCTCGTCCTTCCAGTACTCGCCATTAAATTTCCACAGGAAGTGTTCATCGTCAACGACGATCGGCTCCTGCCGGTGGTCGCTGGAAATCTGCTCGCCGCGCGCCTTCGCGTCGATCTGTCCCGCCTTGTTGTTGAGCGTCTCGATGCGGATCTTGCGGCCGTCGCGCGACAGCTCGCGCAGCTCATCCGACATGCGCTTGAGTCGCTCGCGCGCCAGCTTGCCGGCGTCGGCCTGGGCCAGCGACTTCTGCACCGTGAGCTCCTGCTCCACCTCGTTGCGCACGCGCGTGGCGGCCCAGCCCCGGTCCGCCTTCTCCAGCATCTTGAGCTCCTTGTCGAGCTCCTGGACCCAGGCGAACGTCTTGGCCAGCTGGCGATCGGTCAGCGAGCTGGCCGCCACCCGCTGGGTGCGCTCGCCGAGCCCGGCCCGCCCGTTCTGGATCTTGACCACGTAGTCGTAGAACTCGGCGTTGTCCTCGTACTTGCCCAGGATCTGATCGAGGTCCTCGCGCAGCGGCGCGTAGCTCTGGTTGTACTCGGCCACCGACTCGAGGGCGCGGTCGTACTGGCAGTACTTGTAGTAGATGACCGCCTTGAGCAGCATCGCCTCGGCCATTCCGGGGAAGAACTCGTTCTCGAAGTAGGGCGCGTTGAGCGTGTGGATGTTGCCGAGCGCCTTCGAGTTGTTGGTGCGCATGAAATAACCCCACGAGGCCTCGAACAGCGACTCGAGCCAGTCGGGCGACTCCTGCGGCAGCTTCTCGAAGTACTTGATGGAGACGTCGTACTGCTGCGTCGAGTAGAAGACGCGCGCGAGCTGGAGGTTGGCCAGCTCCTCGTAGGTCAGGATGTCGTCGGAGGTGTAGTAACCCGGCTTCTCCTGGCCGATGACCAGGATCTGCTTGAACGCGTCGACCGCCGGCGCGCCGCGGTACTGGCGCACGTAGGTCACGCCCTCGAAGAACTTGGCCTTGACGTAGAACGGGCTCTCGACCTTGACCCGCTGGAACAGGCCGATGGCCTGCTCGAAGCTGCCCTGCCGGTAGAAGTGGCGGCCGAGCAGGTAGTAGAGCTCGTCGCGCACCTCGTCCATGATCGGCTGCTCGAGGTCCTTCGGATCGTAGGTGCCGATCTTCTCCAGGATGCCCGAGGTCTCGGGCAGGACGCGCGACAGGGCGGCCAGCCACTTGAGGGTGGCGCTGTACCAGCGGTGGCCGGTCCGCTTGGCCACGATGCGATCGAAGTAGGCCAGCGCCGCCGCGTAGTAGCCCATCTGGTAGAGCGTCTTGCCCATGAAGAACTCGGCCTTCTGCTTGCTGGCCTCCGAGTCCTCGGTCTCCTTGTTGAGCACCTTCGACAGCTCGATCGAGGCGTTGTTGTAGTCCTTCTTCTTCTCGTAGAGCTCGATGGCATGGGCCAGGGTCTTCGAGGCCGCCTTGTTGTCCGGCGGCGGCGGCTGGACCTTGACCTTGCTCTTGGCCTCGTCGGGCTCGAAGGTCATCTCCTCCTCGTCTTCACCCTTGGGCTCGCCGGCCTTCGGCTCACCGCTGGCGGGCTGGCCGGTCGCCGGACCCGAGGCGGGCGGCTGCTGCTTCTGCGGCCTCGCCTTCTGGGCCAGTGCCGCGGGGTGCGCGAGCACGAAGGCGATCACCGAGCCGAACGCGAGCTGCCAACCCTTGCTTGGGCGCATCGATTCCTCCTGGAACCCGTTGGAGCGCGAAGGCGTGTCCGATTCCCCCCGTCGGCTCCGAGAAAAAATCTTCGGCTCCGCCCTTCTGGTTGTCAAGGCGCGGGGGCGGCGCGTGCGGAGCGGTGTGCGCGCGCGATCGCCTGACGGATCGCACGGCAGCTGGACACGGATCCCATGCGCACGGTGCGCACGGTGCGCATGCTGCGCCGCGCCCCCCTGCCTTGACAGCGGAAGGGGGGCCATCCGATGATGCTTTCGCCCACGTTACCTGGGGAGGAGCGCGACTGATGCACTCTCGGTGGTCTGGTGGTCCCCTATCAAGGGGCGCCTTCCTGCTCGTCGTCGCCGCGCTCGGCGCCGCCGGGTGCAGTGAGAATCCCGTCGGGCGCAGGTGTTTCATCGGCGTCGACGCGGGCAACGACACGCAGGCCATCGTCGCGTCCCCGGCACTGGAGTGCCCCTCGCGGACCTGTCTCCACTACCCGCAGGACGACGGAATCACCCCGCCGGAGGGGGCCGAGTACGCCGACATGTGCACGGCGGACTGCACGTCGGACGACGACTGCGACAAGGTGCCCGAGTCGCCGTGCATCAGCGGTTTCACCTGCGCGGTCCCGGTCGTGGTCGGACCGTTCTGCTGCCGGAAGATGTGCATCTGCCGCGATTTCCTGTTCGTACCCGAGGAGGGCCTGCCCGCACCCGAGGCGTGTGACCCCGCCCTGCCGGAGAACACCTGCGCCAACATCCGGTGACGCGCGATTCCGCGCTGCCGCGGCACGCGCGTCGTCACCCGGAGAACGTACGCGCGACTCCGTGTTCGCGCGGCTCGGCGCCGTGACCTAGTAGCGCGCGGTCGCGTCGCCCGGGATGCGAAAGGCGTCCTGGAACAGCGCGATGTCGTCGCCGGTGATGGCGACGACGTCGAAGCGGCAGGTGTCGAAGCGAGGCGCGCGCTCGGCCAGGTAGACCGCGGCCGCGCGCGCGACGCGGCGCTGCTTGGTCGGGCCGACGGTCTCCTCGGCGCCGCCGGTCGAGGCGTCGGCCCGGCTGCGCACCTCGACGAAGACGAGGTCGCCGCCCTCGAGCGCCACCAGATCGATCTCACCGGACGCCGAGCGCGCGTTGCGCTCGACGATCACGTAGCCGAGGCCGCGGAGAAATGTCTCCGCCCGCTCTTCCGCGCTCCGGCCCTTCGCGGTGGTGCTGGCCGCGGGCTCGGGCGTCGCGCCTGATGGCGTCGGCGGCAAGGGCGTCGGCGTCGAAGGCACGCGCTGCTACTTCTTGGCCGCGGCCTTCTTCTTCTTGTCCTTGTCCTTGGCGGGGGCCTTGGCCGGCTTCGTACTCGCGCGCGCGGCCCGCCCCTCGGCCTTCTTTTCCTTCTTCTCGCGCTTGGCCGCCGTCTTGGTGCGGCGGACCGGCACCGGCACGCGCCGCGGGGCGCGGGGCTCGCCGTCCTCGCCTTCGCCCTCGGCCTCGCTCTCGGCGGCGGCGGCCTCGGCGGCAGCGGCCTCGGCGGCGCGGGCCTGCTCCTCCGCGCGGCGCGGATCGTAGGAGCGCTCCTTGATGCGAGCCGCCTTGCCGCTCAGGTCGCGCAGATAATAGAGGCGAGCCTGGTGGACCTTGCCGCGCGAGAGGATCTCGACCGACGACACGTTGGGCGATCCCTCGGGGAACTTGCGCTCGACCCCGACACCGTACGAGACCTTGCGCACCGTGAAGCTGGCGCGACTGCCGCTGGCGCTCTTGGCCCGCGCGGTCACCACGCCCTCGAACGCCTGCAAGCGCTCCTTCTCACCCTCCCGGATCTTCACCTGCACGCGGACGGTGTCGCCCGGGCGAAATTCCGGCAGGGCATTTTTGCGCGCCTGCATGCGCTCGATCTTCTGGATGAGTGGGGCGGGTTGGGACATGGCGTCGGGTCTCCGGGGAAGGTGAGTTCTGCCAGATTTCTCTGGACTTAGTCAAGCTCCGGTCCCGAAGAGACGATCGAGGATGATCGCCGCCGCCGAGCGGACCGACAGATGGTTGAAGGCCGGCTGCCCCGAGACCGGCGCAAGCAGGTAATCTGCCAGCGAAATCGCCCGTTCAGCCAGACCGTGGCCGGTGCCCAGAAGCAGGGCCGCCGGCCGCCCCGGCGAGGTCTCGGTCAGGAGCCGGCGCGCCTCCGCGAAGCCGAGGGTCGGCGGCGCCCCGGGCCCGTCGTGGTGCCGGGCCGACGTGGCAATGCAAAGCGGTGCCGCACCCTCGTGCGCGCCGATCGCGGCCAGCGCCTCCTCGATCGACGGCTGGATGTCGACTCCGGCGAGCGCGTGGCCGCGGTGTCCGCTGCGATCGGACACGGGCTCGGCGGCCGACAGCGCGGCCAGCTCGCCCTGCCACACATCGACGATGTGCGCGATCTTGTCCCGCTGGAGCGCGATGGGCGTGATCGCGACGGTGCCGGCCAGGCCGTAGGTCGCGGCCGAGCGGGCCAGGTCGTGGATGTCGAGGTTGGTGACCGAGCTGGTCACCTCGGCGCCGGTGCGATCGACCACCGGGTGGTGGGCGAGCAGGAGATAGGTGCGCGTCGCGGGCAGGACGGCCGGGTCGCCGTCGACCAGCGCCACATCGCCCGGCGCGAGCGACCGGCGGCGCAGGAGATCGGGGCGCCTCTGCGCCGTGCGGACCAGCGCCTCGCGCCGGCGCCAGGCGCGCACGCGCTCGTGGTGGCCGCCGATCAGGATGTCCGGCACCGCCAGGCCGCGGAACTCCGGCGGGCGCGTGTACTGCGGGTACTCGAGCGTGACGTCGTCGGAGAACGACTCCTCGTGGGTGGAGGCGATGTCGCCGAGCACGCCCGGCACCAGGCGGGCGACCGCGTCGATGAGCACCATGGCGGCCAGCTCGCCGCCGGACAGGACGAAGTCGCCGAGCGACAGCTCCTCGTCGATGGCCAGGCGCGACACGCGCTCGTCGATCCCCTCGTAGCGCCCGCACACCAGGACCAGGTGCGGCGCGGCGGCGAGCTCGCGCACCCTGCCCTGCGCCAGCGGCGCGCCGGCCGGCGACAAGAGGATGCGATGAGCCGGCTCCGCCGAGCGCGCCGCGGCGTCCTCGATGGCGGCGACCAGCGTGTCCGGCTTCATCACCATGCCGGGGCCGCCGCCGTAGGGCGCGTCGTCGACGGTGCGGTGGCGGTCGACGGCGAAGTCGCGCGGGTTGACGAAGTCGACCTCGATGAGCCCCGCGGCGCGCGCCTTGCCGAGCAGGCTCGCGGCCAGCGGCGAGTCGAACATCTCGGGGAACAGCGTGACGACGGTGATGCGCATGGCCTCGTCCGCGCCTCAGCGCCGGCGCAGCGGATCCTCCGGCAGGCCCTCGGGCGGATCGACCACCACGCGGCGGCCCTCGAGGTCCACCTCCACGACGAAGGCGTCGGCGACCGGCAGCTGCCGCTCGACCTCGCCGTGGTGGATGACCAGGCGATCCTGCGCCCCGGTCTCGACCGCCGCGACCACGCCCCAGTCGCTGCCGTCGCGGAGCTCGACCCGGCAGCCGACCAGGTCGACCAGCAGGACATCGTCGTCGTCGAGGTCGAGGTCGCCGCGCGCCACCGCCACCGGCTGGCCGCGCAGCGCGTCGGCCTGGTCCCGATCGGCCACGCCGTCCAGCTGGATCAGGAAGGCACCCGTGACCGGGCGCGCCGACAGGACGGCCAGCTCGCGGTCGCCGACGAACAGGTGCTCGGCGCGCTCGATCGCGTCCGACTCCGGGTTGTGGAGGACGATGCGCACCTCGCCGCGCACGCCGTGGGCGCGCGCCACCTGACCGATCTCGACCCGATCGCCCGATCCGGTGGAGGCAGCGCGCCGCACCGGCCCGGCTGCCTACTCGAGGATCTCGACCAGGGTCCGCTTGCCGCTGCGCGGCGCAGCCGCGCTGACCACGGCGCGGATCGCGCGCGCGGTCTTGCCGCCCTTGCCGATGATCTGGCCCAGGTCGTCGTCGCCGACCTCGATCTCGTAGACGTCGGCGTCGCGCTCCTGCACCAGCGACACCACCACCTCGTCCGCCTTGTCGACCAGGTTGATGGTGACGTAGCGGATGAGCTCGCCGAGGTCGATGGCGGAAGAACCGGAGGCACGTCCGGGAACGGACATGGACCTGGCTCCCCTACGCCGTCGGCGCGGGCGGGTTGGCCTTCACCAGCGAGGCCACGGTGTCGCTGGGGCGCGCGCCGGTATCGACCCACTTCTTGTAGCGCTCGAGGTCGAGCCGGAACTCGGGCTTGCGCGGGTCGTAGTAACCGAGCTGCTCGATGAAGCGACCATCGCGCGGCGAGCGCCGGTCACTCGCCACGATGCGGTAGAAGGGCTTCTTCTTGCTGCCCTGGCGGGCGAGTCGAATGCTGACCGACATCAGGCGGCGCAATCTACTCGGGCGTCCAGGGGGTGTCAAGCGTGCTATAGGACGGGGCAATGCCTCGCGGCAGTCGTGTTCCAGGCGCGCTCCGGGTCCTCATGGTTTCGGGCTGCTGCGCGCTGAGTCTGGCCTGCGGGCGGGTCGACGGCAAGCGCGAAGTCCCGCCGCCCGCGCCCGGTGAGAAGGTCGTCCTGTTCGTGACCACGGAGCTCAAGGGGACGATCGAGCCCTGCGGGTGCAACAGCGACCCGATGGGGGACATCGCGCGCACCGCGGCCCTGGTCGAGGAGGCGCGGCGGGGCGGCGCGGCGGTCCTCGTGCTCGACGGCGGCTCGCTCCTCTACTCGCAGACGCGCATCGCGCCCGAGAGCGCCGAGCAGGAGCGGCTCAAGGCCGACCTGGTGGTGGACTTCTACGGCAAGACGCTCGAGGCGGCCGCGATCGGGCTCGGCCCCTACGATCTATCGATGGGCGCGCAGGCGGTGCGGCCGCCGCGCCAGGCCGCCAACCTCCCCGCCGCCGCCGGCGTCGCCACCAGGCCGCCCGAGATCGTGCAGGCCGGCAAGGTCGTGGTGGGAGTGTTCGGCGTGGTCTCGCCCGACGCGCTGGCCCCGGCCGGCATACGGGCCGGCGATCCGGTGGCCGCCGCGCGCGACGCGACCGCCGATCTCAGGCGGCGCGGCGCCGGCGTGGTGGTCGCGCTGGCCCACATGACCCGCAAGGACGCGCGCGACCTGGCGCGCAAGGTGAGCGGGATCGACTTCGTGGTCGTGGGGCAGAACGCGCCCGGCTCGCCCGCCAAGCTGGTCGAGGCGCCCGAGGCGGCCGGCACCGCCTGGCTGGTGCAGCCGGCCGATCGCGGCCAGGTGGTCTCGCGCATCGACATCGCGGTGCGCGGCAGCGGCGCGCGCATGGTGGATGCGATCGGCGAGGAGCGGGCCAAGGTCGAGAGCGCCGACCTCGAGGCGCGCGCGGCCGACCTGCGCGCCGAGCTGGCGAAGTGGAAGAGCGACCCGAGCGCGGACCGCGCGTTCGTGGGCGAGAAGCAGAAGGAGCTGTCCGAGCTGGAGGCCGAGCGCGCGCGGCTCGCCGCCCACCCGCTGCAGATCCCCGAGCAGGGGAGCTGGTTCACGCTCAGCCAGGTGCGCGTGCGCCGGCGGCTGGCGTGCGACCGCGCGGTGGTGGCCCGCAAGACCGAGCTCGACCGCGTGACCGGCAGGGCCAACCTGGCCGCCGCCGAGAAGCGCGGCCCGCCGCCGGCGCCGGCCGCGGGCGCGGCGCACTACGTCGGCGACGAGGAGTGCGAGGGCTGCCACCAGGCCGCGGTCGCGTTCTGGAAGCAGACGGTGCACGCGCGGGCGTGGGACATCCTGAAGGAGGTGGGCAAGGAGGCGTCGTACGACTGCGTGTCGTGCCACGTGACCGGCTGGGGCGAGCCGGGCGGCTCGAACCTGGCCCACAACCAGCCGCTGCGCGCGGTGCAGTGCGAGGTGTGCCACGGGCCCGGATCGCTCCACGTCGACGCGAACGGCAAGGAGAAGAAGAGCTCGCTGGTCCGCCGCACGCCCGAGGAGCGCTGCAAGGGCTGCCACAACGAGGACCACTCCGACACCTTCCAGTACCAGGCCTACCTGCGCGACGTGCTCGGGCCGGGCCACGGCCAGGCCATGCGCGCCGAGCTGGGCGACGGGCCGACCGGGCACCAGCTGCGCTCGGCAGCGCTGGCGAAGGCGGGACGCGACGTCGGCGCCGGGTGCCCGAAATGAGGCGCCGCCTCGGCGCGGCGGTCGCGGCCCTCGCGATCGCGTGGGCCGGCGGCTGCGCGCCGCGCCGCGCGCAGGCCCCGGTCGAGGAGGTGCCGCGCGCGCCCGACGAGGAGCGCCCGGTGCGTGTCCTCCACGGCAAGGCCGTGTGGTACGGCGGAAAGTGGCACGGCCGCCGCACCGCCTCGGGCGAGCGCTTCAGCAAGTACGGCATGACCGCGGCCTCCCGCAGCCTGCCGCTCGGCACGCGCATCCGGGTCATCAACCTCGACAACCAGCGCTCGGTCGTCCTCCGCGTGAACGACCGCGGCCCCTACGGGCGCGACCGGAGCCGCGTGCTCGACGTGACCGAGGCCGCCGCGCGGCGGCTGGGCTTCCACGAGAAGGGATGGACCCGGGTGAGGATCGAGGTGCTGGCGGACAGCGCCACCTTGCGCGCCCGGGACAGGCCGGCGGAGAAGCGGCGGAGGTAGGGCCGCGGCCACCTGACACGTGGCCCGGTCAGCTGGCAAGATGCCGTCCGTGGTGACCACCACCGCGGCGCCGGCCGACGCACCTCTGCTGCAGCTGCGCGAGGTGCGCAAGAGCTACGGCAGCGTGGTGGCGCTGGCCGGCGTCACGGCGGACGTGAGCGGCCAGGTGATCGGGCTGCTCGGGCCCAACGGGGCCGGCAAGTCGACGCTGCTCAAGTGCATGCTGGGGCTCACGCCGCACGAGGGCGAGGCGCGGGTGCTGGGCCTCCTGGCCGGGCGCGAGTCGTTTCGCGTGCGCGACCGGGTGGGCTACATGCCCGAGCTCGACTCCTACCTGGCCGACCTCACCGCGGTCGAGCTGTGCACCTTCGCCGGCGAGCTCAGCGGGCTGCCGCGCAGCGAGGCCATGCAGCGCGCGCATGCGGCGCTCTACTACGCCGGGCTGGAGGAGAAGCGCTACCTCAAGGTCGAGGGCTACTCGACCGGCATGAAGCAGCGGGTCAAGCTGGCCCAGGCCCTGGTCCACGACCCGGAGCTGCTCTTCCTCGACGAGCCGACCAACGGGCTCGATCCGCGCGCGCGCGACGACATGCTCGAGCTGGTCATGGACCTGCCGCACCGGCGCGGCTGCGCCATCATCCTGTCGACACACCTCCTGCCCGACGTCGATCGCATCTGCGATCAGGTGGTCATCATGCACCGCGGGCAGATCCGCTTCTCCGGATCGATCGAGGAGCTGCGGCGCGGCGGGCCGGTCGCCGAGGCCGCGGCACACGTCTACGACGTGGAGATCAAGGCGGGCGAGGAGGCGTTCGCGGGCGCGCTCGCGCGGGCCGGCTGCGCGGTCGAGCGCAAGCCGCCGCGCCGCCTGCTCGTGCGCCTGCCCGACGGCGCGGACTCCACGCTCCTGTTCGAGCAGGCGCGGGCCAGCGGCGCGCAGATCCGGCACCTCGAGCCCAACCAGGCCTCGCTCGAGGAGGCGTTCATGCGGGTCATCGGAGAGGCGCGGCCGCAGGCATGAGCCGCAGCGGACAGCACGCGGCGGCCGGCCGGGGCGGCGCCGCCATCCACGACCTGGGCTACAAGCGCTACCTCGGCACGCGGCGCCCGCAGTCCACGCGCTGGCGCGTGCTGGTCAAGAACGCGGTGTCGACCTCGTGGCGCGGCTGGTGGCGGATGAAGCTGTGGGTGATCGGCAGCGCCATCACCACGGTCGGCATCGGCGTGCCGATGTACGTCTCGCGCGAGAAGTTCATCGAGGAGGTGCTGCGGAGGGTCGGGACCGGCGTCCGCTGGGCCGACGCGCTGCTGCCGTTCTCGTTCCAGTTCTTCGCCGCCTTGGCCTTCATCCTGGCGGCGACGGCGGTGTCCGGCGCGGTCGCGCGCGACCTGCGCGCCGGCGCGTTCGAGTTCTACTTCTCGCGTCCGGTGCGGCCGCTCGACTACATGCTCGGCAAGGTGGTCGGCTCGGCGCTCGTCGTGGCGACCGCGCTCCTGGCCGGGCCGCTGCTCCTGTCGCTCTACCGGATCGGGCTCTCGCGCGACCTCGACGAGGTCCTGCCCGCGCTGGCCCTGGTGCCGCGCATGGCGCTGGTCGGCGCGGCGGGGACGGTCGCCTTCGCCGTGGTGGCGCTCGCCTTCTCGTCGCTGTCGTCGCGCCCGCGCCTCACCACGTCGCTGTGGGTCGCGTTCTATCTCCTGTTCGGCGGCACCGCGCGGCTCCTGTCCGAGGTCCTGGGCTCCGACGATCTGTCGGCGCTCAGCCTGCCGCGCGCGGTCGAGGGCCTCGCCTACGGCGTCTTCCAGATCCACCTCGCCGCCCTGCCCGGCTTCGACCGCGAACCGGGGCTCGCGGCGTCCTACGCCTCGCTCCTGCTGTACACGGCGGCCGGACTGATCGTCCTCCACGTCCAGGTGCGCCGGGCCGAGCGGGCAGGCCTGGGAGGCGGCTAGCCGTGGAGGCCCCCGCCAGCGGCGCCGGCGCGCCGGCCGCCATCGAGATGACCGGCTGCTCGAAGTGGTACGGCCACGTGCTCGGCGTGTCCGAGGTGAGCTGGCTGGTGCGCGGCGGCATCGTCGGACTGCTCGGGCCCAACGGCGCCGGCAAGTCGACCATGATGAAGATGATCGTCGGCCTGCTCTCGCCCACCCGCGGGCGGGTCGCGGTCTTCGGGCGCGAGCCGGCGCGCTCGCCCGAGGCGCGGCTGCGCATCGGCTACTGCCCCGAGCACGAGAACCTGTACGACGAGCTGACCGCGCTGGAGTGGGTGACCTGCATGGCCCAGCTGTCGGGCCTGCCGCGGCCGCGGGCGCGGGCCGAGGCGGAGCGCGCGCTGGTCGAGATGGGGCTCAAGGACGCGCTCGGGCGCGCGGTGCGCGGCTTCTCCAAGGGCATGCGCCAGCGCACCAAGCTGGCCCAGTGCCTGGTGCACGACCCGGAGCTGCTCATCCTCGACGAGCCGCTGACCGGCGTCGACCCGATCGCGAGGGCCGAGATCGTGGAGCGCATCCGCCAGGCGGCGCGCGGCGGCAAGACGGTGGTGGTGTCGAGCCACGTGCTCTACGAGATCGAGGCGCTGACCGAGGAGATCATCGTCATCTACCGGGGCCAGGTGCTGGCCGAGGGCAACATCTACGAGATCCGCACGCTCATCGACAAGCACCCGCACCGCATCCGCGTGGAGTGCGATCGGCCGCGCGAGCTGGGCCGGGGCCTGGCCGGCGAGGACCATGTGGTGACCATCCTGTTCGAGCGCGGCGCGGTGGTGGTGGAGACGGCGGAGCCGGACCGCTGCTACGACCGGATCGCCGAGGTGGTGCTCGAGCGGGCGATCCAGGTGCGCGGCATGACCTCGCCGGACAACAACCTCGGCGCGGTGTTCGACTACCTGACCGGCGGGCGCGGAGGTGGCGGAGCATGAGCGCGGGCGGGCGAGCGAGCGTCCTGTCCGGCTGGTCGGCGGCGCGCCTGCAGGCGGGCTGGACCCTGCGCCGCATCCGGCGCGGGCGCATGCTGTGGCTGGCCTGCCTCTTCGCGCTCGGCCCGATCTCGTTCGCCTTCCTGGTGGTCGCCAAGGCCCACCACGTCAAGTGGGACGCCCTGTTCGCTCCGCTCGTGCTCCTCGCCGGCATCGTGCCGCCGCTCCTGTCCGCCTCCGTGATCGCGGACGAGTTCGAGGACCACACCTACACCTATCTGTGGTCGCGGCCGCTGCCGCGCTGGTCGGTGCTGATCGGCAAGCTGATGGCGACCGTGCCGCTGGCGGCCGCCGTCCTGTGCGTGACCGCGGCCATCTGCTACCAGGTGGGCCAGCGCGGCGCCGCGCCCGGCAATCCGTGGGCGCCGCTGACCCTGCCGCGCGGGGTGGCGGCGATGGCGATGGCCGCGCTGGCCATCTCGCTGGCATCCGGCAGCATCGCCGTCATGATGCCGCGCCACGGTCTCGGGGTGGCGTACGCCTATCTGCTCGTGCTCGACGCGCCGCTCGGGGCCATGCCGTTCTCGATCGCGCGGCTCAGCATCACGTACCACGTCTCGGTCATCGGCGGGCTCAAGCAGCCGGAGGACGGGTCGGGCGGCGCGTCCGCGCTGTGGCTGTGCGGCATCGCCGGCTTCTGGCTGGCGCTCGGCCTGTGGCGGCTGGCCCGATCCGAGTTCTCCAGCGACGCGCGGTGACGGGCTGGCTCGCTACCGAGGCTGCTCGAGGCGGCCGTCGGTGTGGCGGGCGAAGCGGCCCTGCTCGCGCGGGTGGACCGGGTCGTCGCTGGGCCAGGGCCAGCCGCCGAACCCGGTGCGCCGGTAGTCGGCGATGGCCTGGGCGATCTCGTCGCGCGTGGTCATCACGAACGGACCGGCCTGGACCACCGGCTCGCCGATCGGGCGGCCCTGGAGGAGGAGGGCCTCGCCCTCGTCCGGACCGTTGACCAGGGCGGCGCCGGCGTCGGGGCGGAGGACCGCGACGTGGCGGGGCGCGACAGCGCGCCCGTCGACCTCGAGGCGCGAGCCGCGGAAGAAGTAGAGCGCGCGGCTGGTGCCCGGCGCGGCCGGCGGCAGGGCCCAGCGCGCGCCCGGGTCCATGCGAAGGGTCCAGATGGCCACGTCGGTGTCGGGGCGCGCGGCCCACGAGTGCGGCGGCGGCGCCGGCGGGCGCTCGCCGCCCAGCCCGCCGGCGACGATCGTGATGGTCGTGGTGCGGCCGGCCTCGTCGCGCGCCTGGTGGATCGGGATGTCGTCGCGCCACAGCATGGTGAAGTGCGGCTCGGTCATCTTGTCGGCGCGCGGCAGGTTGAGCCAGATCTGGAACAGCTCGAGCGGGTTGTCGCGGCCGGTGTGGACCAGCGGGAACATCTCGGCGTGCAGGATGCCGCGCCCCGCGGTCAGCCACTGCACGTCCCCCTCGCCGTAGCGCGCGGCGGCGCCGAGCGAGTCGGCGTGATCGAGCAGGCCGCGGCGCACCACGGTCACGGTCTCGAAGCCGCGGTGCGGGTGCTGCGGGAAGCCCGGCACCACCATGCCGTGGTACATGCGCCAGCCGCCCAGACCCGCGAAGTCCATGCCCAGCTCGCGGCCGGCCAGCGGCGCGTCGGGACCCATGCGATCGTTGCCGGCCGGATAGTGATCGTCGTGGTGCACGCAGAAGAGGAAGGGGTCGAGGGTCTGCCAGGGGAATCCGAGGGGCTCCACGCGGACGACGGCATCGCGGTGACTCATGGTGGTGCGGGAAGCTTGGACATCGGGGCCGCCACCGGCAAGGGGGCGGGCGCGGCGCATCCGGACCCGGCGGCGGCCCGGTTTGCTACGCTGGCCAGCCATGGCGCGCTCCGATGACCGCAAGGGCGAGGGCGACGAGCTGGTGGAGGTCGGCACCGCCGTCGATCCGGCGGAGAGCGCCATGCTCCGCGAGTACCTGGCCTCGCAGGGCATCGACTGCGTGGTGCCGAGCGAGCATCACCGCTCGCTCGGGATCTACACCCCGCTGCGCATGCTGGTGCGGCGCTCGCAGGCCGAGGAGGCGGCGGCGCTGGTGCGCGACTTCCGCAGCGCCGCCCGCACCGACGAGAATGGCGCGGGCGCGGGCGCGGGCGGCGAGGACGATGGCGACGACGCCGCGGGCGAGGAGCTGGCCGCCGCGGGCGAGGAGCTGGCCGACTGGCGCGAGAGCGCGGGGCTGCGGCGCAAGCTGCGCGGCGCCCGCCTGCTGTCGCTGGTCGTGCCCGGCCTCGGGCTGGCCCACTTCGCCATCGGCGCGCGGCTGCGGGGCCTCATCCTGGCCGCCTCGTGGCCGGCCGCCATCTGGCTGGCGACGCGCGTCGGGGGCGTCGCCATCGCGCTCATCCCGCTCTCCACCGCGGTCGACGTGCTCGGCGCGGCCGCGGCGATGGCCGACGAGCGCAAGCGCCGGCGCCGCGAGCTGCCGCGCGCGCGCGCGATCGAGCGGCGGGGCGGCGGCGGCGGCGGCGGCGATCAGAGCAGGTAGATCGCCTGGATCAGGGCGCGCAGCTCGTCTCGCTCGCGCGAGGCGCCGGTCGCGGTGCCGGCGCGCTGGACGAGCTCGAGGCCGGCGCCCACCCTCACGCCGGAGAGCGGCAGCGGGGCGTCCACGAACAGGCGCAGCCGGAGGCGCCGGTCGGCCATGCGCGGGTCGTCCATGATCGCGTCGTGGTGCACGCCGGCCGGGCTGGTGTACTCGTGCTGGTTGCGATCGAGCCCCTCGATGGCGTCGTAGCCGCTCCAGTCGATGGCCGCGCCGGCGCGCACCTGCCGGTAGCTCGCCTCGGCGCGGGCGGCGGCGGTGACGCCGAGCGCGTAGTAGTAGCCGTGCTTCAGGGTCGACTGTCCGGGCACGCCGTCGGCCCGGAGCGCCGCGTCGCCCAGCGCGAAGGGGCGCACCATGGCGAAGTCGGGGTGGACATCCGCGGCCAGGCGCAGCCGCCAGGGCGATCGATGGAGCGTGACGTCGGCCGACGCACCGAAGACGTGCACCGCGGTCAGGAAGTCGGTGAGCTCGCCAATGTCGTCGAAGGCGAGCTCGAAGCCGGTGCTGGAGCCGACGAACGCGGCGTATCCGGCCAGCGCGTCGACGCCGCCGTCGCCGCCGCCGTCGCCGTCGCCGCCGAGGTCCTGCCGGTACCGGCCCCACAGCGAGCTCTGCGCGCGGACGCTCAGCGACTTCATGTCGCGCGCGCTGCCGGCGAAGTCGACCGCCATGCGCGTCATCTCGCCGCCGGCGAGCCAGCGGCCGGCCCGCCCTGCGCGGCCGTAGGTCGGGAGATCGATGACCTCGAGGTCGGCGGCCAGCGCGCTCTGCCACCCCCGGCGGTCGATTCCGGCGAGCGGCGCCGACCCGCCGACGGCCACGGCGAAGCGGTGATGCGCGTCGGCGGCGATGCCGTGCTCGTCGAAGCCGGCGGGGGCGGGGCGCGGATCGTCGCCGTAGAGCCAGGTCAGCGCGCGCGCGGGCGAGAAGACGCCCATGAGCACGCGGTTGAGGGCGGTGGGCCGGCTGCGCGCGAACAGATCGCCCAGGCGGAAGAGCCCCTCGCCGAGCGCGATCCCGCCCACCGACGTGGTGATGGTGTCGTTGACGCTGAAGACCTCGCGGTGCTCGACCAGGAGCTCCCAGGCCGACGACGCGGCCAGGTCGAAGACGATGGCCTGCCCCATGCTGCCGCCGTTGGCGCGCGCCAGCAGGTGGTAGTAGGCGCCGACCGTGGAGTGGCCGATGTTGAGGAATCGATCGTTGTCGTCGAAGCGATAGCCGTCGCCGGTCAGGCGGCGGAGCTGATCGGCGAAGGTGCGGTCGAAGTCGAAGTCGCGCTTGTTGACCTCGATCTGCGACACGTACCAGGCGACGCCCAGGCCCATCAGGACACCCAGGTCGCGCGCGGCGCGCGAGAGGTGGAAGGGCTCGCGGGGCGCCGCCTCGGTCAGCGCGGCCGCCGGCTCCATCGGGCCGAGCGCGGCCAGGAGCGCGCACGAGACCAGCGCGTGGAGCATCGGCCTCCGTGCCTTGCAAGGCGGAGACCGCGCGGGCCGAGGTGAACGGGCCGGGCGCGCGCCACGGGTCGTCAGAGTCCGGACAGACGCCGCCCGCCCGGCTGTCGAAAAATCGACGGTGCGCGGCCGTGACACCGGGCGCCGACGCCGGGCGCGGCGGCGCTGGATGTGACCTACTTCTCGAGGCCGAGCACGTCCAGCCCCTGCTCGTACACGATGTCGACCGGGATGGCGCGCGTGGCCAGCCGATCGAGGTCGGCCTGCAGGCCCGGCTCGATCGCGCCCAGCTCCTTGTACAGCCGCTCGACGCCGGCGTGGTCCCCGTCGCCCTGCAGGACCAGCATCTTCCCGGCCAGGGCCTCGACTCCGGCGCGCATCTTCGCCAGGTCGACCCGGTACGTGCCGGTGGCCTGGTCGCGGGTGAAGCCGCCCTGCCTGGCCAGGAAGTTGAACTCGACCATGTTGGCCTTGCCGTGCGCGTCCGACGCGCCGAACCGCACCGAGCGCAGGAGGCCGGCCAGGAACGTCACGTAGTAGTCGAGCACCTGGCCCTCGCGCATCTCGCCCCGATCGTGGAGCCGCGTGATCAGCCAGAGGCCCAGGATGTCGGCCTTGCCCTCCTCGAGGGAGCCGGCGCGCTCCTTGAGCGCCTCGCGCACGGTGCCGTGCCCCGCGACGGTGTTCTTGATGCCGAGGCCGTGGGCCACCTCGTGGAACATCACGTCGGCGAAGAACGCGTCGAAGGTGACGTTGGCCAGCTGATCGCGCGCCACCACCTCGCGCGCGATCGGGGTCAGGATGCGGTCGAACTTGGCGCGCATCGCGTTCTTGAGCTGGAGGCGGCGGGTCCCCTTGGCCAGCTGGACCACCTCGTCGTTGGGCAGGTTGATGGCGATGGTCTTGGCCCCGGTGTTGGCGTGGCCGGCGTTGTAGAGGACGTCGTAGGCGTTGAGATCGGAGCTGGAGCCCGGGCTCTCGCGCTTGTACGCCGCCGGCACCGGCAGCTCGCGCTGGAGCCCCGGCAGCAGCCCGGCGTAGCGGGCCAGCTTCTCGCTCCATGCCCGGTCCTTGACCAGCACGTAGGCCTCGAAGGCGGCGCGGTAGCCGAACAGGGCGTCCTCGTAGGTCTCGATGGGACCGATGACCAGGTCGAGGCGGTTCGACTTCATGTCGAGCCAGGCCATGTCGCTCGGCCGGTAGTCGTCGGTGACCAGCGCCTGCGCGCGCAGCTCCAGATAGCGGCGCAGCCCCGCGTCCTCGGCCATGCCGGCGGCCTCGCGCACGAGCGCGGCCGCCCGGGCCAGCTCGGCGGCGTAGGCCTGGTGATAGGGGATGACGCGCAGCGCGCGGTCGGGGCCGCGGCGCACGATCGAGTACTGGCCGGTCTTGTCGGGCAGCTGTGCCGCCTCGAACTCGGCCTTCGTCATGTCGGGCGGGTAGAAGTTGGCGCCCGGCGGCTTGGCGCCGATGCCGGGGATGAACGGCGCGTCCTCGCCCAGGCGATCCCACGGGCCATCGTTGATTTCTACAAGGCGGCGCAGCGTCGGGTCGACCACCCTGGCCAGGAGCGCGGCCTTGTCGCCGTACGTGTTCTGCCAGAACAGGTCGTTCATGACCTCGCTGGCGCGGACGAGGACCGGGATCATGCGCCGCTCGCCCTCGGTCAGGCTCGAGAGGTCTGCGGTCAGGCGAACCGGCGCGTAGATGGCGAGGCGCGCGGCCGGCGAGGCCGGGGCCGGCGCGGGTGCGGCGGCCGAGGGCGCGGCGGCGCCGCCCTTCTGCGCCGGGGTCTGGCCGCAGGCCGCCATGGCCGCCGCCGCCAACATCACAGAAACGGCACCTCTCATGCGAGCACCTCCTGGGGCGGGCATCGTGGCCCCGGAGCGGCGGTTTGTCACGCGCCGGGGCCGCGATGATCCGGTTCCCGCGCGCGCTCGATTGCGTGTCGACCGGTCATGAGAGCGTCGATCCTGGCCATCACCATCCTGCCTGTCCTTGCCGCCGCGCCCGCCTGCGGCGGCGAGGGAGAGAGCGATCCGTCGTGCGCGGAGGAGCCGTGCCTGGCGCCGCCCGAGAGCGGGCTGCAGCTCACCAGCACGCGGCGCACCATCGATCCGGGCGAGGACCGCGAGCTGTGCGAGGCGGTCCGGCTTCCGGGCGGGCCGGACCAGGAGTACGACGTCAATCACTTCGAGCTGGCGATGACGCGCGGCAGCCATCACCTGATCGTCGCCGCCATCCAGCCCGGCTCCGAGACCGAGGCCGGCGTGCGGGATCGAGATGTGGTCGATTGCGTGGGCCCGACCGGGTTCGGCGAGGACATCGACATCGTCACCGGGGCGCAGCTGCCCTACTACGACGAGGCCTACCCGGACGGGGTCGGCAAGGTGTACCGCGGCGGCCAGTACCTGGTCCTCGACTACCACTACTTCAACGCCACCGACGTGCCCATCGACGCGCGCGTGGCCATCAACCTGCACACCACCGGCGCGGCGAGCATCGAGAAGGTGATGAGCCTGCTCGCCTTCGCCAACCTCGACATCGAGACCCCGGCGGGCGAGACGCGGTCGTTCCCGACCGACTGCCGGGCCGACGACGACGTGATGGTCTACAAGCTCATGCGACACACGCACCGGTGGGGCACCGACTTCCCGGTCGAGTACGCCGGCGGCGCGCGCGACGGCGAGCTCATCTACACCAGCGCGTCCTACGAGGACCCGGACTTCATCTTCGAGGAGCCGGTGCGCGTGGCCGCGGGCGAGGGCTTCCGCTTCACGTGCAGCTACGACAACACCACGAGCGAGGCGCTGCGCTTCGGCGTCAAGGCCACCGACGAGATGTGCATCCTGTTCGGCCTGGTGTTCTCGCCGACCGGCCGCGAGGTGCCCAATCAGATCTGCGTGGTGGGCGGCGACTGATCGATCGCCGATCGATCGGGGCGACCGATCGATCGCGTCGACGGGTCGATTGGATGGCGCTGGCCGCCGCGCTACTGCCTGGCGCGGGCGGCGCGGCGGGCCACCGACGCGCACAGGGCGTCGTGGGCGGCCGGCAGGAGGTGCGCGAGCGGT
Organism: Kofleriaceae bacterium; assembly: GCA_035262925.1. Lineage (GTDB taxonomy): Bacteria > Myxococcota_A > Polyangia > Haliangiales > Haliangiaceae > DATFRY01. The sequence goes on along the minus strand of DATFRY010000589.1, from coordinate 16,865 downwards.
CCGCCCACCGCGCGGTCGAGGCGGTCCCGGTCGGGGCGCGCGCGCTCGTCGTGGACGGTGCCGGTGGGGCGGCGCGCGAGATCGGCCAGCGCGCGGCTCGCGCCCGCGGCCGTCCGGCGCGGGTCGAGCACCGGCAGGCGGGCGGCGTCGGCCACGGTCCACTCGAGCGCGCCCTCGCCGAGCGAGGCGCGCCCCAGCGACTCGAGCGCGAGCGCGGTGAAGGTCGAGTTGAGCACCGCCGCGAGGAGCTCGAGGTCGACGCCGGGACGCGGATGGAGCGAGTAGAGCCGCTGGTCCGCCACCACCGGCGCCGGGGCCAGGCGCTGGACGAAGCGCGCGGCGTAGGCCTTGGTCAGGAACAGGCGAGCCGGTCGCGCCGACAGCGCCCACCAGGACGGCCGCGCGCGCAGGGTCGGGCGCGCGGCCAGCCCGGCGTGCTCGTCGATGTAGCGCCGCGCGGCGGGGAAGCGGGCCAGCGCGGCGGCGCCGGCCGGGGCGAGGAGAGCCATGGTCGCCAGCGCGGCCGGATCGATCGCGATGGTCTCGCCGCCCGGCTCGCGCGGCGAGCGGAGGAGCGGGACCAGCAGCGCCGGCTCGAGCGCCAGCGCGGCGGCGCGGGCGCGCGACACATAGAAGAGGCGGTTGGCGCCGCTGGTCACGCCGCGCCGCACCTCGGCCAGCTCGCCGAGCGGGACCAGGCGATCGCCGGCCGCCTCCGCGAGGTCGAACCAGGCGCCGGGCGCGCGCAGGGCCTCGGCCCAGGTCGCGGGCGCACCGGCCGGCGCGCGGCGCAGCTCGGCCACCTGGACCAGGTCGCCGCCCGCGGCCAGCCGGCGCGCGGCCTGCGCGGTCGGCATGCGCAGGCGGGCGATCGCGACCGTGGCGGCCGGCGCGACCGGCGCGGCCGGCGCGGCCGGCGCGACCTGTGCGGCCCGCGCGGTCGACGCGATCGGCGCCGCCGGCAGGCGCTCCAGCACGAGGATGACCGCGTTGACCGCCGCGTCGCGGAACCAGCGCTCGCGCGGCGCGTCGACGATGGTGGCGACGCGTCCGTGGCGCTCGACCAGCCGCCACAGCGCCTCGCCGTAGCCGGCGTCGAGCAGGGCCGACGACACGACCAGCGCGACGCGGCCGTGCGGGCGGCACAGGCGCAGCGCGCGCGCCACCACCGCGGCGGCCAGGTCGGCGCGCCCGACCAGGCGGCGCTGCTCCGCGAGTGGAAGGTCGGGCCAGTCGTCGGCCAGGCGCTCCTGCACGCGCCGCTTCTGCTCGGGGGCGAGCCGCTCCTGCCGGACGTAGGGCGGGTTGCCGACCACCGCATCGAAGCCGCGCGGGGCGATCTCTCCGGCGGCGAGCGAGAAGAGATCCGCGCAGCGCACCGCGGCGCGCGGGGACGCGGCGCGCGCCGCCTGCGCGGCCGCCGGATCGAGCTCGACGCCGCACAGGCCGGCCTGCCCCACGCCGGCCGCCGCGGCGCGCGCGAGAAACACGCCGTCGCCGCACGCCGGGTCGAGCAGGCGCAGGCGCGCGCGATCCGCGCCCGCCGGCAGCGCGAGGGCGAGAGCCAGGTCCGCGACCTCCGGCGGCGTGAACCACTGCCCGAGCGCGAGTCGGCGCGACGATTCTGCGAGCGGCAGACCCAGGGCCCCGACGCTACCACCCGGCCCCCACGCGTGCTTCACTCCCCGAGCGAGACACCCAGCAAAGGAGGACCACGATGCCCATGCCCAGGGCCGGAGACAAGGCGCCCGACTTCACCGTCACCACGCACACCGGCGAGACCGTGCGGCTGTCCGACTACGCCGGCAAGTACGTCGTCCTGTGGTTCTATCCCAAGGCCGACACCCCTGGTTGAACCATGGAGGGCAAGGGATTCCGTGACCGAATCCAAGAGTTCGAGAGTGCCAACGCAGTGATCCTCGGAGCGAGCTTCGACAACGCGGACGACAACCGCGCGTTCGCCGAGAAGTTCAGCTTCCCCTTCCCGCTCCTTTGCGACACCGACCGCGCCATCGGCCTGGCCTACGGCGCCTGTGACGAGGCCGGCGCCGCGTACGCCAGGCGCATCTCCTATCTCATCGCCCCCGACGGCACCATCGCGGTGGCCTACGGGGCGGTCAAGCCCGCCGCCCACCCGGCCGAGGTCCTGGAGCACCTCGCCGAACGGATGGGCGCCGGCTAGAACGCGGCCACGCGGCGCCGGGCTCGCGGCCGCGTCAGGCCGGCGCGCCCGGCGGGGCGAGGATCTGGTCGAGCAGATCGGGCTCGATGTTGCCGCCGGACACGATGGCCAAGGTGGTGCCTCGCCCGGCCGGGGCCGCGGCTCCGGCCAGGAGTCCGGCCACGGCGGCGGCGCCCGACGGCTCGGCGACGGTCCCGACCTCGCGGTAGAGGTAGGCGATGGCGGCGCGGATGTCCGCCTCCGACACCAGGGCGATCGACTCGAGGTGGCGGGCGCAGAGATCGTAGTTGCGCCGGGCCACCGCGTCGCCGGCCAGGGCGTCGGCCAGGGTGGGGCCGCCGCGGTAGTCGGCGACCGGGCCGCCGTGGGCCAGCGCGTGGTACATGGCGCAGTTCGCCTCCGGCTGGACGCCGACCATGCTCACGCCGCGGGGGGCGAGCGCCGCGCCCAGGCCGCCGGCCATGCCGCCGCCGCCGACCGCCACCAGCACGCGCGCCAGGTCAGGCACCTGGGCGAGGATCTCGGCCGCCAGGTCGCCGCCGTTTCCGGCGATGACGTCGTCGTCGTCGAACGGCGAGACGAAGCGCGCGCCCCGCTCGGCCGCGAGCGCGATCGCCGCGGCCTCCGCCTGGTCGTAGCCCGCCCCGCGAACCAGGAGCTCGGCGCCGAGGCGCTCGATGGCCGCGCGCTTGACCATCGGGGCCGCCTCCGACACGACGACCGTGCAGCGCACGCCGGCGCGCGCGCAGGTCAGCGCCATGGCGGCGCCGTGGCTGCCGGCCGAGGCCGCGACCACGCCGACCGCGCGCTGGGCCGCCGACAGCGCCGCGACCGCCCGCACCGCGCCGCGCAGCTTGAACGAGCCGGTGCGCTGAAGGTTCTCGAGCTTGAGCGCCACGCGGGCGCCGAGCTGCGCGCCGCCGGCGATGACGGGCGTCACCCGGATCATGACGACAGCGACGCGGCCAGATCGTAGTCCGAGCCGTCGGTCACGCGCGCCCGCACCAGCTGACCGGGCGCCGCGCTGCCGTCGGCCAGGTACACCGAGCCGTCGATCTCGGGGGCCTGCCCGTACCAGCGGCCCTGCAGGAGCAGCTCGCTCTCGTCGGACACGCCCTCGACCAGCACCTCGATGTCGCGACCGATGAGCGCCTGGTTCTTGCGCCGGCTGATGCCGCGCTGGATCTCCATGAGCCGGTCGCGCCGCTCGATAGCCACCGAGGCGGGCACCCGGTGCGGCAGCAGAGCCGACACCGTCCCGGCCTCGCGCGAATAGGTGAACACGCCCACCCGGTCGAGCTCCTCCGCCTCGACGAAGCGGCACAGGCTCTCGAACGCCTCGTCGGTCTCGCCCGGGTGCCCGACGATGAACGTGGAGCGCAGGACCAGGCCCGGGATGCGGGCGCGCAGCCGCTCGAGCAGCGCGCCGGTCACCCGCGCGCTGTGGCCGCGCCGCATGATCTTGAGCATCTGCTCGTCGATGTGCTGGAGCGGCACGTCGACGTACTTGACCACCTTGGGCTCGCCGGCCACCACGTCGATGAGCTCGTCGCTCCACGCGCTGGGATAGGTGTAGTGCATGCGGATCCAGCGCAGGTCGGCGATCCGCGCCAGGCGCGCGAGCAGCTGGGCCAGGGTCGGCCTGTCGGCCAGGTCGGCCCCGTAGCGGGTCAGGTCCTGGGCCACCAGGTTGACCTCGCGCGCGCCCTCGGCCACCAGCCGCTCGACCTCGGTCGCCACCGAGTCGATCGAGCGGCTGCGCTGCGGCCCGCGCAGCTTGGGGATGATGCAGAACGAGCACGGCCGGTCGCAGCCCTCGGCGATCTTGACGTAGACCGAGAAGCGCGGACCGGTGATGAGCCGCGGCGCGGTGTGGTCGTAGAGGTAGGCCGGCGTCTCCGACACCTCGACGACCGGCAGCACGCGCCGCCCTCGGCGCGCGCCGCGCGCGCCGGCCGGTGCGTCGGCCACGACATCGGCGATGCCGGCGAAGTCGGCCGAGCCCAGGATGTGGTCGATCTCAGGAATCTCGCGCGCCACCTCGTCCGGATAGCGCTGGGTCAGGCAGCCGGTCACGACCAGCTTGCGGCACGACCCGCTCTCCTTGTACTGCGCCATCTCGAGGATGGTGTCGATGCTCTCCTCCTTGGCCGCGTCGATGAAGCCGCAGGTGTTCACGACGATCACCTCGGCCTCGTCCGGACTCTCGACCAGGACGTGCCCCGCCCCGGCCAGCGATCCGAGCATCACCTCGCTGTCGACCCGGTTCTTCGGGCAACCGAGCGAGACGAAGTAGACGCTGCGCGGGGCGGCGGACATGGAGCAGGCCGGAGTCTGCCGGCCGGGCCCGCGGCTGTCAATTGCCCGAAAGGGACGCGGGGCCCGGCCTCGCCCCGGTGCCTGGTCGGCACTCAGTCGCGCTCGGACAGCGCGGGGGGCCCGGACAGGATCAGGAGCGCCTCGGCGGCGGTGACCCGCGAGGCCTCGTCGCCGTTCTCGAGGGCGACGACCAGCGGCCCCTGGTCGACCTGCTTCTTCATGCGCCGCAGCCACAGCGCCGCCTGCACGCGCATCGCGCTCAGGTCGAGCTGGGCGGTCAGCGCCGGCGCGGCCGCCTCGTCGCCGAGGGCGGCCAGCGCATCGGCCGCGCCCACGTTGTACCGGCGGTCGGCCAGGATCTTGTGCAGCGCCGCCTTGACCGACGCGTCGCCGGCGCGGCCGAGCGCGACCTCGGCGCGCATGTGGGCCTCCGGCGTCGCGCGCCGATCGGCCGCCTCGGCGCGCAGGACCTTCAGCCCCTCGTCGTCTCCGAGCCGCGCGAGCAGGCCGGCGGCGCCGATGCGGTGCTGCGTGACCGACAGCATGTTGCGCAGCGCCTTGCGGCCCGAATCGTCGCCCAGCTGGACCAGGCAGCGGGCCGCGTCGACCCGCACGTCGCGCCGCTCGACGCCGAGGAGGCCGCGCAGCGCCTCGCGCGCCGGGCGATCGCCGGCCCGGGCCAGCGCGTACGCGATCTGGATGCGGCTGAGCTCGCTCGGCTCCTCGCGCGCGAGGGCGCGCAGCGCGGTCAGCGCCGCGCCGTCTCCGGTGCGGGCCAGCGCCTGGGCGGCCAGGCGGCGCACGCGCGGCGAGGTCGAGTCCATGAGCGCGCGCAGCTGGGCCACGGCCGCCGCCCAGCGCGATCGGTCGTCGGCCGGGGCCGCGGCGGGCGCGGGCGTCTCGGCGGCGGCGCCGGCCGACGGCGCCGGGCTGGCCGCGCGCGCGCCCGCGGCGATGGGCGCCCTGCGCGCCGCCGCGCCCGGTTCGCGCACCGGCGACTCCGCCTCCTCGATGCCGACGCGATCGCCGACCGCGTCGCCGAGCGGCAGCACCTGGGTGACCAGCAGCGCGACGCCAGCCGCCAGGACCAGCGCACACACGGCGAGCACCACGCCGCGGCCGCGGCCAGGGGCGCGCGCGACCGCCTCGCCCGACTCCACCGCCAGGTGCTCGTGCGAGGCTGGCAAGCGGTGCGCGCGGCGCTCGCCGGCCGCGGCGCTCACCTCGGCGGGCACCGGGGGAGGCGACGACGACGGCGCGCGAGCCCGGACCGGTTCGGCGCGCGCGGGGGCAGGCGTGGGCGGCGCCGGCCGCGACCTCATCGGCTCGGCGCGCGGGGGCGCGGGCGTGAGCGGCGCGGGTCGCGACCTCGCCTGCTCCGGCGCGGGCGCGGGCACCGGCCCCGCGCTGGCCGGACGGGCCAGGGCCGGCATCGCCGCCCGCTGGCGGCGCTCCGCGTCGTCGGCGCCAGCCGTCCCGGCGCACTCCGCCGAGCAGAACGACACCACCTTGCCGCCGCGGATGCGCGCCACCGGAGCGTGCATCGGGTCGAGCGATCGGCCGCAGGTCGGGCAAGTCTGCGAGGAGGACAAGGGGCTCACGGGAATGCGAGCACGGCGCCGTCGCCGTGCTGCTGAATGAGGTCGTCGACGTAGCGCAGCGCGTAGTCGCGTCGCTTGAGGAGCGCCCGGATCTCGTACTTCTCCAGGAGCAGCGGGAACGGGTCGATGTCGCGCGTGAGTGCCTCCCGCAGCTCTTCTTCACCGAGCTGGCGCAGCCGCTCGATCAGGCGGCGCGAGAACTTCTGCGATCGATAGAGATACGTGCGCGCCCGGGTGTGGCCGTTGGGATCCCCGCCGAACGAGAGCGTGTTGTCGAGGAAGACCAGCGAGCGCCCGCCCGAGCTCTTGATGTTGCCGCCCGACCAGCGATCCGAATTGTTGATGAGGAAGTCGAACAGGACCAGCTCGCTGATCTGCGCCGCCACCGGCAGCGACGCCGGCGAGATGTCGTTGCCGACGGTGAGGTAGCGCTTCCAGGTCACCACCCCCTCGGTCGAGTCGATCTCGAAGCCCTCGATCGTCCCCGGCTGCAGGTCGGGGACCCACCAGGTCAGCTCGCCCAGCACGGCGTCGCCGTCGTCCCGCTCCGGCACCACCTCGGCCACGAAGCGCGTGCGATCGCGGCGCGCGTCGGGGCGAAACGAGTCGGCCAGATCGGTCACCCGGAAGCGCCGGCCGAGCGAGGGCGCCACCGAGCTCAGGCCGAGCAGCCGGTTGATCCGGTAGGCGGCGATCTCCCGGCGCGGCTGCGACTGCAGATACACCTGGTTCGGCTTGCACGCGGCCCGGCCGCCGCTGTCGAAGTCGAGGCGCAGCGAGAGGGAGGACCCGCCGCGGTTGAGCTTGACCGCCTTGACCGGCGAGTCGCGCAGCGGCGCCAGCAGCGACTCGTCGTCGCGGCCGAGGAAGACGCCGCTCCACGGCGGGCGCGCCGTGGCGTCGGCGCGGTCGACGGGCTCGGCGGGCTCGCCGCGCTCGCCGGCGGCAACGGACGAGACCGGCAGGGTCTCGCCGCGCACGGCCGCGGCCGCCAGCCGGGTGGCGCCGGCCGTGGCCGGATCGTCTGCGGCGGGCGCCGGGTCCGCCGATCCGGTCGCGCGGCCTGCCCGCGCGCCGCGATCGGCCGGCCGGCTCGCGCGCGCGACGGGGTTCTCGTCCGCCATCGCGCCGCGCAGCTCGGAGAGGCCCCAGATGGCGGCGCCGGCGACCGCCGCGGTTGCGATCGCGCCGACGAACAACTCGATTGCGACGCAACCCCGGAGCCGCACTGCGGCAGAATAACACGGCGTTTTCACCGGCACAAAACTTCGCCGCCGGCGGATCGCCGTATATAGATAGGTATTGCACCCCATGACGGCGGCCCCCGGTACCTCTCGCGCACCGTCCCCCACCATCGTGTGCTCGATGTGCAGGGCGCGTATCGCCCCCGCGCAGATGCGCTACCGCTGCTCGGTGTCGGCGTGCAACATCGGCCGGCTGAAGCTGCGCTTTTGCTCGGTCGGCTGCTTCGAGCGCCACATCCCGACCGCCCGCCACCGACGCGCGATCTGCGTCGAAGAATCGCCCTCCTGAACCGCGGCGCCCCGGCGATTGCCTCGCTTGGAGCCACTATGCCACCATTCGCGCCGTGAACCGGATCGTCGTGGACGCGATGGGAGGTGACACGGCTCCGGACTCCATCGTCCGCGGCGCCGCCGAGGCGTCCCTCGCCCTGCGCGACGCCGAGATCATCCTGGTCGGCGACGCCGCCCGCATCGGCAAGATCCTCCCGCAGGTGCGCCACGATGGCGGCCGCGTGCGCGTGCACCACGCGTCGCAGGTCATCCACATGGACGAGAAGCCGTCCGAGGCGATCGCCGCCAAGCCCGACTCGTCGATCGCCGTCGCCGCCGGGCTGGTGGCGACCGGCGAGGGTGAAGCGCTGGTCTCGGCCGGCAACACGGGAGCGTGCGTGCTGGCATGCGCGCGCAGCTGGCGCCTCCTGCCCGGCGTGCGCCGCTCGGCCCTGGCCGCGGTCTATCCCACCGAGCTCCGCCGCGGCGAGAAGAACGACCCGTTCTCGCTCCTGCTCGACATCGGCGCCACCATCGAGGCGTCGGCCGATGACCTGGTCGCCTTCGCCATCATGGGCGCGGCCTACGCCAAGATCATCTCGCAGAACGCGCGCCCGCGGGTGGCGCTGCTGTCCAACGGCACCGAGGCGGGCAAGGGGCCGCAGTCGGTGGTCGAGGCGCACGCGCTCCTGCTCGAGGCCACCGACGTCAACTTCATCGGCAACGTCGAGGGGCTCGACATCCCGCGCGGCGTGGCCGACGTGATCGTCTGCTCCGGCTACGTCGGCAACGTGGTCATCAAGATGCTCGAGGGCGTGTCCGAGACCGTGATCGGGCTGGCCCGCTACGCCTACAAGGAGAAGCTCCTGTGGCGGGCCGCGCTCATGATGCTGTCGAGCGGCATCCAGCGCCTCAAGGACCTGACCGACTGGGAGCAGTACGGGGGAGCCCCGCTGCTCGGCTTCGAGAACCCGTTCATCAAGGCGCACGGCCGCTCCGGCCCGCGCGCCCTGGCCAACGCGATCCGCGTGGCCGACAAGGCGCTGCGCTCCGATCTGTGCGGCGCCATCTCGGCCGGCCTGTCGGCGTTCGAGTCGCGCGCGCAGTCGCGGCCGCCGTCGCTCCCGAACCTCACCACGGCCCCTCGCTGACCGGCGCATGGCGGTCAACGCCACTCACGTCTTCCGCTGGGACCTGGACAAGACGTACCTCAGGACCGAGTTCGACACGCTGCGCGACCTGCTCAAGTCGGCCATGGAGACGGCGCAGGACAAGCAGGCCTATCCGGGGGCGCCGGCGCTGCTGCGCTCCCTGCGGCAGAGCGCCGAGCACCGCATCTGCCTCATCAGCGGCAGCCCGTCGCAGATGCGCAAGGTGCTGGCCGCCAAGCTGGCGCTCGACGGGGTCGAGTACGACGAGTTCGTGCTCAAGAACAACCTGCGCAACATCGGCCGGCTGCGCCTGCGCGCGCTGCGCGCCCAGGTGCCGTACAAGCTGCCCGCGCTGCTCGAGAGCCGGCTCGGCCTGCTCGGCAGCCCGCCCGAGACGCTGTTCGGCGACGACGCCGAGGCCGACGCCATCATCTACTGCCTGTACGCCGACATCCTGTCCGGCCAGGTCACGGCGGGCGAGCTCCAGCGCGTCATGGAGGCGGCCCGCGCCTACGACGACCAGACCGAGCGCACGCTCGCGCTGGCCGAGCGCGTGCGCCGCGGCGACGCGGTCGGCCGCATCCTCATCCACCTCGACCGGCGCTCGCCGACGGCTGGCTTCGCCCCGTTCGGCCGGCGCCTGGTCCCCATCTACAACTACTTCCAGGCCGCGCTGGTCCTGTACGGCGACCGCGTGCTGACCGCTCAACAAGTCCTGTTCGTGGCCCGCGAGATGCTCGAGTCGCCCGAGCACGAGATCCCGACCCTGGCCAACTCTCTACAAGACCTGCTCCGGCGCGGCCGCCTGCCGCGCGCGGACGCGCTCGATCTGTCGTCCGAGATCGAGCAGGCGGCGGCCGGCGCCGCCGATCGCGACAGCAGGCGCGAGGCCGAAGGCATCGCCGCCGCCTTCCGCGACCGCGTGCGCCAGCTCGGCGGCGCGCCTCCCCTCGAGCACCCCGAGCCCGCCCCGCGGCTCGACTACGTGGAGCTGGTCGACGCCGAGTACCAGGGGCGCCGAGGAAGCCGGCGGCGGCGGCCCACGTAAGAGGAGAGCTCCACGGGCCCACTCGGGCGCGGCCGGTTGCCGCCCTCTCGGCCCCGTGCGATCGTTCGACCATGGAGGACGCGCCGCCAGCGCCTTCGACGCCTTCCGCGCGCCTGATCGCCCTCTCGCGCAGCGGGCGACACGTGGTGATCCGGCGCGCCGACGGCACGCGTCTGCTCGACGGCCTCGAGACGGTGGACGCGCTGGGCACCGCGCCTCGCCGCGGCCTGCCCTGCACCGAGCTGGTCGACTTCGGGTGCGTCGGCGAGGAGATCTGGTTCGTGGCGGGCGGCATGGTGCGCCGCCACGACCTCGAGCGCGACGAGGAGGTGGGCCGCGGCACCGACCTGGGCGAGGACGGAGCGCCCGGCCTGCTCCAGCCGGCGTCGGGCGATCGCGAGGCCAGCGCGCTGTGGATCGGCCCGCGCCGCCTGCTCCTCCACGCGAGCGACGACGGGCTCGAGGTCGACGACGTCACCGCCGACGCGCCGGCAGACGCGTTCGCCGCCGCGGTGCCGGGCCGGCGCCTGCTGGTCGCGCGCGGGCGCGAGCTGCGCGTGAGCGGCGCGGGCCGGGCAGAGCCGACCACGAGCGCGCTGCCGGGCGGAGACGGCCTGGTGGTCTCCGGCGGCGCGCTGTTCGGCGGGCGCGCGTTCGCCCTCATGTCGGGGGTCGACGGCGTGAGCGCGTTCGACGTGGTGCGGCCGGGCGGCTCGCTCATCCACCACATCGAGCTGCCGCGCAGCGAGCGCTGCGCGCTGGCCGAGGCGCGCGGCCTCGCGCTGGTGGCCGCGGCCGACGGCCGGCTGCTCGCGGTCGATCTGCGCTACGGCCGCGTGCTCGGCGAGGAGGCCGCGCCGATCGAGGTCGCCGATCTCGCCATCGACGCCAACGGCCGGTTCGTGACGCTGGCCGGCTTCCGCGGCGAGGGCGGGCCGCTGCGCGTGCTGCACATCCCGTACACCGATCTGTTCGGCACCGGGCGCGGCGTGGCGCGCGCGCCGGCGGTGGACGCGGGCGCGGCGGTCGAGCTGCCGTCCGAGCCCGAGCCGGCGCCGCCGCCGGCCCAGTCGGCCCCCGCGGCGAACAAGCGGCGCGGGAGCTCGCCGCCCGATGCGCCCGACGCGCCCGATGCGCTCGATGCGCTCGACATCCCGGACGTGCCGCTCTACGCGCTCGGCTCGCGCGCGCGCCGCCCGACCACCGCGCCGCCCCCCGGCGCCCTGCCCTACGACGCACCCGGCCAGCACCTGTCCGACACGCTCGACCTGGTCGCCGCCTGGGCCGCGCGCGCGATCGCCGACGCGTGGGACAGCGGACGGCTCAGCCTGCCCAACCAGGACCTGCGCCCGTTCCAGCAGGAGGTGATGGCGCTGGTCGGGAGCAGGATGGGCGGAGCCGCCGACATCCTGGCGGTCGCCGATCAGCGGGTCCACGACGCCGCCATCGCGGTCTCGCGCCGGGCCCAGGCCACCCTGGCCGCCGGCGGCCCGCTCCCCTTCGTCGAGCTCGCCATCGAGTTCGGCCTGTCCGACATGGCATCGCGCGTGCTCGCGGTCGCCGCCGCGCCCAGCCTGCGCGGAGAGATCGCCCGGCTCTACGGGGTGCTGGCCAACGACGAGGGCCGTCCGGTCTGCGATCGCTACCTCATCGAGCTCCTGCTCGCGGCCCAGGACTACAACCTGCGCAACCTGGTCGCCTCCGAGCTCGACCCGGACTCGCCGCTGGTCAAGTACGGCCTGGTGCGCGTCCTCCAGGTCAGCGCCGACCAGTACCTGTTCGCGCCGGTCACGGTCGAGCCCATCCTCCTGGCCCGCCTGCGCGGCGATCCGTACGCGTCGGGCGGCACCACCTCGGTGGCGGTCATCCGCCACGCCGACCGCACCCTGGCCGAGCTGGCCGCGCCGCGCGCGCTCAAGCGCGACCTGGTCCAGGCCCTGGCCGAGCCGACCGCGCCCGATCGATCGGCGCGCCTGGTCGTGCGCGGCCGCCCCGGCTCGGGCCGCACCAGCCTGATGGCCGCGCTGGCCAGCCGGGTGGGAAAGCCGCTCGCGGTCATCGACGCCGAGCTCCTGCCGCGCGGTCGCGCGCTGGCCCCGGCGCTGCGCGCCGAGCTGCGCCTGGCGCTCCTGCGCGGCGCGGTGCCCTGCGTGTGCGGCCTTGAGCTGCTCGACCGCGACGACAGCGAGGGCATCGAGCACGTGCGCGAGGCGCTGCGCACCCACCCGGGCCCGATCGGCTTCCGCACCAGCCCGGAGCAGCGCATGCCGCTCGACCCGGGCTTCCTCGACTTCACCCTGCCGGCGCTCGACGAGGGCGCGAGGCTGGATTTCTGGCGCGGCGCGCTCGAGCGGCGCGCGCTCGACCCGGAGGGCGCGGCCGCCATGGCCGCCCGCTTCCGCGTCGGCCCCGGCACCATCGAGCGGGTGGTGTCGCTGGTGGCCGCGCGCCGCTCGGCCGAGGCGCGCGAGCCCGACGACGTGGCCGCCGAGCTGGGCCGCGCCGCGCGCCAGCACATCGACGTCCGGCTGGGCAAGGTGGCGACCCACATCGAGCGCCTGGCCCGCTGGGACCAGGTCGCCCTGCCCGACGACGTGCTCGACAGCATCCGAGAGTTCATCGGCCGGGTGAAGCACCGGCGCACGGTGTACGAGAGCTGGGGCTTCGAGAGCCGCGTGTCGACCGCGCGCGGGCTGGTGGCCCTGTTCTACGGCCCGCCCGGCACCGGCAAGACCATGGTGGCCGGTCTCATCGCGCGCGAGCTCGGCCTCGATCTCTATCGCGTCGACCTGGCGCGCATCACGTCGAAGTGGATCGGCGAGACCGAGAAGAACCTGGCCGAGGTGTTCGACGCCGCCGAGGACGGACAGGCGCTCATCCTGTTCGACGAGGCCGACTCCCTGTTCGCCAAGCGGACCGAGGTGAAGTCGTCGGTCGACCGCTACGCCAACCTCGAGGTCAACTACCTGCTCCAGCGGCTCGACAGCTTCGAGGGCGTCGCGATCCTGACCACCAACCTCGAGGGCTCGATCGACAACGCCTTCAAGCGGCGCATGACGCTGCGCCTGGCGTTCCCGTTCCCCGACGAGGACATGCGGGTGCGGCTGTGGACCGCGCACATCCCGCCCGAGGTGCCGACGCGCGGCGACTTCGACTTCGCCGATCTCGCGCGCCGCTTCCCGATGTCGGGCGGCTACATCAGAAACAGCGCGCTGCGCGCGGCCTTCCTCGCCGCCCAGGAGGCGCTGCCCATGTCGCAGGAGCATCTCCTGCGCGCGATCCAGCTCGAGTACCGAGAGCTGGGCAAGCTGTCGACCAGCGGCCGCATCGAGTGAGCCTCGGCGGAGGAAGGTTGACAACGCGCGTTCGCAACGCGACGCGCGGCGAGTGGCCTGTCATGTGCAATTCGGCATCTGAAAGCCGAAAAGGAGATGCAGATGACAAAGCGCGCCGTGAAGCGAGTCGTTGCAATATCCGGAGCTCCTCTCGCGCTGTGGCTGAGTGCCAGCTGCGCCATGGAGGGGCAGGACGAGCTGTCGGGAGACCCGCCGGCGGCAGATGGCGATAGCCGGGCGAGCGACGACGAGGCCGGCGCCAGCGCCGAAGACACCCCGGCCGACGAGACTCCCGCCGATCGGTCGGATCCCGACGGGGTGGACGAGACGCAGCAGGGCCTGACGAACTTGCTCGTCGAGGACTTCGAGGGCGAAGCGCAGCTGACCTCGCCGTGGTCCTGGGCTCCCGCCGCCAGCAGCGAGACGCGCGCAGTCATCACCACCGCATCCGGTCACGGCAACGTGCTGCGCCTCGAGGGCAGCGAGGCCGCTGGCCAGTACATGATCGCGTATCTCCCGGTGTCCGCGCCGTCGGACACGGTCGCCAGCGTCGACGTCAACCCGGAAGATGGGGCCGCGTTCGTGTGGAGCCTGTGGGGCCAGGGAACCGGCACATACAAGCGTCGCGTCCGTCTCCAGCGCTGGCCCGGATCGACGACCCTGGTGGCGACGGCGAACCCGAGCGGCGACACCGAGTGCGGCGCGCTGCCCTCCGGCAGCTGGACCAACCTCACGCTGGTCATGCACGCGCAAGAGACGCCGCACACCTTCGACGTCCTCATCGACGGCGAGCCGACCAGCTGCACCGGGCTCGAGGTCACCACCAATCCCCCGTACAACCGCGTGGAGGTCATGGACGCGTCGAACGAGGGCTGGGGCGGAAACACGGAGTTCGACAACATCCGGGTCGCGCAGCCATGAATCTCGGGTGTGCGCGGGCGCCCGGTGGGCCGCACCGCCCCGCGCACACGAGGGGTGCGGCGCGGCCCGCTCCGTCTCGAAGCGGTGCCGCGCCGCTCACCAGCTCGGATGGCCCTGCCGCCGGGCCAGAGCTGGGTCCAGAGCGCCGCTCTACAGCGTGTTGAGGAAGACGATGAGCGCGTTCTGCAGGAACGGGTCGAGGTCGGCGAAGTCGTCGGCCGCGCCCTGCCCCTGACCCGCGTGAGCGAGGATCGCGTCGGTCAGGTTGGTCGCCCGGCCGTCGTGCAGGAAGCTGGTGCGGAAGCGCGCTCCCCACAGCGGCGCGGTGCGCATCTCGCCCGCGCCGGTGCCGCCCTGGACGATCTGGTCACCGAGGCTGCCCATGTCGTGCAGCAGGAAGTCGGAGAACGGCTTGAAGGTCACCTGGTCGAAGACCGGGTCGGCGCTCGAGCCGGTCACGAGGGCCGGCGTGTGGCAGCTGGCGCAGCCGACGGCGGCGAACACGCCGGCGCCGATCACCGCCGTGCCCTTCACCGGGAGGGTGGGAAGCGGCGCCACCAGCGTCATGAACGTGGTGAAGTTGTTGAGCGCGGTGCCGTCGTCCTCCGGATCCGGCGCCGGGTCGCAAGCGAGCGCCGAGCAGTCGCCCTGCGGGCACGACTCGGACGGGAACAGCGGGTTGGTGATGCCCATCTCGTTGAGGTAGGCGTCGCCCGAGAAGTCGGCCAGGGTCGCGACCTGCGCCTTCCAGCCGAACTTGCCGAGGTCGGGCTGCCCGGTGGTGAGGTTGGTGACCTCGCTGACCCGACCGGCGGTGTCGGGCGAGAGCGCGGCCTCGGCGAGGGCGAGAGCGCGGATCTCGTCGTCGGGCACGGCGTCGACCAGGCCGAGTCCGAAGAGCGGCGTGGTGAGGCGGCCGCCGACGGTGTTGGCCTCGGGCGGAACCACCTCGGCGTTGAAGACGGCGGCCTCGCAACCGGGGATGCCCTCCACCGCGCCGATGCCCTGGAGCTGCTGCAGCGAGCCGCCCAGCTCGGACAGCGGATCGAAGCTGCCGTCGGGCCCGGTGAAGCCGAAGCGGACCTCGGTGAGGCCGGCAGAGCTGGACCCGCCGGTGGCCGGGTTGTCGTGGCACACCCCGCAACCGGTGTTGTTCATGACCGGACCGAGGCCCTCGTCGGCCTCCTCGATCTCGGCGAAGTCTTCCTTGCCCAGCTCGAAGGCGGCCAGCTGTTCGGGAGTCAGGCCCGGGAGCGGATCGCCTGCGGCCAGAATCCCGGCTCCAACGTTGTTGGTTTCCGTGCTCCCCTCGCCATCCTCAGCGCCCGGGCCGCAGGCGCCCAGCAGGAGTGCGAGAGAAGCCGAGAGAGGCACTAGGGTCCCCGGAATGGACATCGTTTCCTCCTCAGCCCCCGACGGGGTTTTGGTGAGCGACCCTTCTAATTCACGCCACCTTGAACAGTCAATTGTGGTTCATTGCCGACATCGATTTAGTGGAGGCCTCTCCACTGTCCCCTTTTCCCGTTCGTGAGATTGGCTGTGGATGAAGGGGCATCGACGCCGTCATCGAGGTGACTTGGGGAGAAAGCTGCCACGACGACGGAGACGAACCGACCCCCTCTCGGGCGGCTTGACATCTCGACTACCGAGATAGTACTACCTTGGTAGTTGATGGTCTGGATCACACGCCCGGAGGAAGCTTCATGCGCTCGGCACTCGGCATCTCACTCGCGGTAGCGGCAACGACGGCGGCAGCACCCAGGATGGCGGCGGCGGATTGCAAGCCGCCGCCGAGCGAGCTGGTCACCCAGTCGCGCACCGTGCGCGGTTTTCGCGAGATCGATCTGGGCGCGCCGGCTCACCTCGTGCTCAAGCAGGGCGCTCGCGAGTCGATGAGCGTGCGCACCGACCGGCGCCTCCTGCCTTACCTCAGGACACAGGTTCGCGGCGGACGGCTCGAGATCGAGCTGGACCACCGCGAGTGGCGGCGGACGGTTCACGAGGACTGCCTGCACGACACGGTCATCGAGATCACCGTGCCGGCCCTGGCGGGACTGTCGGTGAGCGGGGCCGGCAGCGCCGAGATCCCGAGCTGGACCGGGCAGAGGTTCTCGCTCGCTCTCAGCGGGGCCGGCTCGGCGGTGATCCGCCGCGCATCGCTGGCCGATCTCGATGTGGGCATCAGCGGCGCCGGCACGCTCACGGCGGCCGGCCAGGCGTCGCGGCAGAAGATCGACATCTCGGGCGCCGGCAACTTCTCGGGCGAGCGCCTGGCCGCGCAGAGCGCGGCGGTCTCGATCAGCGGCACCGGTAACGCGCAGGTCAACGCCACGAAGACGCTCGACGTGTCGATCAGCGGCGTGGGCAACGTGGCCTACGTGGGCAACCCGCGCATCCGACAGAGCATCAGCGGCATGGGCTCGCTCGCGCAGCTCAGGCGCTGACCGCCTCTCTCTCCTCTCTCTCTCTCTCTCTCGGGCGCGCTGCTACCGACCGGGCGCGCGACCCCTGGGCGCGGACACGCTCCGGCTGATGGTCATGGGGGGCTGGAAGTAGTCGCCGCCGTCATCCGGATCGCCGCCGTCGTCGGGGCTGGCGGCGTCGGAGCCGCCGCCCCCGGTGCCGGCGTCCGCGCCGCCTCCGCCTCCTCCGCTGTCGGCTCCGCTCTGATCGCCTGAGTCGCCGGAATCGTCGTCGTCGCCGCCGCAGGCGCCGGCGAGCAAGACGCAGAGGAGGAGTGAACCGAACGAGAGAAATCGAGTCTTCAACAGTGCACCTCGAGACCTGGTGGTCC
>DATFRY010000588.1:0-2852 GCA_035262925.1 Kofleriaceae bacterium | reverse complement strand
GTTCGGCAGCTCCTGCTGGAGCCGGCGCGCGACGCTGATGTGACTTTCCGGCGAGTCGAACGCGGCCTCGGTCGGCGTGCGGATGATTTCCGCGCCGAGCGCTTCGAGCACGACCTGCTTCTCGCGGCTCATCTTCTCCGGCATCGTGATGATGACGCGGTAGCCGCTGACCGCCGCGGCCATGGCCAGGCCGATGCCGGTGTTGCCCGAAGTCGGCTCGATGAGCGTGTCGCCGGGCTTGATGCGGCCCGAGCGCTCGGCGTCGCGCAGCATGCGCACGCCGATGCGGTCCTTGACCGACCCGCCGGGATTGACGAACTCGAGCTTTCCGACCAGCTCGCACGGGAGATCGCGCCCGATGCGGGAGAGCCGCACCATGGGCGTGTTGCCGACTGCGTCGCAGACCGAATCGAGGATCTGTTCCTGTCCTGTCGCCATCGAGCCCGCCATCCTATAGTACTGACATGCCCATGGACACTGCGGAAGCCCTGCGAGAAGCGCTGTCGCGGCGCATTCTTGTCCTCGACGGGGCCATGGGCACGATGATCCAGGCCGCCGGTCTCTCGGAGGAAGATTTCCGCGGCCGCCAGTATCGCGATCACGACCGCCCGCTCGGCGGCTGCAGCGACGTCCTCTCGATCACTCGGCCCGACGTCATCCGCGACATCCACCGCGCCTTCCTCGCCGTCGGCGCCGACATCGTCGAGACCAACAGCTTCACCGGCACGTCGGTCTCGCTCGAGGACTACGGCCTGGCCGGCGACACGCGCGCCATCAACCTCGCGGCCGCGCGGGTCGCGCGCGAGGCGGTCGACGACTTCATGGCCGCCGACCGGTCGCGGCGGCCGCGCTGGGTGGCCGGCTCGCTCGGCCCGACCACCAAGACCGCCTCGCTCTCGCCCGACGTCAACGACCCGGGCGCGCGCGCGGTCACCTTCGACGACCTGGCCGCCGCGTTCCGCGAGCAGGCGTCGGCGCTGCTCGACGGCGGCGTCGACCTCCTCATCTGCGAGACCCACATCGACACGCTCAACATGAAGGCGGCGCTGTGGGCGATCTCGCAGCTGTTCGACGAGGGCGCCCGCCGCGTCCCGGTCATCGCCTCGGTGACGATTCCGGACAAGAGCGGCCGCACGCTGTCGGGGCAGACGCTGGAGGCGTTCTACAACTCGGTCGCGCACAACCAGCTCCTCGCGGTCAGCATCAACTGCGCGCTCGGCGCCGACGACATGCGGCCCTACGTCGAGGAGATGTCGCGCCTGACGCCGCTCTTCACCGCCTGCTACCCCAACGCCGGGCTGCCCAACGAGTTCGGCCAGTACGACGACACGCCGGAGCACATGGCGGCGCTGCTGGGCGAGTTCGCCCGCGCGGGATGGCTCAACGTGGTCGGCGGCTGCTGCGGCACCCGGCCGGAGCACGTCGCGGCCATCGCACGCGCGGTCGACGGGCTGGCCCCGCGCGCGCCGGCCGCGCCGGAGCGCCACACGCGCCTGTCCGGCCTCGAGCCGCTCACCATCACCCCCGAGTCGAACTTCATCCTCATCGGCGAGCGCACCAACATCACCGGCTCGCGCAAGTTCCGCCGCCTCGTGCTCGACGGCGACTACGACGCCGCCATCGAGGTGGCGCGCGAACAGGTCGCGAACGGAGCCAACATCCTCGACGTCTGCATGGACGAGGGCATGCTCGACGGCGAGGTGGCCATGCGCCGCTTCCTCAACCTCATCGCCAGCGAGCCGGACATCGCGCGCATCCCGGTCATGGTCGACAGCTCGCGCTTCTCCATCCTCGAGGTCGGCCTGCGCTGCCTGCAGGGCAAGGGCGTGGCCAACTCGATCAGCCTCAAGGAGGGCGAGCCGGAGTTCGTCCGCCAGGCGCGCATCGTCCGCCGGCTGGGCGCCGCGGTGGTGGTGATGGCGTTCGACGAGGAGGGCCAGGCCACCACGGTCGAGCGCCGGGTCGCCATCTGCGGGCGGGCGCAGCGCATCCTGACCGAGGAGGTCGGCTTCCCGCCCGAGGACATCATCTTCGATCCCAACATCCTCACGGTGGCGACCGGGATCGAGGAGCACAACTCGTACGCGGTCGCCTTCATCGAGGCGGTGCGCGAGCTCAAGGCCGCGATGCCGCTCTCGCGCGTGTCGGGCGGCGTGTCCAACATCTCCTTCTCGTTCCGCGGCAACGAGGGGGTGCGGGAGGCGATGCACTCGGCGTTCCTCTACCACGCGATCCGCGCCGGGCTCGACATGGCGATCGTCAACGCCGGCCAGCTCGCGGTTTACGAGGAGATCGACCCCGAGCTGCGCGAGCGGGTCGAGGACGTGCTGCTCGACCGCCGACCGGACGCGACCGAGCGGCTCCTCGAGCTGGCCGCGCGGGTCAAGGGGGGAGCGCGCGCCGCGGCCGAGGAGCAGGCCTGGCGCGGCGGCCCGCTCGCCGAGCGCCTGGCCTACTCGCTGCGCAACGGCATCGCCGACTACATCGACGAGGACATCGCCGAGGCGCTCCGCACCTACGCCAAGCCGCTCGACATCATCGAGGGGCCGCTCATGGACGGCATGAACGTGGTCGGCGAGCTGTTCGGCGCCGGCAAGATGTTCCTGCCCCAGGTGGTCAAGAGCGCGCGCGTGATGAAGAAGGCGGTCGCCATCCTGGAGCCGCTCATGGAGCGCGAGCGGGCCGAGCAGGGGCTGGCCGCGCTGAACAAGGGCACCATGGTCATCGCCACGGTCAAGGGCGACGTGCACGACATCGGCAAGAACATCGTCGGCGTGGTGCTGCGCTGCAACGGCTACCGGGTCATCGACCTGGGCGTCATGGTGCCGGCCCAGGACATCCTCGACCGCGCC
>DATFRY010000587.1:0-16146 GCA_035262925.1 Kofleriaceae bacterium | reverse complement strand
TGGAGCGCGAGGAGGTAGAGGTAAAACCACGGCGCGATGAACAGCACGGCGTCCACCCGGTCGAGCAGCCCGCCGTGCCCGGGTAGGATGTCGCCCGAGTCCTTGACCCCGCGCGCGCGCTTGAGCAGAGACTCGACCAGGTCGCCGAGCTGGCCCAGGACGCTGCCCACGCCGGCCAGAACCACCACATCGACCACCGTCAGCCCGCGCAGCCGCCAGCGCTCCATGACGAAGCCGCCCGCCAGCGCGGCCATGGCCCCGCCGATCGCGCCGGCCCACGTCTTGTTGGGACTGACCGCAGGGTAAAGTTTGCGCCGGCCGAGGAACCGGCCCGCGAAGTAGCCGCCGGTGTCCGAGAGCCACGCGGTTGCCAGCACCAGCGCGATCGCGTCGCCCCCCACCGGCCCCAGGTTGCGCTTGAGAAGGGCCAGAAATCCGAACGACAGCCCACCGTAGAGGATGCCGAGGACGGTGTAGGCCAGTCTTTCGGCCGAGCTGGCGATGTCGCCCGGGCGGAAGAGGTAGTAGAGGGCCGGCGCCGTGAAGGCGAACAGGAACGCGGATATCTGGGGAGACCAGCGCGGCGGCAGCCAGTAGAAGCCGGCGCAGGCGACCGCGCCGATGGCGAGCGCCGCCATGCGATCGACCCGCTCGGCCAGGGTCATCGCGAACAGCTCGTACATGGTCAGCACCGAGGCGGCAAAGACTGCGGCCCACACGAGCTCGTGCCGCCGCTGATAGATGAGCAGCAGCAGGAGGGGGACGGCGACGACCGCCACGAGGATGCGAGTTGCCAGGTTTCCGAGGCGCGCCATCGATCCCCGAAGAGACACTCGCTGCCGGGAAAGAGTCAAGAGTGATGCGCACTTCCACTCCTGCCGGAAGTTGCCGCGGCCGCCCGGTCCCGGCGGGTTCCCACCATTTCCGCTCTGCGTGTTTGTGGCGAGAGGAAGGCAGGCGCAAGCCTGGTGAGGAAGGAAGCCGATGCGAGCCGTGCCAGCTGTGCCCGACGAGCCCGACGAAAGAGACGAGCGCCGATGAAGCGTCCCGGTTCGAGATTTCCGGCGGCCCTGGCCGCGGGGATGGCGGTCCTGGCCTGCGCCCGCGCGGCCGCGGCCGACCCGGGGGCGCCGCCGGCGCTGCTGCCGCCGCCCGACACGGCCGCCTTCGCCCTGGTGGTCGGCTCCAACACCGGCGGTCAGGCGCAGGCGCCGCTCCACTACGCCGAGAGCGACGCCCGCCAGGTGGCCGAGCTCCTGGGCGAGCTCGGCGGCTACCGGCCCGACCGCATCCAGCTCGCCCTGCATCCGACCCGCGCCCAGCTCCACGCCGCGCTCGACGCGCTGACCGCGCGCGCGGTGGCCGAGGCCCGCGCCGGGCGGCAGCCGCGCGTCTTCTTCTACTTCTCGGGCCACGCGCGCTCCTCGGCCCTCAATCTGGCCAGCGAGGAGGTCCCGCTCACCGAGCTGCGCGAGCGCCTGGTCGGGCTCGCGGGCGGGCTCACCATCGTCGTCCTCGACGCATGCCAGTCGGGCGCCTTCTCGCGCATCAAGGGGGCCGAGCCGACCGCCGACTTCTCGTTCAACTCGCTGGCGCGGCTGAGCGCGACCGGCGTGGCGGTGCTGGCGTCGTCGAGCGCGAGCGAGCTCAGCCAGGAATCGGACCGGCTGGGCTCGAGCTACTTCACGCACAACCTCCTGGTCGGGCTGCGCGGCGCCGGCGACGCCAGCGGCGACGGCAAGGTCTCGCTCGACGAGGCCTACCGCTACGCCTATCACCAGACCCTGCTGGCGACCGCGGCCACCCGGGTGGGAGCCCAGCACGTGAGCCTCGAGGTCGAGCTCAAGGGCAAGGGCGAGGTGCCGATCACCACGCCGGCGGCGGCCGACGCCCAGCTCGAGCTGGCCGCCGCGCTCGAGGGCGAGGTGCTGGTCGAGCGGCGGAGCGCGCGCGCGGTGGTGGCGGAGCTGCACAAGGCGCGCGGCGGGGCGGTCAGGCTCGGGCTGCCGGCGGCCGGATACAGCGTGCTCGTGCGCGCGCCGGGCGCGGCGTTCCTGCGGCGCTGCGACGTCGAGCTCGCCCGCGGGCAGGTGGGCCGGCTCGCGCTCGAGCGCTGCGCGCGCGAGCCGCTCGGCGAGGGCGAGGCCAAGGGCGCGGGCGGGTCCGGTCCGCGCTGGTCGATCGAGCTGGCGATCGGCGGGCAGAGCTCCATCGAGGACGACTTCACCCGGCGGCTCGAGAGCTTCAGCTACCGCGCGGAGGAGCCGCTGTTCCCGCCGCCTCACCTGGCCGCGTCCGTCGTCTACCACGTGAACCCGTTCCTCGGCGTGGTCGGGCAGCTCTCGACGCTGGGCCGGCAGCGCTACGACCGCGACGCGGACGGCCCGCCCCTCGAGTTCTCGTGGTCGACCCTCGCCCTCGGCCTGCACGCGCGCGGTCGATTGCCCCTGGTCGGCGGGGTGCTGACGCCGTTCGTGCAGGCCGGCGGCGGGATCGCCACCGCCTTCACCGAGCTCGACGACGGCGCCGGCGCGCCCGACAAGCAGCAGTACTGGGGCTGGCACCTGGGGGCCTCGGCCGGCCTCGACGTGCAGCCGCCGCGCTGGCTGCTGGGCTTCACCGCCGAGGCGGCCTACGTCACCGCCCCGGTCATCGACAACCTCATCGGCGACACGCACGACGTCGGCGGGCGCATCGTCCGGTTCGGCGTGCGGGCCAGTTTTTGAGCCCGGCGCTCGGCCGTACAGGAATCGACAGGATCGATCGGAGCCAGCGAATGACCACGCGACGAACCGGCTCGCTTCTCTTCCTCGCGGCGATCTTTTTCACCCAGTCCGGCTACAACGACTGCACCGGCGATGTGCTGCACGACCCGGGCTTCGACGTCTGGTGCGGCGACCACCTGTGCTCGTGGGACGTCGAGAAGGGCGACGTGCGCAAGGCGCCGACCTGGCACGAGTCCGACCTGGGCGTCGAGCTGGTCGGCGACGACGCGGCCATCTCGCAGCTCAGCCTCGACCCGCCGGTGACGTGCCTCCGGTTCTCGCTGGTCGCCGACGTGTCCGAGGACGCGACCGTGACGCTGGAGATGGACCTCGACGCGGATGGAACCGTCGAGTACGAGCGCGCGGTCCCGACCTCGCACTGGGCCGAGCTCGACTACCGGGTCGAGCTCGAGGGCCAGAGCGACATCCTCTTCCGCCTGCGCAAGACCGGATCGGGGCGCGCGGTGCTGGCGCAGATCCGCGCGGTGCGCGACGACCCGGAGTGCGGCGGCGACACGGTGGCCACCGAGCGCCCGCTCGGAGCCGACTGCGCCGGCTTCTTCGGCGCCGACGACGCGGTGTGCGCCGCCGGCGTCTGCACGCCGGGCCAGTTCGCGTGCGGCGAGTGCCGCGACGACGCGGACTGCGACGGCGGATCGGTGTGCGGGCTCGAGGCCCGCGTCGCGCCGCCGCTCGAGCCGTATCGCAGCTGCGTGGCTCCCGCCAGCCGCGGGCTCGGCGAGATGTGCGCCGTCGACGGCGAGTGCGCCGGCGGCGTGTGCTGCGAGGGCTTCTGCTCGGGATGCTGCGGCGAGCCGTCCGACGCCGTCTGCGAGCCGGGGCGGTCGTGCGTCGCGGACCCGGACGCCCCGCCCGGCGAGCACTGGTGCTCGCCCGGTGACGGAGCGCCCGGCGACGCCTGCCGGCGCGACCAGCAGTGCGCGAGCGGCGCGTGCGCCGGCGGCGAGCCGATGATGGTGTGCACGAGCGACGGGCGGCCGTGCGCGGTCGACGACGACTGCCCGCTCGCCGGGCAGGGTGGAGAATGCATCGAGGCGGGCCGCACGGGTGGCCGCTGTCGGTGAGCCGCTCGGCCCGCCGGACGCGTACAGGCACTACGGTCCGGCGATGCTGCGCAAGGCGGAGCGCATCCTCGGCAACCGCGAGGATGCGGGAGACGTGGTGCAGTCCCTGTTCGTCGACCTGGTCGAGCGCGGAGTCGAGCGCGTGGAGCTCCCCTACCTCTATCGAGCGGTGACCAACCGCTGCCTCAACGTGATCCGCGACCGGCGCAACCGCGAGCGGCTGCTCGACCGCCAGGAGGCGGCGCTGCGCGGCCCCGCCCGCGTGCGCTGCGACGACGAGGTCATCGGGCTCGACCTCCTGCTCAAGCTCGGCGGCCGGCTCGACGCGCGCCACCTCGAGGTGCTGGTCTGCCGCTTCGTCGACGACATGTCGCAGGACGAGATCGCCGAGCTGCTCGGCACCAGCCGCAAGACCGTCGGCAAGCGGCTCGACCGCATCCGCGGCCAGGTGGCCGAGCTGCGCGCGAGCGAGGCCGGGCAGGCGCGCGCGCGCGGAGGCGAGGGATGATGCGCGAGCGCGAGGCCTGCGCCGGCCAGCCAGTTTCCTGGCTCGAGCTCGAGCGCCACGCGCTCGGCGAGCTGGACGCGGCGCGCGCGGCCGGGGTGGGCCAGCATCTCGGCGCGTGCGCCGCCTGCCGCGCGGCGCTGGGGGTCATCGAGGACGATCGGCGCGCGCTGCCGCCGCTCCCCGATCCGTGGCGGGCCGCGGCCGCGCGGCGCCGTCGACGGCGCGCGCGCTGGAGCGGTGCGTTCGCGCTGGCGGCGGCCGCTGCGGCGCTCGCGCTGTTCTGGGGCCATCGCGGCGAGCGCGGCGAGCGCGGCGCGACCCTGGCCGGGGTGAAGGGCGACGAGATCGGCCTCGGCCTGGTGCGCGAGCGCGGCGGCGAGGTCGCCTTCGACCCGAGCGGCTTCCGGCCCGGCGATCGCTTCAAGGTGCTCGTCACGTGCGCGGCCGATGCGCCGGTCGCGGTCGATGTGACGGTGGCGCAGGCCGGCGGGATCGACCGGCCGCTGCCGCCGCGGGCGATCCGCTGCGGCAACCGCGTCCCGCTGCCCGGCGCGTTCGTCGTCACCGGCGAGGGGCCGGTCTCCATCTGCGTCGCCGTCGGTGCGGCGACCGAGTGCCGCGAGCTGGCGGCCGAGTAGCGGAGCGGGCCGCGGGTGGCCGCGGGGCCGCGCGGGGCGGCGCGGCGGCCGTCGCTACGGCGCGAGGTCGCCGCCCGACTCGATCTGCGCGCCGGTCAGGCCGAAGCGGCGCTCGCGTGCGGCGTACGCGTCGAGGGCGGCGTAGAGATCGCCGCGCCGAAAATCCGGCCACAGGGCGCTCGAGAAGTAGAGCTCCGCGTAGGCCGCTTCCCAGAGGAGGAAGTTGGAGATGCGAAGCTCGCCGCTGGTGCGTATCACGAGATCGAGCGGAGGCAAGTCGGCCGTCGGCATCATGCTGTTGAATCGCTCCGCATCGAGCGACTCGGGATCAAGCTCGCCGGCCGCGGCCAGCTGCGCGGTGCGGCGCGCGGCCAGGGCGATCGACTCGCGTCCACCGTACGAGAGCGCCAGGGTCAGGACCATCGCCCGGTTCTGCGCCGAATCCGCCATCAGCGCGTCGAGCGGCTCGCGCACCGACGGCGGAAGCTTGTCGACGTCTCCGATGGCGCGCAGCCGGATCTCGTTCTCCATGATTTCAGCGCGTTCGGTCAGGAGATAGTCGCGCAGGAGCTCCATCAGGCCGGCCACCTCCTCGACCGGCCGAGCCCAGTTCTGCGACGAGAACGCGTACAGCGTGATGGCCTCGAGCCCGATCTGCCGCGCGGCGCGCACGACGTCGCGCACGCTCTCCGCGCCCTCGCGATGACCGGCGAGACGCGGCAGCTGCCGGCCCTCGGCCCAGCGTCCGTTGCCGTCCATGATGATGGCGACGTGGCGCGGCAGTCGAGCTCGTTCGCCAGAGGCGCCCTCGCTGCCCATTTGCCGTCCCTAACACGCAGGGCTTGCCGTTGCAACCGAGGGGGATATCTCGTACCCTTCGATCGAGGGGGCCGTTCTCCCCTCGGCATAGAGCAAGTCATGGGCATCTTTTCCCGACTCGGAACCCTGATCAAGTCGAACCTCAACGACCTCATCTCCAGGGCCGAAGATCCCGAGAAGATGCTGAATCAGGTGCTGCTGGAGATGCAGCAGCAGCTGGTCGAGGCCAAGAAGGCGGTGGCCGTCGCCATCGCCGACGAGAAGCGGCTGCAGAAGCAGTACAACGCCGAGCTCGACAAGTCGAAGGAATGGGAGCGGAAGGCGATGCTGGCCGTGCGGGCCGGCGACGACAACCTCGCCCGCCAGGCGCTGGTCCGCAAGCAGGAGCACGAGAACATCGCGGCGCAGTTCCAGCAGCAGTGGATCGCGCAGAAGGGCGCGGTCGACAAGCTCAAGGACGCGCTGCGGCTCCTCGCCAACAAGATCGAGGAAGCCAAGCGCAAGAAGAACATCCTCATCGCGCGGAAGAAGCGCGCCGAGGCGCAGCGCCAGATCGCCAGCACGATGCAGGGGCTCGGCGACACGAGCGCGTTCGACACCTTCGATCGCATGGCCGAGCGCATCACGCTGCTCGAGGCCGAGGCCGAGGCGGGGGCGGAGCTGGCCGGCGAGATCTCGGGCGACACGCTCGAGTCCAAGTTCCTCGCCCTGGAGTCGGGCGGGCACGGCACCGAGGAAGACGCGCTCTCCGAGCTCAAGGCCAAGATGGGCCTGCTCGAGTCGGGCACCACGACGTCCACCCCGCAGCTCACCGCGAAGTCGTCGGCCGGGCTGACGGAGGAGGACCTCAAGGAGCTCGAGGACCTCGATCTGTCGGGCATCGACATCGAGGGCGAGGGCAAGGACACCGATCAGGTGGCCGGCGCGGACGCGAAGGCGGAGGCGGGTGGCGGCGGCAACGCCAAGTCCGAGGGCGGCGACAAGAAGCCGGCCAAGGCGGGCGGGCGCGCGGGCGCCGCGGACAGCGCGGCCGAGTAGCGCGCCCGGTCCATTCGGCGTCGCTTCTCCGGGCGGGCGTCGCATCGCCTCTGGCGGGCGAGTGCGAGCGCTGGCTTGGTTGCCCGGCGCGCGCCGCGTGACGTGCTTGGCGTCGTCGATCGAGCGACCCGGCGAGCGGACCTCGACGGGCCGGCCAACCGCCCGGGCGACGGGACCGGCGAGCGGGCCGCCGGGCATGCCGGCGAGCGAAACGGGCGGCGCGAATGGCGATCGTCGACGTGAAGTCCGGCCTCGGCGACCGTGAATGAAGGTGGACGATCGGCCGATCGCTTTTCACTGTTTCAGCTGCTTGGGACGGGGCGCGTTTTTTGCAACTCGCAGGCACTCATGCGCGTGCCAGCGGCACTGGCTGTAGCAGCCATTCTCTCTGGATGGGCGGTGTCGCAGGCGGCGGCCGAGCCCGCCCTGCCCAGGGCGCCGCGCGCGACGCTGGTCCAGGTCCTGTCGGGCGGGCGCCAGGCCCTGGTGCTCGACCGCGTGACCGGCGAGTACGGCGTCTTCAAGGTCGGCGACACGATCCACGGCCTGCGCGTCGCCGAGATCGAGCCGGATCAGCTGGTCCTCGCCACGCCGACCCCGCCGGAGCGCTACTACGTCCTGCCGCTGGTCGAGGGCGCCCCGGTTCCGGGCGGAGCGGCGGGGGCAGCAGCTGCTTCCGGCGCGGCGGGTCCGGCCGGCGAGCCAGGCGCGGCGAGCGCGGCCGCGGGCGCCGCGGCTCCGCCGGCTCCGCAGTCGACGCAGGCGACGCAGGGCCCAGACGCTCGGTCGGCCGGCGCGCCCTCGCCCGCGGCCGGCGCACCTGCTGCGGGCGAACCCGGCGCCCGGCCGGGCGACCCGGCCGCGCCCGAGGCGATCGATCCGTACGCCGGTCCGGCGGGCGGCGGCGCCGTCGGTTCGCCCGGTGGCGCCTCCGAGCCGTCCGCCTCGGAGCCGTCGATCATGGATCCATATGGCGACTCGTCATCGACCGGGGACACCGGCCTCCCGTCGGTGATCGCTCCGCCGGCCTCGCGCGTCGAGGCGGCGCCGGCCCCGCGGCGAGGTGCGGTCGCGCCGTCGCCCAAGCCGGTCGCGCCGCCGTCGTCACCGCGTGCCGACGAGCGCGGGTCGGAGCGCGGCGCCGAACCGCCGGCCGCGCCCGACCTCGACGCGCCGCCCAGTGACACTGACACCACCGGCATCGACACCGGCGCCGACACCGGCATCGACGACGGCATCGGCGCTGACCCGGGCACCGGCGCCGACCGCGATCGCGGCGCCGCCGATGCGGATGCCAGCGGCGAGGTCGGCATCGGCACCGACTCCGCTGCGGAGGCGGGCCCCGACGACGACACGGCCGCGACTCCCCCCGCCAGGGCCAAGGCATCGCGCGCGCGCGACTCGAAGCGGAAGACGGGGAGGTCGATCGAGGCGCGCCCGGCCGCGCCGTCCCGATCGAGCGCTGCCAGCGCCGCGGCTCCGGCAGCGGGTCCGGCAGCGGGCCCGGCAGCGGGCCCGGCAGCGGGCGCGGCCCCGGCCACCCCGACGCCCGCGGCCGACGAGCCGACCGCGCTGAGCCGCCGCGAGCTCGACTGGGCGCTGTCCGATTTCTCGGCCCTCTCGAAGCAGATCCAGATCGAGCGCGCCCCGGGCGGAGGCATGCGCGTCGTGGACCTCGCGTCCGGCTCCTTCGTCGCCCGGCTGGGAATCCAGCGCGGCGACGTGGTCAAGCGCGTGGCGGGTCACCCGATCGACACGGTGGACGAGGCCGCCGCGGCGTACGCGGCGCTGGCCTCGGCCCGCGAGGTCGTCGTCGAGATCGTGCGGCGCGGCGAGCCGGTTCGCCTGCGCTACCGCCTCATCAGGTAGCGATCCACCGCGAGGTGGGAGCCTGTCGCCTCCGCGCCCCGCGCGGTGCGCGGCCGCTCGACCTTGGGTTAGGATAGGTGCCTGGTGCGGCGGATCGACCTGAAGCTGGCCGACAAGGGGGACTGGGTGAAGGTGTTCGATCCCAGGGACTCCACGATCTTCGTGTCGCAGAGCGACCCGGCCCACGTCGGCGAGCAGATCCGGCTGGATCTGATCGTCGGGACGTCGGGCCCGCGGGTCATCCTGCGCGGCAAGGTCATCGCGCGCCGCATGAAGGGAGACGCGGCCCTGCCGCGCGGCGTGAGCGTCGCGCTGGGCCCCGAGGAGCGGGAAAAGATCAACTATCTGAACGGGTTCGTGCGCGGCGGGCTGCTCAACCTGCGCGAGATGCGCCGCCTGCCGCTGCGCTTCCCGGTCACCTACGGCGGCATCGGCGGGCCGTGCAAGACCTACTCGCGCGACATCAACGAGGAGGGGCTGTTCATCATCACCGAGGATCCGCTGCCGGAGGGGTCCGAGGTCCACCTTCTCCTGACCGTGCCGATCCGCGGCAACGCGGTCTCGCTCGCCGGAGTGGTGGCCCACACCGTCGTGGTCGAGGACGAGGACGTGCCCGGCATGGGCATCCGCCTCCGCTTCCAGGGCAACCAGCGCGACGAGATGATCCGGCTGGTCGACGAGCTGGAGCGGATGTTCCTCGAGAACCAGTTCGCCGAGGAGTTCCTGCTGTAGGTTCAGGGGCGGCGGGGGCGCAGCCCGTCGAAGATGACCGCGAGCGTGCGCGCCTGGAGGGCGCGGTCGCGGCCGGCGTACTCGGCGGCGTGCGACGCGCCCTTGAGCAGGGCGATCACCTCGCCGACCCGGACATCGGAGCGCACCGCGCCCGCCTTCTGCGCCCGGGCCAGGAGCGCGCCGATCGCCTTGTGCAGGTTCCTGGCCACCGGCGCGATCAGGCTCTGCACGTCGACGCCGGCGAGGGTGAGCGCGTCGGAGAAGGCCTTCTTGGTCGCGGACTGCTCGATCATGCGCTCGAAGAAGGCGAAGAACGCGGCGCCCGGATCGGCCGCGGCGGCGCCGGCCTCGGCGTCGTCGGTCAGCCGCTGCATGCGCGCCATGTACATGGCCTCGAGCAGCGCCTCCTTGGTGGGGAAGTGCCGGAACACGGTCCCGATGCCGACCCCGGCGGCGCGCGCGATCTCGCCGGTCGACGCCGAGGTGCCCTTGGCCGCGAACACCTCCTCGGCCGCCTCGAGCACGCGGGCCCGGTTGCGGCGCGCGTCGGCCCGACGCGACTCGTCTTCGTGCGGGGTCACTCCCGTCCCGGGCTGCTTCCGACTCATGGGCTCCTCGACGACGGCGCTTGACAAACGGAGCGTCGGCTCCGTATTGTGCAAGCGGAGTCTCGGCTCCGATTCTACGGGAGGAGGATCCCCATGACCAGTGCCCCGAGTCAAGCGACGAGGTTTGCCGCCAGCCCGCGCGACGTGTTCGAGCGCGCGCGGCGCAGCGTGATGTCATACGACGCGAACGGCTTCGCCGACCTGTTCGCGTCCGACGGAATCATGGAGTTTCCGTTCGGCGGTGGAGCGGTGGGGCTGCCCGCGTGCCTCGAGGGTCGCGAGCAGATCCGGCGCCACATGACGTCCGCCCTGACGCGGTCCTGGGAGTCGGGCCGGCGCTTTCTCGGCTACGACGATCTGGTCGTGCACGAGACCGGCGACCCCGAGGTGATCATCGTCGAGTTCGATCTGCACGGGCAGACGCCCGCCGGGCAGACCTACCAGGTGCCCTACGTGCAGGTCTTCCGCGTGCGGGACGGCGAGATCGTGTCCATGCGCGACTACTTCTCGAGCGAGCGCCTCGCCGCCGTCCTGGCGGCCACCTGACGCGCAGGACGGCGCGCGGATCAGGGGACGCGGATGTCCGACAGGCGCCGCTCGGGCGCGGCGGCGAACCGGCGCAGGAGGCCGACGTAGTCGGCCAGCCATTCGGCGACCGCGTCGTCGGCGAACCGCTCGCGCTGGTAGTCGAGCTGGATGACGAGCGCATCGCCCCGCACGATCGTGCGGATCATCAGCTCGTAGGGAGTCACCGGGGCGCCGGCCGCGCGCACGTGGCCGACGCGGAGCCCGCCGAGGCGCGGCGCGGCGGGCGGCGGGTGGTGGTTGATGACGACGTCGAACAGCGGCTGCCGGTAGGGGCGGCGCTCCGGGTTGACGTCGGCGACGATCCGCTCGAACGGGACGTCGGAGTGGGCGAGGGCGGCGCGCAGCGCGCGGCCAGCGGCGCCGACCAGCTCGCGCGCGCGGGGATCGCCCTCGAAGCGGAGCCGCAGCGGCAGCGGGTTGAGGAAGAGACCCAGGAGCGGGCGGACCTCGGGGCGATCGCGACCCGCCGCCACCGTCCCGAGCACGACGTCGTCGCGCCCGCTGGCCCGCCCGAGCAGCGCCGCGGCGGCGGCGAACAGCACGCCGAACAGGGTCGTGTGCTCGGCGCGCGCCAGCTCGCCGAGCGCGGCCAGCTCGGCGCCGTCGAGCCGCGCGCGGCGGCTGCCGGACCGGCCGGTCGACCAGCCGGTGCGCGGCGCGCGGAGCGGCAGATCGAGCGGCTGCGCGCCGGCCAGCGCGTCGCGCCAGAACGCGCGCGACGGGTCCCAGAACCCCGAGTCGGCCATGCGCCGCTGCCACAGCGCGATGTCGGCGGCGCCGGCGGTGAGGTCGGCGACGGCGGGCGGGCGACCGGCGGCGAGCGCCGCGTAGTGCTCGTCCAGCTCCTCGAGCCAGATCTGCAGCGAGAAGCCGTCGGCGACATAGTGGTGCATCGTGACCACCAGGACGTGCGCGCGCTCGGCGAGGCGAAGGAGGCGAGTCCGCCAGGGAGGGCCCGCCGCCAGCGCGAACGGCCGGCCGCGCTCCTGGTCCATGTGCCGGCGGATCGCCGCCTGCTGCTCGTCGGCCGACAGCGCGGAGAGGTCCTCGAAGACGTGATCGCGCGGGCAGCTGGCGACCACCCGCTGGCGCGCGGCCGGACCGTCGCCGGTGAAGACGGTGCGCAGCGCGTCGTGGCGGGCGGCGATCGCGGTCATGGCGGCCTCGAGGCCATCGACGTCGAGCGCGCCGTCGAGCCGCAGCGCGAGCCGCACCCTGGGCGCCGGGGCCCGCGGCGCCAGCGCCGAGGCGAACGCCAGCCGCTCCTGCGCGAAGCTGAGCGGCACCGGGGCCTCGCCGGCCCGCGCGATCGCGGAGTGCGGTGAGCGGAGGACCGCGGCCTCGAGCCAGGCCGCCTGTGCGGCGATCGTGGGCCGCTCGAACAGGACCGCGAGCGGAAGCTCCACCGCGAAGCGCTCCACCAGGCGCGCGCCGACCTGAGCGGCCAGCAGCGACTGCCCGCCGGCGGCGAAGAAGTCGTCCTCGGCGCCGACCGGGCGGCCGAGCAGCTGCTCCCAGGCGAGCGCCACCGCCTGCTCGATCGCGCCGTGCGGGGGGCGCGACGCGACCGGCGCCGGCTGTGGGGCCGGCAGCGCGGCGCGGTCGAGCTTGCCGGTCGGGCCGAGCGGCAGCGCAGGCAGGGTGACGAACGCGGTCGGGACCAGCGGCTCCGGCAGGCGGGTGCGCAGCTGCCGCCGCAGCTCCGCCGGCGACGGCGCCGAGGTTCCGCGCGCGACCAGATAGGCGGTGAGGCGGTGCTCGCCGTCGAACCCGGCGTGCGCGGTCACGGCGGCGGCGCTCACGCCGGGGTCGGCCAGGATGGCGCTCTCCACCTCGCCGGGGTCGATCCGGATCCCGCGGATCTTGAGCTCGTGATCGAGGCGACCGATGTACTCGAGCACGCCGTCGTGGCGCCACCGCCCGCGATCGCCGGTGCGGTACATCCGCTCGCCGGGGGCGAACGGGATCGCGGTGAAGCGCGCCTGCGCGGCGGCGGGGACGTCGCCGAGGTAGCCGTCGGAGAGCCCGACGCCGGCGACGCAGATCTCGCCGGGCACGCCGATCGGCACCGGACGCCCGGCCCGGTCGAGGATGTAGACGCGCGTGTTGGCGATCGGCCGGCCGATCGGCGTCCGCGGCGCGCGGGCGTCGTCGCGCGTGACCTCGCGGGCGGCGACCTGGTCTGCCGTCTCGGACGCGCCGTACAGGTTGAACAGGCGGGACGCGGGCCGCGCGGCCTGAAACGCCTCGACCAGGGACGGCTTCAGCTCCTCGCTGGTGGCGAGCCACAGGGTCAGGGCCGGCAGGAAGTCGGGCCGGCCGCCGCCGAGCTCGAGGAGCGTGCGGAGCAGGGACGGCACCACGACCATCCGGGTGACGCCGTGCCGCGCGGCGGCGGCGGCGAGCAGGCGCGGATCGGCCATCTCGTCCGCGCTGGCCACGACCAGCGGGACGCCGCCCGCGAGCGGTCCGAACAGCTCCCACAGCGAGTCGACGAACGCCGGCGAGCTGCGCAGCATCGCCACCTCGCCGGGCCGCCAGGGCAGGTCGCGCGCGAACCAGACGATCTGGTTGACCAGCGCGCGGTGAGTGGTCGCGACTCCCTTTGGCCGGCCGGTCGAACCGGAGGTGTAGACGACGTACGCGATGGCGTCGGGATTGCCGTGGCCGCCCTGGCCGTCGGCGCTCGGGCGGTCTTGCGCGGGCTCGGACTCGGGCTCGGGCGCGGGCTCGCCGAGGACCATGTGCGCGACGTCCACGCGGTCGGCGAGGTGCGGCTCGGTGACGACGAGCTCGACCTCGCTGGCCAGGGCCGCGATGCGCGGCGCCGGCTGCCCGGCATCGAGCGGGACGTGGACCGCGCCCGCCTTCAGCACGCCGAGCGCGGCCACCGCCAGCTCCGGCGACGGTCGCACGAGGACGCCGACCCGCGCGCCGGCCGCGACCCGCCCGCGCAGCCGCGCCGCCAGCTCGTCGGCGCGGCGCCCGAGCTCGCGGTAGCTGAGCGCGCGCTGGCCCTGGATGACGGCCGTTGCGTCCGGCCGGTCGCGGATGCGCGCCTCGACCAGGCCGTGCACCGTCGCCTCGGGCAGCGCCACCGCCGTGCGGTTCCATGCCTCGACCACGGTGGCCCGCTCGTCGTCGGGCATGACAGGCAGCTCGGAGAGCCGGGTGTAGGGCGACCGCACCGCCGCGAGCAGCAAGGTGCGGAAGCGCGCCATCAGGCGAGCCGACGTCGCCGCGGCGAACAGGTCGTCGCGGCAGCGCATGACGAGCCCGAGGCTGCCGGCCGGCCTGGTGCTCGCGCCGATGAGCAGATCGCACGGCTGCGCGGATCCGGTCACGCCCTCGAGGGTCACGCGCAGGTCGCCCCACCACAGCCGCTCGGCGGCGGGGACCATGTTGAGGATGACGTCGAACAGCGGCTGGCGTCCGGGCTCGCGCGCGAGGCCGAGCCCGGCCACGATGCGCTCGAACGGCGCCTCCGCGTGCGCGAGGGCGCGATGCACCGCCCGGTGGGTGCGCGCGATGATCTCCGCGAACGTCGGATCACCGTCGAGCCGCAGCCGGAGCGGCAGGAGGTTGAGCAGGAGGCCGATCACGTTGCGCCGGCCCGGCACGTCGCGGCGCGACGCCGGGACCACGCACACGAGATCCTCCTGCTGCGTGTGGCGGGCCAGGAAGGCCGCCGCGGCCGCCATCAGCGTGACGTTGAGCGTGGCGCCGTGGCGGCGGCCGAGCGCGCGCACCGCCGCGGCGCGATCCGCCGGCAGGAGCTCGCTCTCGTCGTGGCGGCCGACGGCGTGGCTCGGCGGCCGCCGGTGGTCGATCGGCAGCTCGAGCCGCGTCGCGCCGGCCAGCTCGCCCTGCCAGAACGCGAGGTCGTCTGCGATCCGCCGCTGGCCGTCGGGCGAGCGCTCCCACTCGGCGACGGCGGCCATCGACGACTCGAGGCGCGCGAGCCGCGGCACCGTGCCGGCGACCTCGGCCTGGTAGAGCTCGATGAGCTCGCGGTACCAGATCAGGACCGACAGCGCGTCGATGACGAGGTGATGGATGGTGAGGATCAGGCGGTGGTCGTCGGGCGCCATCCGGCACAGCCGGGTCCGCCACAGCGGCCCGCGCGCGAGGTCGAACGGCCGCGCGTGGTCGCCGGCCGCGCGCCCGGCCAGCCAGCTCGCCCGCTCGCCCGCGTCCTCGTCGGGCAGCGTGTCGACCCGGTGCTCGATCGCCGGCCCGGGCAGGACGAGCTGGCGAGGTGACGAGTCGACGTCGCGGAACACCGTGCGCAGCGCGTCGTGGCGGCGCGCCAGCGCGGCGAGGCTGCGCTCGAGCGCGCCCCGGTCGAGCTCGCCCTCGAGCCGGTAGATCCGCTGCAGGTGATTGGCCGTGGTCCCCGGCGCGAGGGTCTCGAGGAACCACAGCCGCTCCTGCGCGTGGGTGAGCGGGAATGTCCGCGGCGGCGCCGGCTCGACCAGGTCGGCCGGGCCGTCCGACGGCAGGCCCGACAGCGCCCGCGCCGGATCGGCGGCCAGCTCGCCGAGGACCTGGTCCAGGCTGGCCGCGATCGACGCGGCGTCGTCGGCGGTGACCTCGACGCCGTCGTGGCCGACCTCGACCACGAGCACGCCGGCCGCCGTCCAGCGCACGGCGAACGCGAGCGCGGCGGCCCCGCCGTCGGCGCGCGCGGTCTCGCGCCAGTCACCGGCGCGGGCGCCGGCCAGCTCGAGCGCGAGGCTGGCATCGGGGCTCGCGGTGGGCGCCGGCGGGTCGGCGCCGAGGCCGGCGGCGGCGGCCCATGCGCGGCAGATCGCGCGCGACGCCTGCTCGACGACCTCCGAGAAGCTCGGCCGCCCGGCCAGGCTGAGCGCGATCGCCGCGGTCGTGGTGGCGGGGCCGATCGCCGCCCGCTCCGCCGGACCGGCGCGGAGCGACGCCGGGACCTCGAGCACCACGTCGTCGCGGCCGCCGCGGCGCGCGAGCACCACCGCGATCGCGGCGGCGACGGTCGCGATCGGCGGCGCCGCCTGCCGCCGGCCGACCTCGAGCAGGGCGCGGGCGCGCGCCGCCGGGATCCGCGCCGCTCGCCAGCCGATCGCGAGCGGATCGGCGATCTCGATCTCGATCCCGGCGGTGGCGGCGACGGCCGGCCGCCGCGGCCATACCGGTTCGCGGTGCTCGGCTGCGGCGCGGCAGGACTCGATGAGGTCGTCGATCCACAGGCCGGCCGAGGTGTGATCGAAGCGGCGGCCGTCGAACGCGAGCGCCACCATGCGTCGGGTCGGCCGGCCCGCGCCGCCGAGCTCGACGATGGCGGCGCGCCACGCCGGGTCGGCCCTCGTCGCGACGATCGGGTCGAACGGCCGCTCGATGTCGGCGAGGATCTGCCGCCAGGCCTGCCGCCGCGCCCGACCGCGCAGGCCGGTCAGGTCGAGCACGCGGGCGTCGGCCGCGCCGCCGGGGCGCGACGCCATCGCCAGGGCGCCGCGCACGAGC
>DATFRY010000586.1:0-13879 GCA_035262925.1 Kofleriaceae bacterium | reverse complement strand
CGGAGCGCGCCCAGTACATCCGCGTCCTGGTCAGCGAGATCTCGCGCATCACCGACCACCAGACCTGCCTGGGCGCGTCGGCCATGGAGCTGGGCGCCTTCACGCCGTTCCTCTACCTGCTCAAGGCGCGCGAGTGGCTGTTCGAGCTGCTCGAGGAGCTGTCGGGCGCGCGCCTGACCTACTCCTACGTGCGCATCGGGGGCGTGGCGCACGACCTGACCGACGACTTCGACGCCCGGCTCACGGGGCTCCTGGCCAGGATCGAGGGCGTCCTGGTCGAGGTCGAGGACATGCTCACCAACAACCGCATCTTCCGCGACCGCATGGAGGGGGTCGGCCCCTTCACGCCGGAGCAGGCGGCCGCCTACGGCATGACCGGCCCGTGCCTGCGCGCGTGCGGGGTCGACTACGACGTGCGCAAGGACCAGCCCTACCTGGTCTACGACCGGCTCGAGTTCGACGTGCCGGTCGGCACCAGGGGGGACTGCTTCGACCGCTACCTCGTGCGCCTCGAGGAGATGAAGCAGTCGATCCGCATCCTGCGCCAGGCGCTGCGCGACATCCCGGCCGGTCCGGTCGTCATCGACGACCCGCGCGTCGCGCTGCCTCCCAAGAAGGAGGCCTACAACACCATCGAGGCCATGATCCGGCACTTCAAGCACATCATGGACGGCATCCGGGTGCCGCCGGGCGAGGCGTACAGCTGGGTCGAGGGCGGAAACGGCGAGCTCGGCTTCTTCGTCGTGTCCGACGGCACCGGCCGCCCGTGGAAGTGCTATTGCCGCTCGCCCAGCTTCATCAACCTGTCCACCATCTCCCGCACCATTCACGGTCACCTCATCTCCGACATCGTCCCGATCTTCGGGATGATCAACATGATCGGCGGGGAGTGCGACAAGTAGCCATGAGCGCAGAGACCAAACCAGAGACGAGCCCGCCGCCCGAGACCGTCACGCTGACCATCGACGGCATGCAGGTCACGGTGCGCAAGGGCACCAACGTGATCGAGGCGGCGCGCGCGGTCGGCATCGACATCAGCGCGTTCTGCTACCACCCGGGCCTCAGCGTGGTCGCGGTGTGCCGGCAGTGCCTGGTCACCATCGAGGGCCAGCCCAAGCTGGCGCCCTCCTGCCAGGCGATGGCGGCCGACGGCATGGTCGTGCACACGACCGATCCGGTGTCGCGCGGCGCGCGCAAGCAGATGCTGGAGTTCACGCTCGTCAATCACCCGATCGACTGCCCGATCTGCGACAAGGCGGGCGAGTGCGTGTTGCAGTCGCTCTACTTCGACCACGACAACGCGGCGTCGCGGGTCGACGTGGCCAAGGTGCGCAAGCCCAAGGTCGTGGACCTCGGGCCCCACATCATGCTCGACGCGGAGCGCTGCATCCTGTGCACGCGCTGCATCCGCGTGTGCGACGAGGTGGCCGGCGATCACCAGCTCGAGATGAGCCACCGCGGCGACCACGAGGAGCTGGGCACCGCGCCCGGCGCCCAGCTCGACAACGCCTACTCGATCAACACGGTGGACGTGTGCCCGGTCGGCGCGCTCACGGCCAAGGACTTCCGCTTCACCATGCGCGCGTGGGAGCTCCTGGCCACGCCGTCGGTGTGCCAGGGCTGCGCGACCGGGTGCAACATGGAGATCCAGCACCGCAGCGAGCGGGTGTGGCGGCTGGTGCCGCGCCACCATCCCGAGGTCAATCAGTACTGGATGTGCGACGAGGGCCGCTTCACCTATCACGAGCTGCGCCACAAGCGGCTGGTCACGCCGCTGGTCGGCGGGCTGCCGGCGCGCTGGGACCAGGCGCTGGCGGCGGCCGCGCGCGGCCTGCGCCAGGTCATGGAGGCCGACCGCGGGCAGGTCGGGGTCGTCTTCTCGCCGCAGCACACCAACGAGGACAACCACGCGCTGGCCCGGCTGGCGCGCGACATCTGGCGGCTCGAGCGCTTCTACGTCGGCGGCAAGCCCCTGGTGCCGGAGCGAGCCGACAAGATCCTGCGCGACGCCGACGTCAACCCCAACCGGCGCGGCGTCCGCTCGATCCTGGGCGGCGACGTGCCGGCCGGCGTCTCGGTGCTGGAGGAGGATCTGCTCGAGGGCGAGCTCAAGGCGCTCCTGGTCCTCGGCCATCACCTGCCGCTGTCCGACGAGGGGCTGGGCAGGCTGGCCCAGCTCGACGCGCTGGTCGTCATCGCCGACACCGAGGACGGCCTCACGCCGCGCGCCAAGGTGGCGCTGTCCAGCGCAGCCTGGGCCGAGGTGGCGGGGACGGTGACCAACCGGCAGGGCCTGGTGCAGCGGATGCAGGCGGCCTACGAGCCGGGCGGTCAGGCGCTGCCGGCCTGGGAGATCATCACGCGGCTGGCCCAGGCCTCGGGCGCGGCGCTGGGCTACACCACCGCGCGCCAGGTGTTCGACGACATGGTGCAGAAGGTGCCCGACTTCCGCGGCGCGACCTGGGGCCGCGACGCGCTTCCGATCCAGCTCCGCTTCGCCAACTCGCGCGGATAGGCGGCCATGCAACCCACGATCAGCACGAGCCCGACAGGCGCGGTCGACTGGATCTTCTGGATCCTCGACAGCGCAGCGTTCAAGTGGATCTTCCTCATCCTCCTGCTCGTCATGCCGCTCGCCTCGCTGCTCACCTGGGCCGAGCGGCGGCAGAGCGCGATGATGCAGGACCGCCTCGGCCCCAACCGGGCCAACATCGGGCCCATCCGCCTGATGGGCATCCTCCACTTCGTCGCCGACGCGCTGAAGATGATCTCCAAGGAGGACTTCGTCCCCGAGCGGGCGCACCGGGTGCTGTTCACGCTCGCGCCGATCCTGGCGCTGGCGCCGGTGTTCGTGGCCTTCGCGATCATCCCGTTCGGGCCGACCATCTTCCCGCACGAGCTCGCGCACGTCATCGACGTCCGCGTCGGCATCGACGCGCGCGACGCCATCTCGATGCAGGTCTACCCGGTCGAGTTCGGCCTCATCTTCTACTTCGCCATCATGACCCTGGCCAACTACGGGGGCACGCTGGCCGGCTGGGCCAGCTACAACAAGTGGGCCCTGCTCGGCGGGCTGCGCGCGTCGTCGCAGATGATGTCCTACGAGGTCACCATGGGCCTGTCGCTCATGGGCGTGTTCCTGGTCATGGGCACGCTGGAGCCGGGCGCGATGGTGGCGTGGCAGGGGCCCAACCCGCTGCACTGGGGCTGGGCGGTGCAGCCGTTCGCGCTGATCCTGTTCTTCACCGCGGCCATCGCCGAGACCAAGCGGGCGCCGTTCGACCTGCCCGAGGGCGAGCCGGAGATCATCGGCTACTTCGTCGAGTACTCCGGGATGCGCTTCGGCATGTTCTTCCTGGCCGAGTTCATCGAGATCGTCTTCCTGGCGTCGGTCATGACGTCGGTCTTCCTCGGGGGCTGGCAGTTCCCGTTCCTCCACGTCGACGGGTTCCACTTCGCCGGGATGGTCGCGTACCTCCCGCACTGGGCGGTGGTGCTGATCCAGTTCGCGACCTTCGGCGGCAAGGTGGTCTTCTTCTGCTGGCTGCAGCTGGCCATCCGCTGGACGCTGCCCCGCTTCCGGCCCGATCAGCTGATGCAGCTGGGCTGGAAGCGCCTGTTGCCGCTCTCTCTGCTCAATGTCATGGTCACGGCGTTCCTCGTCTGGCTGCTCTGGTCGTGGGGCGGAGCCAGGTAGAGGCGCGAGGAGCCAGGAGTCAATCCATGTCCAGTCAGCACGGCGCCAGCGCCGAGCCGGCGCACGCCGGTCCCGAGGTGGTCTCGGTCTCGCGCAAGAACCCGAAGGTGCGCACGGTCCGCGTGGTCCGACCGGCCCTTCAGGACGCGAGCTTCATCATCCCCACGCTCAAGGGGCTGCAGATCACGGTGAAGCACTTCTTCAAGAACGTGCTGACCCGGGCGGAGACGCAGACGATCCAGTACCCGGAGGAGAAGAAGCCCTACCCTCCGCGCAACCGCGGCCTGCACCGGCTCATGCAGCGAGACGACGGCTCGGTGCGCTGCGTGGCATGCATGTGCTGTCCTACGGTGTGCCCGGCCAACTGCATCACGATCATCCCGGCCGAGACCAGCGACAAGAAGGTGGAGAAGTACCCGGCCGTGTTCGAGATCGACGAGCTGCGCTGCGTGGTGTGCGGCCTGTGCGTCGAGGCGTGCCCGTGCGACGCGATTCGCATGGACACCGGCCTGCACGCACCGCCGGTCGAGGAGCGCGCCGGCGGCGTGATCGACAAGGACGCGATGCTGGCGATGGGGACGCGGTCGATCGCCGTGCAAGGCGGAGCCGGCTCCGAGTGGCGCGGCAAGAGCGATCGCGGTTGAGAGTCGCGCGACGTCGACGTCGGCGGTCGAGGCTCGCGCTCGTCGACGGTTGATACTCGCGCGCGTCGATGTCAACTGCGATCGCGTGCGCGCGCGTCGACTCGATCATGCGCGCGCGAGCGAGCGATCAGTCGTCGCCGAGCGCGTGGATCGGTCTTGACGCTCTAGTCGGCGGTGATATCCTGTCCGTCGAGCAAGAGACTGTTCGATTCGGCAGAGACAATTCTTTTCCCTACAACGGCTATCCAGGGATCTGCCTCTGGCCGAGGCGCGCACGCCCGCCCGTCGGGAAGCCCATATCGGCCATCGTGGAACCCACCTACGAAACGTAGGGGATAGAATACTCCTCACCGGTCGAACGGTTGCAAGCTCGGAAAAGACGGGTGGTCGAGGCTCAACGCCTTACCGCCCGCTTTTTTTTCCGGACGCTCGCGTCTTCATCGCCGCGGTGAGCGAGCCGCCGCCGATCCACGCGAAGCCGAGCGCGAAGAGCGCGAGGATCGGGGCCGCGGTGAAGCGGTGCGCGGCGAGCGCCTGTGCGAGACCTGCGGCGAGGTAGGCCGCGGCGGCGAGCTCGAGGATCGGCAGGGCGCCGGCGCTCGAGGCGTAGCCCGCGGCGGGCGCGGGTTTGCGGTCGCCGCGCGCGCCGACCGCCCCCTGCTTGGGGGTGCGCACGAACTCCGACGGCCGGCCGGCCAGGCCCTCGAGCACCGCGCGCGACTGGCTGATCGAGATGCCGGCGGTCAGCGCGATGATGGCCGGCACGCGCGCGACCACCGACGCGACGGCG
Organism: Kofleriaceae bacterium; assembly: GCA_035262925.1. Lineage (GTDB taxonomy): Bacteria > Myxococcota_A > Polyangia > Haliangiales > Haliangiaceae > DATFRY01. Next base: position 8,748 of record DATFRY010000586.1, on the reverse strand, counting down.
CGCAGTCCGAGCCGCGAGCCGCGCACCGCCGCCTGCGCGGTGACCAGGTAGGCGGCCGTCACGGCGGCGGCGCCGCAGGCGAGCACGACCTCGAGCCAGACCGATCCGATGCCCTGGTCATCGCGCCAGGCCAGCGCCGGCACCGCCAGCAGCGCGAGCGCCGCGGTCAGGAGGTACGGCAGGTTGTGGGTCAGGTGAAACAGGGCCTCGAGCTTGACCGCGGCGCCGCGCCGCGAGCGCAGCACCGCCGGCAGGAGCTTGCGCGCCACCTGCATCGATCCCTTGGCCCAGCGGAACTGCTGCGACTTGAAGCCGTTCATGTCGGCCGGCAGCTCGCCGGGGACGGCCTCCTCGAGGAGATAGGCGAAGCGCCAGCCGCGCAGGAGCACGCGATAGGACAGGTCGAGGTCCTCGGTGAGGGTGTCGCCCTGCCAGCCGCCGGCGTCGTCGATCGCGCTTCGCCGCCACAGGCCGGCCGTGCCGTTGAAGTTGAAGAAGCAGCCGCGGCGGGCGCGCGCGGTCTGCTCCACGCCGAAGTGGCCGTCGAGCAGGAGCGCCTGCAGCCCGGTGAGCGCGCTGGCGTCGCGGTTGAGGTGTTCCCAGCGGGCCTGCACCATGGCCGCGCCGGGATCGGCGAGGTGGCCGACCATGCGGCGCAGGAGATCGGGCGGCGGCACGAAGTCGGCGTCGAGCACGAGCAGGAGCTCGCCGCGCGCGCGGGCCAGGCCGTGCTGGAGGGCGCCGGCCTTGAAGCCCGCCCGATCACCCCGGCGCACCTGCTCGATGGCCAGCCCGCGCCGCCGCCACTCCGCGACGCGCTCGCGGCAGAGCGCGGCGGTGTCGTCGGTCGAGTCGTCGAGCACCTGCACCTCGAGGCGGCCCTGCGGCCAGTCGAGCGCCGCGACGGCATCGATCAGGCGCTCGACCACGAAGCGCTCGTTGTAGATCGGCAGCTGCACGGTGACGACCGGCAGCTCGTCCGGCGGCGCGGCCCGCGGCGCAGCGGGCGGTGCGCCCTTCCCTTCCCGGGCCGCCGGGCGGCACGCGCGCCAGACGGCGAGGACAAGGTGGAGCCGGTGCAGCGCGTAGGCCGAGAGCGCGGCCACGACTGCGACGTAGGCCCACCACGCGATCGCCATGGCTAGCCGAGGGAGGCCCGAGGGGCCGACCGAGGGGATGTTCTTTGCTTGACCACGAGCACGCCGTGCGAAGACGGAGTCGGGCTAGCCGAGGGAGGCCCAGAGGGCCAACCGAGGGTACGTTCTTTGATTGACGACGAACACGCCGGGCGAAGACGGAGTCGGGCTATCCGAGGGGGTCGCCGTGCATGGGGCAGCGCAGCCCGGAGTCGGCGGGCGGGCACTGGCTCACGGCCAGGAGGTCCATGGTCAGCGCGACCGCGATGTGGATGGCGGCGCCGCCCCAGATCGATCGCGTGCGCATGGCGAGCGTGCCGAGCACCAGCCCGGCCACGATGGCGCCGAAGGTCTCGGCCATCGGCTTGCCGTAGTGGATCATGCAGTACGGCACCACCATGACGAAGATGGCCGCGGCGCCGAAGCGGCGGCGCAACCCGTGCAGCATGAAGCCACGGAAGAAGAACTCGAGCGAGACGAACTGGAGGGCATAGAGCGCCTCCCAGGTCCAGAAATCGAGCGGTGAGCGATTGGCCAGCTTGTAGAAGGGATAGGTGTAGTAGAACGCGCTGAACTGGGCCGCTCCGATGACGAACGGCAGGACCAGCATGAAGAGGGCCAGGTAGATCCGGAAGTGGCGCGCGAACTGGCGCAGGCTGACGTAGTAGTCGCGCAGCCGCTGGCCCGGCGCGCACAGGATGACCAGCACCGGCAGGACCACGTATCCGATGAAGCGCCAGGCCGACCACCAGGCGTAGGCGCGCAGCTCGCCGTAGTCGCCGGCCGCGAGGTCGGGGAAGTGCTGGCGGAAGAAGTCGCGCTCGCCGATGTACTCCTGGATGGTCAGGGCCACCGCGACGGTGACCAGGACGACGAGCGGCCACAGGAGCTCGGAGCGGCTCCGGGCCGCGGGGGCCGCGGCGGGCGATGCGTCGGCCGGTTCGCGCTCGGCGTCGATCTCGCGCCAGGTGTCGACGAAGAAGCGGCGCAGCAGCCGGCCGACGAACCTCACTTGCGCTGCCCGACGAACTCCATCAGCCGGCGCAGCCGGAAGCGACAGAGCTCCTTGCCCAGCACCTCCATCGTGTCGAACAGGGGCGGCGACGCCTTGCGCCCGGTCACGCCCAGGCGCAGCACCATGAACAGGTGCTTGGTCTTCCAGCCGCGCGCGTCGCACAGGGCGCGCGTGGCCTGCTCGAGCCCGGCGGCGGCGAAGCCGTCGAGCTGCTCGTAGCTGTCGAGCAGCTCGGACAGGGCGCGCCCCAGGTCCTTGCCGCTCACGTCTGGAATGGCGAGCTCGCCGGCCAGCGGCGCGTAGTCGAGCTCGAGCGAGAAGAAGAAGTCGGTGCAGGGGATGAAGTCGCTGAGCGTCTTGATGCGCTCGCGCACCAGCGGGGTGAGGCGGCGCAGTCCGCTCTGGCCCAGCCGCCAGGCCAGGAGCACATCGGCCAGCGCGTCGTGGTCGAGGTCGTGGATGTACTGCTCGTTCAGCCAGCGCAGCTTGTCGATGTTGAACACCGAGCCGCCCAGCGACACCTTCTCCCACGAGAACACCTCGACCATCTCCTCGGGGGTGAACTTCTCGCGGTCGCCGCCGAACGACCAGCCCATGAGGGCGAGGAAGTTGAGCAGCGCGGCCGGCAGAAAGCCGGCATCGCGGTAGAAGTTGATCGAGACCGGGTTCTTGCGCTTGGAGATCTTCGAGCGGTCCTGGTTGAGCAGGAGCGGCATGTGGATCCACTCCGGCGCCTCCCAGCCGAACGCGTCGTAGAGCAGGACGTGCTTGGGCGTGGAGGAGATCCACTCCTCCGCGCGGATGACGTGGGAGATCTCCATCAGGTGATCGTCGACCACGTTGGCCAGGTGATAGGTCGGGAAGCCGTCCGACTTGAGCAGGACCTGATCGTCTATCTGAGACCACGCGAACTCGACGTCGCCGCGCAGTCGATCGCGCACGACCACGGTGCCGTCCAGCGGCACCGCGAGGCGCACCGTGTGGGGCTCACCCGCGGCGGCGCGCCGGGCCGACTCTGCGCGATCGAGCGCGCGGCAGTGGCGGTCGTAGCCCAGGCGCTGCTTCTCCGCCTTCTGCTGCTGGCGCACCGCGGCCAGCCGCTCCTCGCCGCAGAAGCAGTGATAGGCCCGCCCGCGCTCGACGAGCAGCCGCGCGTGCTCGGCGTAGAGCGCCGATCGCTCGGACTGCCGATAGGGAGCATGCGGCCCGCCGACGTCGGGGCCCTCGTCCCAGCGCAGCCCGAGCCAGCGCAGCGCGGCCATGATCTGCGCCTCGCTGTCGGCGCGCGAGCGCGACCGGTCGGTGTCCTCGATGCGAAGGACGAAGGCGCCCCCGTTCTGGCGGGCGAAGGCAGAGTTGAACAGCGCGATATAGGCGGTTCCGACGTGGGGGTCGCCGGTGGGCGACGGCGCGACACGCACACGAACCGGGCGCGCTGTGACGGACGCCTCGGGTGCCATGGATCGAGCCCCAGCTTGTAGCACGCCGTGCTACGCTCGAAAAGTGCAGTTGATTCGTTCTGCCGTCGCGGCGGGCGCCGTGGCTGCCGCGCTCGCCGCGCCCGGCGTTCGCCCGGCCGCCGCGGGTCCAGGCGCCGGGGCGGTGCAGGAGGAGACGGTCACCGGGCAGGTCGTCTCGGCGACCAGCCGGTGGTCGCGCGGCCGGACGTCGATCATCACGGAGTCGGTGATCCGCGCCCAGGGTGGCCGCGAGGTGACCGTCCGCCAGCTCGGCGGCAGCGTGGACGGCATCGGCATGGTCGTGCTGCACTCCGAGGCGGTCCTGCGCCCGGGCGACCAGGTCACCGCCAAGGTGGCGGTGACCAGGGACCTCCACGGTCGCGTCAGCCGGCCGGTGCGCTCACTGTACGCGCGCGCGGGCGCGGGCCGCATCCCGTTCGTCCGCACCGAGGCGACCGTCACGCGGGTGCCGCTCGCCTGGCGCTCGGGCTGCGCGCAGATCTGGTTTCACGAGGACGGGACCACCCACCTCGACGGCGATCTCGAGTTCGACGAGATGGAGCGCGTCCTCACCCGATGGCGCCATGACATCCAGTCGTGCTCCTACTTCGATCTCCGGTTCCAGGGGCTGAGGAAGGCCGGCGTCGGGCTGGACGGCTACAACATGGTCATCTTCCACGAGGATTCGTGGAGCCGCCCGGCCACCGACGAGGACCCAGAGGAGCCCTACGACCCGGCCGCCGCGGGCCTCACCACGCTGTTCTTCATCGATGACCCGGCCAGCAAGCGAAATGGCACGTTGCTGGACGCCGACGTGGAGCTCAACGCGGTCAACTTCGCCATCGCGGTGGACCATCACTCCAACGTCGTCGGCCGCTGCGAGTCGGATCTGGCCAACACGTTCACGCACGAGATCGGGCACCTCATGGGTCTCGACCACACGTGCTGGACGGGCGCCGGCGTGCGGCTCACCGACAACGAGCAGCAGCCGCTTCCGCTCTGCTCGCTCGATCCCAACCTGCCGGCGACGGTGCGCGACGCGACGATGTTCAACTTCCAGGACTGCGGCGAGACCAAGAAGGCCAGCCCCGAGCCGGACGACATCAGCGGCGTCTGCGCGATCTATCCGATCGAGGACAATCCGCACGAGTGCCTGCCGGCCGAGCTCGAGCCCGGCGCGTCGTGCGCGGTCTCCGCGGGCAACGGCTGGGCGGGCGCGCCCGGGATGATCGCCCTGGCGCTGGTCGTCGCGCGGCGTCGCCGGCGGCGCTGAGCCGCGCCGCTCCGCGGCGCTCGTTCGACGGGCGAGAACGCGGCCCTACGGGACGAGCTTGTAGCCGAAGCCATACACGGTGAGGATGTGCTTCGGGTTCTTGTGGTCCTCTTCCAGCTTGCGCCGCAGCTTGACGATGAAGTTGTCGACCGTGCGGCTCTGCGGGTTGGGCTGGACGCCCCAGATCTTCTCGAGCAGCTCGTCGCGCGAGACGGCGTCCTCGGCGCGCTCGCGCAGGAGCTTGAGCAGCTCGAGCTCGTAGAAGCTGAGGCGCTTGCTGGTGCGGCCGCGCGTCATGGTGTGCTTGCGCGGGTGCACCTCCCATGAGCCGATGAGGAAGCTGTCGTCGTGCAGGGCGAGGCGCGCCTGGCGGCGGAAGATGGCGTTGATGCGCGCGATGAGCTCGGCGACCGAGAAGGGCTTGGTCACGTAGTCGTCGGCGCCGACCTCGAGGCCGCGGATCTTGTCCGCCTCCTGCGCCTTGGCGGTCAGCATGATGATCGGGACCACCGGGTCGAGGATGCGCAGCTGCTCGCACACGCGGTAGCCGTTGTCGTCGGGCAGCATGAGGTCGAGCAGGACGCAGTCGGGGTGGTTCTCCTTGGCCAGGTTGATGCCCTCGTCGCCGGTCGTCGCGGTGAAGACCGCGAAGCCCTCGAACTCGAGCGCATCCTCGAGGCCGCGCACGATGTCCGGCTCGTCCTCGATGATGAGGATCTGCTTCCTGTCGCCGGCCGCTGCCACCGTCATCCTGCCGCTACCTTATACATGCTCGCCGGATCTACGCGCCAGGCCGGGTCGGGATCCAGAGGCGGAACACTGCGCCCTGCCCGCCCTTGCCCGGGCGCACGCTCACTTCACCGTCGTGGGCCTGGGCGATGTGCTTGACCAGCGCCAGCCCGATTCCGGAGCCGCGGATGTGCTTCTGCCGCACGGCGCGCGCCCGGTAGAAGCGGTCGAAGACGGCCTCCCGCTCGTCGGGCGGGACGCCGGGGCCCTGGTCGCGCACCTCGAGCTCCACACCGCTGGCGGCGCGCCGCAAGCGGACCTCGAGCTTCTTGCCGTCGGCGGCGTACTTGATGGCGTTGTCGACCAGGTTGAGCACCGCGACGGTCATCGCGTTGGCGTCGATGCGCATGGGCGGCAGGTCCTCGGCCAGCTGGTTTTCCAGCTCCATGTGGGCCTGCTCGAGCCGGTGGCGGCTGATGTCGAGCGCGCGCCCGACCACCTCGCGCAGGTCCTGGCCGTCGGCGAACTCGTAGACGTCGACGCCGCGCTCGATCTTGGAGAAGTCGAGCACCGAGTCGATGAGCCGCGACAGTCGGATGCTCTCGCGCCGGATGATCTCCGCGTACTCGGTCGCCTGCGCGGCGGAGCGCGTGCGCCCCATCGACAGGAGCTCGCCGAACATGCTGATGATCGACAGCGGCGTCTTGAGCTCGTGCGACATGTTGGAGATGAACTCGCTCTTGAGCTCGTTCAGGCGGCGCTCGCGCAGGACCGCGAAGAAGCCGCCCACCGCGCCGGCCAGGATCACTGCCAGCGCGGTGCCGATCAGCACGAGGTCGAGAGTGGCGCGGCGCGAGGCGCGCGAGGCCAGGAGGCTCGCGTCGCGCGGAGCGACCCGCAGCCGCCACTGGCCCAGGGTGTCGCTGAAGGACAGCTCGACCACGTCCTCCTCCGGCACCTCGGAGAAGGGCGGGCCGTAGACCAGTCCGCCCGAGCGATCGACCACCTGATAGAGGTGGCGGCCGCTGCCGCTCTCGTCGAGCACGACCGGGAGAACGCTCGCCACGATGTAGTTGATGTCGGTCTCGACCACCACGAAGAAGGTCTTGTCGCCCGACTTGCGGCGCATGAAGGCGAACAGGTACGGCCTGCGGTCGTAGTTCTCGTGCAGGCTGCGCCGCTCGCCGTAGGGCACGCGCTCGAGGTGGAGATCGGGCACCACCTCCTCGAGCAGGAGGCGCTTGAAGTCGTTCTCGTTGATGTTGGTGCGCTTGGTGAAGAAGCCGCCCGGTATCTGTTGTCGGTCCTTGTCGAGCACCATCACGGTGTGCAGATTCGAGCTCTCGAGCTGAGCCTGCAGCGCGGCCGGGTTCTCGAGATCGACCTGCTCGAGCATCTCGGTCTCGGCGTTCACGATCTGGTTCTGGATCGCGAACGCCTTCTCGCGCGCCAGCTCGCGCATGGTGTCGAGAATGACCAGCCGCTCACTCGGAGTGTTGCGGTAGCTGTAATAGGTGAGCCCGATGGCCGCGATGAGGACGGCGGCGATCAGGCCGAACACGACGAAGCGGCGATGCACCGGCACTGAATGGTAGCTGGAAGAGGGGAAAACGCCGCGCAAGGCCGAGTATTGCCTGGAATACCGAGCTGTGTTAGGACGCTAACGCATTCTTCCCTGCAGTCCCACGGGACTGTGAGCCTCGGATTACCTTTGAAATTTCACGCTCTTGGAAGACCACCGGAGACAGTCGCCCGCCATGGATTCCCTCTTCGATGACGACCAGGACGAAGTTGGGAGTGAAATCGAGGCTTATTGCCCCAGCCCGCGCTGCAAGGCCGACACGAATCACACCGTCATCAGCATGTACGAGGACGAGATCCGTCGCGTGCAATGCCAGGTGTGCGGTGACGTCCACGCCTACCGAAAGCCGCGCGGCGACGTCGTCGAGGCCACCGAGGAAGTGGTCGCCCGCCGCAAGTTGAGCCGGAAGCCGACCTGGGAGGAGGCGATGGCCCAGGTCACCGAGCAGGAGCTGGCCAGTTGCCGGCCTTACTCCATTCGCGACACCTACGAGGAGATGGACGTGGTGTCGCACCCGAAGTTCGGGACTGGCTTCGTCACCGAGCTCCTGCCGGACAACAAGGTTGAAATCACCTTCAAGGACGAGCGGCGGGTGCTGGTCCACAACCGCTCCGATCTCGCGACCAAGATGCCCGACCTGGCCGAGATGCCGGCGCCGCGCGACGTGAAGAAGCGGAAGCGGCGCAAGAAGGGCCCCAGCGAGCTGGCCGCGCGCCTCCTGGGCGAGCGCACCGAGGGCAGCCCGGTCGAGATGGACCCGGAGACGACCGCGGCCAAGCTGGCCGCGGCGCAGAGAGCCGCCGAGGAGAAGCGGCTGCTCGCGATGCAGATCGCCGCCACGGGGGGAGGCCTGGACGAGGCAGAGCTCACCCCGGCGCAGCGGCGCGAGCGGCGCCGCCTCGAGAAGGAGGCCGAGCGCGAGCGCAAGCGCCAGGAGCGCGAGGCGGACAAGACGCGCAAGGCGGCCGAGCGCGAGGCGGACAAGGCGCGCAAGGCGGCCGAGCGGGACAAGCTGCTGGCCCAGAAGCAGAAGGAGCGCGAGCGGGCGAAGCTGCAGCAGGAGAAGGATCGCGAGCGCAAGCGGCTCCAGGCCGAGAAGGACCGGGCAAAGCGACAGGCGCAGGTCGAGCGCGACCGCGCCAGGGCGCAGGCGCAGAAGGAGCGCGACAAGCAGCGGGCCGCGGCAGAGCGCGACCGCGCGCGCCAGAAGGCCGAGGCGGAGCGCGAGCGGGCGCGGCAGGCGGCCGAGCGCGATCGCGCCAAGGTCCAGGCCCAGAGGGAGCGCGAGCGGGCGCAGGCTCAGAAGGAGCGCGAGCGGGCCCAGGCCGACAAGGAGCGCGAGCGCGCCCGCGCGGCCGCCGAGCGCGACCGCGCCAAGGCCCAGGTCCAGAAGGAGCGCGAGCGCGCGGCGGCCCAGAAGGAGCGCGAGCGCGCGGCCGCCCAGAAGGAGCGCGAGCGCGCCGCGGCCCAGAAGGAGCGCGAGCGCGCCGCCGCCCAGAAGGAGCGCGAGCGCGCCGCCGCCCAGAAGGAGCGCGAGCGCGCCGCGGCCCAGA
>DATFRY010000585.1:0-8248 GCA_035262925.1 Kofleriaceae bacterium | reverse complement strand
TAGCCGCGCGCGCCGTAGCTCGTATCCTCGACTCCCTGCACGATCGCGGCGCCCGCCGCGCGCGCCTCGATCCACTTCGCCGAGGGCATGGCGGCGAGCGCGGCGTCGTAGCCGATGAGGTCGTGCCCGGCCAGGTCGTCCGGATCGCGCGGACGCGGCCGCCGCGCCAGGTAGGCGGGCGAGGCGTAGAGCGACCAGCCCGACTCGCCGAGCTTGCGCACGACCAGGTCGTTGTCGCCGATCGGCCCGCTGCGGATCGCGAGGTCGGCCTCTCCCTTCTTGAGGTCGACCGGGCGGGAGCCGCTGACGAGCTCGAGCGAGACCCCGGGCGCGTCGCGGTGGAGCTGGGCCAGGCGCGGCGCGAACAGGCCGGTCCACCCGGACGGGACCGCGAGCCGCACCCGCGTGCCGCTCGACGCGGCCAGGTCGCGCACCGCCGACACCGCGCGCTCCACCTCCTCGACCAGCGGCGACAGCCTCTCGCCCAGCGGCGTGAGCTGCAGCCCCTCCGGCCCGCGCAGGACCAGGGGTGCGCCCAGCGAGCGCTCGAGCGCCGAGATCCGGCGGCCGATGGTCGTGTGCTCGACGCCCATCGCGCGCGCCGCACCGGCCAGGGTCCTCGCCTGCGCGGCGCGCAGGAAGTAGCGCAGATCATCCCAGTCGAGGTCGTCCGCCCGCCCCATCCGCGACAACTCTACCGCGCGCGCGGATGCCCTGTGCAGGTTTGCACAACCCTGAGCCGGCGCGGGGAATGGCGGCGCGCCGGCCCGGCGCGCACCCTGCACTGCATCACCGTGAAGGTGAAGGTGAAGGAGAGAGAGACAACATGGCCATCGAAGCCCTGCGCGACATCGTCGCGCGCCTGCAGACCTCGTCGAGCGCGCTGTCCGCGCTGGCCGCCGCGCTCGACCGGCGCGTGTCCGGCGCCGCGCTCGATCCGTCGATCGCGCCGCACATCGACGCGGTGGTGGACGCGCTGGGGGCCGCCGGCCCGCTCGAGGCGGCGTCCAGCGGCGAGATCGTGCCTCTCCTCGGCGAGATCCGGACGTTCGCGCTGACCGGCAGCAAGCTGCTGTTCGCCGCGTCGCGCGCCGCCGGATGGTCGCACACCGAGCCGGAGCTCCTGGTGGCGGCCGGGGACGTGTCGCTCGGCATTCCGTCCCGCCTGAAGACGGCGATCGCGCCGGCGCTCGACGGGCTCGCCGAGCGGCTCGACCGGCCCGGCGCCGCGTTCCTCGACGTCGGGGTCGGGGCCGCGGTGATGTCCGCCGAGATGGCGCGGCTGTGGCCGTCCCTGCGCGTGGTCGGGATCGATCCGTGGGGGCCGGCGCTCGACATCGCCCGCGAGCGCGTGCGCGCGGCCGGACTCGACGGGCGCATCGAGCTCCGCCAGCAGGCCGGCGAGGAGCTGACCGACATCGACGCCTTCGACCTGGCCTGGATCCCGGGCGTGTTCGTGCCCGAGCGGGTCATCGCGGCCGTCGTCCGCCGCGTCCACCGCGCGCTGCGCCCCGGCGGGTGGCTGCTCCTTCCCATCTTGCGGCCGCACGGCGAGCCTCTGCCCGGCGCGCTGGCGCGGCTCCGCACGGCCATGTTCGGCGGCATGGTGGCGGCGCCGGAGACGATCGAGGCGCTCCTCCGCGAGCACGGCTTCACCGCCGTGCGCGCGCTGCCGAGCCCGCCGACGGCCCTCACCGCGATGGTGGTGGGGCGCCGCGAGCACTGAGAGCGCCGCGCGCCGCCGGCTGCGCGCCGGCATCCATCTCAGCGCGGCAGCTCGACCAGCGCGCCGGGCACGTTCTCCGACAGGCTCACGAAGCGATCGACCAGCTCCACCATGGTCGGCTCGTCGTCGGCGACCACGACGAAGGCGTAGGACTTGTCGGTGCGCGGCAGCGCGTAGACGAATCCGCGCGCGCGGCGGGCGAGCGCGGCGATGGCGGCGAGGCGGCGCGCACCGGGCGCCAGCGGCGCGAGCACGGTGGCGAGGTGGGCGTCGCGCGGCAGGAACAGCGTCGCGCTGATGAACGGGTGCGCGGTCATGAAGCTCGCCGCGCCGGCGTCGAGCCCGGCGAACTCGCGCAGGTTGGGGAAGCTGGCCCAGGCGGCCTCGTTCAGGCGGCGGGCGGCGCCGGCGAAGCGCGGCTCGGCCACCGAGACCTGAGCGTGGAGATAGTCGAGCGGGCGCGGCCGGCCGCCCGGAAACGTCGCCCGCGCCGCGGCGGTGAAGGCGCGCACGAACTCGGGCGACGAGATCGCCGCGCCGCCGTCGAGGAACCCGGGCAGGGCGGGCAGGATCTCGCGCGCCACCGCCCCGGCCGCCTGGTACTGGATGAAGCCGCGGGCGCGCGAGCGCGCAAAAGCCTCGGGCGCCATGTAGTGGCCGCCCACGACGCCGTTGCCGAGCGCGGCCGCCACCGCCTCGTCGAGCATGCCGAACGCGACGACGGCGTACGGATCGCTCGACGCGCACACCGCCTCGAGCAGCGCCGCCTGGCGCCGCGGATCGGCGCGGAAGAAGAGGTAGTGGAAGAGCTCGTGGGCGACGACGTCGATGAGTCCCTCGGGCCGGCCGTCCTCGCGCGCCTCGACCACGGCGTCTCCCTCGAGCTGATAGGCGACGGTGAGCTTGCGCGCCGAGCGCGGCTGGACCAGGACGTGCACGCGGAAGACCGTCCCGGCCGGCAGGTCCGACTCGTAGAAGCGCGCCGCCTTGTCGACGGTGGAGTCGAGGAACCGATCGGCGAGCAGCCGGCGGAAGCCGTCGAAGAAGGCCGCACCGGAGGCGAAGCCGCGCCGGCGCCACCAGGCGGCGAAGCGCGGCGCGAACCGCTCGATGACGCCGCGCAGCCGGCGTGCGTCGGCGTCGGACGAGACCAGCGCCATCGAGGCCTCGTACGTGGCCGGCGTGCGGGCCCGCAGGCCGGCGATGCGCTGGCGCTCGGCCAGGTCGTGGACCCCGGCCGGAGCCAGGAGCGGCTGGGGCGGGCGCGTCCGGTCGACGCGGCGGAGCTCGCCCCCGTAGCGGACGCGCAGCGACTTCCAGGTCGCGAGCGCGGCGCGGTCCCCGGCGTCGAGGCCGAACGTGTCCCACAGCTCGGCGTAGATCGCCTGCGCGCACAGGGCGACTCCGGTGACGCAGTCGAGCTGGTAGACCAGGTTGGGCTGCTCGGCGAGCTGAAGGTGGTAGCGGAGGCGGCGGCCCGCGATGATCGCGTCGCGCTCGAGCGCGGCGCCGGGCGGCCGCGCGGCCGGCGCCCGCCGCGGCTCGTGCGCGGGCGGCGCGCAGGCGGCGACGCACGCGAAGGCGAGCGCCATTCCCCACATCCTCATGGCCCATGTCCTCATGGCCCACATCCTCATGGCCGTCATCGCCGCCGATCGTACGCCACTGGCGGCCTCTTCGACCGGCAGGGCGCGCGCGCGCGCGGCTGCTACCATCCGGGCGAATCGGAAGGGGATGGCATGTCACTCATCGCCTCGAGCTTCAACGAGTCCGTCGTCGTCCGCGCCGCCGATGCCGAGATGGTGGGGCGCTCGCCCACGACCGTGCGCCTGCTGGCCGACAGCAGCGCGACCGGCGGAGCGCTGTCGACCATCCGCGTGACCCTCGGGCCCGGCGCCGACGGAGCGCGCCCGCATCACCACGCCGGCTCGGCCGAGATGTTCTACGTGCTCGAGGGGGACGCTTCAGGTCCTGTCCGGCAGCGACATCGTCACGGCAGAGCGGGGCGATCTCCTGGTCGTGCCGCCCAGCCTGCCGCACGCCTTCGCGGCCGCGCGCGGCAAGAGCGCCGACCTGCTCATCGTGATCGCGCCCGGGCGTGGAGCGCTTCGAGTACTTCCGCAAGCTCGAGCGCATCGCCTATGGCAAGGAGCCGCCCGAGAGCCTGAAGGAGGTGCAGGAGCTCTACGACACCTACTTCCTCAGCAGCCCGGAGTGGGACGCGGCGCGCCGCGCTCCCTGAAGAGACCCGACACCCCGTTGCGGGGGCTCAGCCCTTGCGCGGGCGCGGGATGTCGAGGTCCTCGAGCCGCTTGGACAGCGTGGTGCGCGAGATGCCCATCCGGCGCGCGGCCTGGGTCTGGTTGCCGCCGCACTCGGCCAGGATCTGGAGGATGCGCTCGCGCTCCCCGCCGGCCCCGGCAGGTCCCGCCGCCGGCGCCGCCGCGGGGGGGCCCGGCGGGCGCGGCCGCGACAGGTGCGCGGTGGTCAGCTTCTCCATCGGCAGGTGATCGAGCGTCACCGCGCCGCCCGACAGGAGCACCGCGCGCTCGATCATGTTCCTGAGCTCGCGGATGTTGCCCGGCCAGGTGTAGTTCTCGAGGAATGCGCGCGCCGCCGCGTCGATCTCGAGCGGACGCGACAGGCCGAGCTTCCTGGCGTAGAGCTGCCCGTAGCGCTCGGCCAGCGGGACCACCTCGCTGCGGCGGCTGCGCAGCGGCGGGATCGACAGGGTCACGCCGGCGATGCGGTAGTAGAGGTCCTCGCGGAAGCGGCCGTTGGCCACCTCCTCCTCGAGGTCGCGGTTGGTGGCGGCCAGGAAGCGGACGTCGATGTCCTTCGGCTTGAGCCCGCCGACCCTGAGCACGCGCCGCTCCTCGATGACGCGCAGGAGCTTGGCCTGCGCCGCCAGCGACAGCTCGCCCAGCTCGTCGAGGAACACGGTCCCCTCGTGGGCCGTCTCCAGGAGGCCCGCCTTGCCGCTGATCGCCCCGGTGAAGGCGCCCTTCTCGTGGCCGAAGAGCTCGCTCTCCAGCACCGTCTCGGGCAGCGCGGCGCAGTTGAGGCAGAGAAACGGCTTGCCGGCGCGCGGGGAGCGCGAGTGCAGGAACGACGCGAGGATCTCCTTGCCGACCCCGGTCTCCCCGGTGATGAGCACGCTGATGTCGCCCTGCGCGACGCGCTCGGCCAGGCCGTAGAGGTTCTGCATCGCCGCGTCGACCAGCACCAGGCCGTCGGTGCCGGGCTTGTCCTCGCCCTCGCCGCGGGCATCCGCGATCGCGCGCGCCATGAGCGCGTCGGGCTCGCGGCCGTCGCGCGGGTAGACCGCGATGCCGATGCGCGCCTCGTCGAAGCCCAGCGCGCGCGCCATGTGCTCGGCCACGGGTCCCGCCTCGTCCACGTCCTCGACCAGGATCTCGTATCGATCCTTGCCGTAGCGGGCCACCACGTCGGAGCTGTGCAGGATGTCGGCGCAGACCGCGGCCACCCGGTCCTCCGGCAGCCCGCCGGTGATGTGGATGTGGAGCAGCGCGAAGCTGCCGCGCAGCCGGCGCGCGCGCCCGCACTCCTCGCCCAGGCGCCCCTCGAAATAGTCGTGGCCGCGGATCCACATCGCGCGCATCGCGCGGAAGCGGGGCTGCACGATGAGCATGGCGGAGCCGAGCCCGACCGCCTCGTTCACGCCGAGCGGCGTCTTCACGCCCGGCTCGAGCCGGTGCTCGCGCAGGAACGTGCCGTTGGCGCTGCCGAGGTCCTCGACCGCGAACCCGGGCCCGATGTGGAGCGCGGCGTGCACGCGCGAGAGCAGCGGATCGTCGATGACGATGTCGCAGCCCTCGGCCCGCCCGACCGTGAGGCGCGCCGCGCCCTCTGGCAGCGGATGGGACGTGACGCCGTCGTGATGCACGATGACGGCCCGGAACTCGTCCGGAGCGTCTTCGGCAAAGCGCAGCGTCGGCGATCCGGAATCGTTCGACATCGGAGACAATGAGGTTGAGAGGGAAACCGCTGGAGCCGCGAAAGTCGCACTGGCCGCTGGAGCCGGCCGTGCGGAGCGTACACCACGAGAGTGGTCGAGGCACTGACGGATCGCGACAGCGCGATCCCGGCAGCTCATGGGCCCCGACCGGTCAGTCACCCCCCGAGCGGCTGGACGGGACGAGCTTCAGCATCTCGCCGGCGTCCTCGTCGGTGAGCAGGTAGAGCGCGCCCTCGGGCCCGACCCGCACGTCGCGGATGCGCGCGCGATCGACGAGCAGGCGCTCCTCGCCCACCACGCGATCGCCGTCGAGCGCGAGGCGGGCCAGGTGCCGGCCGGCCAGCCCGCCCACGAACAGGCTGCCCTTCCAGGCCGGGAACAGGTCGGCGTCGTAGAAGGCCATGCCCGACGGCGCGATGACCGGATCCCAGTAATAGATCGGCTGCTCCATGCCCTCGCGCTGGGTGATGCCGTCGCCGATCGGCGACCCCGAGTACTCGATGCCGTACGTGATGACGGGCCAGCCGTAGTTCTTGCCGGGCGCGATCGCGTTGACCTCGTCGCCGCCGCGCGCGCCGTGCTCGACCGTCCACAGGGCGCCGGTGCGCGGGTCGAGCGCGGCGGCCTGGATGTTGCGGTGGCCGTACGACCAGATCTCGGGCAGCGCACCCTCGCGGCCGACGAACGGGTTGTCGGCCGGGACCTCGCCGGTGGGCAGGATGCGGATGGTCTTGCCCAGCGTGGCGTCGAGGTGCTGCGCCTGGGCGCGCCCCTCCAGGATCGACCGCTCGCCGGTCGTGACGAACAGCGCGCCGTCGCGCGCGAACACCAGCCGGCCGCCGAAGTGCGCCGTCGAGTCGAGGGTCGGCTGCATGCGCCAGATGACCCGCATGTCCTCGACGCGCGGCGCCGCGCCGCGGACCAGGCGCCCGCGCGCCACCGCGGTGCCGTTGCCGCCGTCGCGCGGCTCGGCGTAGCTCCAGTAGATGATGGCGTCGTCGGCGAAGGTCGGGCCCAGCGCGACGTCGAACAGCCCGCCCTGACCGTGCGCGTCGACCGAGGGCAGCCCCTCCGCCGGCGCCGACAGCGCGCCGTCGCCGCCGACGACGCGAAGCCGCCCCGGTCGCTCGGTGACGAGCATCTCGCCATCCGGCAGGAAGGCCATGCCCCACGGGTGCACGAGCCCCTTCGCCACCGTCTCCACGTCGAACGCCACCCCGGCGGGGCGATACGGCGCGCGCGTCTGCTCCGGGAACGCCGGCTCCTGGTTGTCGGCGTTGGGCGGCCGCGTCTCGACCGGCTGGCCGGGCACCTGCCCGCCCGGCCCGGCCCCGCCGTTGCCGCAGGCGCCGGTCACGACGAGCGCAGCGCCGGTCGCGACGCCGGTCGCGACGCCGGTCGCGACGATCGATGAGAAGCGCGAGAGCGAGCTCATCCCCGAGTTTGCCCCGGCAGCGCCCGATCCACCACATGCGTGGTCGCTGCGCGGTGCGGAGGAGGCCGACGGGGACATTCTCGACCCGATCATGCGGTGGAGGGCGGCAGGGGCAGGAACTCCTCGTCCAGGAGGCGCACCTTGATCGACGAGGCGACGACGATGAGCTGGATCACGAGCGATCGATCGCCGACATCCTCCGCGAACTCGAGCTGGCAGCCGTCGCGGTAGCCCTGCTGGTTGGTCATGCTCCACGACCAGAGGAGCGGCTTGCCGACGGCGAGCGCCCACGGCTCGTCCGCGGTGAGCGAGCGCGAGGCGGCGCCGGACACGAGCAGCGGGTCGGGCCCCGACGCGATCGAGAGGCTGTCGTCAGCCGCCTCGGCGGTCATCACGCAGGTCACGTCGTCGAACACCAGGGACAGCGCCGCGATCGACGCGCGCGGTCCCGGGTCGTCGAGCCGCGCGACCACGTCGCGGAGGCGCAGGCTCCGGTCGTGGATGTCACGCAGCGGGCTCGATCCGGCCGGCATCAGTGGGTCTGCCCCTTCTCGAACGCCTGCTTGATGATCTTGAGCGCGGTCTCGGCCGACTCATCGCCGTTGGCGGCCATCTCGGCGATCTCGCCGACCGTCTTGCCGCGGAGCTTGTCGCCGAGCGCCTTCCTGACGTTGCTCGCGTTCCCGCCGCGGCTGCGGATGGCCTCGGCCGCGTCCATGTCGCGGATGTCCTTCAGGTCGCCCAGCTTCTTGTCGACCTGGGCCGCGGTGGCTCCGGCGGCGTCGTCGGCGCCCTCGCCGAGTTGGTCCTTGATCTCCTTCTTGCGGGCGCGGAGCTCGCGCTTCTGCTTGCCCGAGAGGTTCCCGTCCTTGAGCTGCTTCTCGATGTCGTCGAGCTCGCTCCTGAGCTTCGCGGCCTCCTCCGGGGTGCAGTCGTTGTGCACCCACGCCGCGCCCGCGCCGACGAAGTAGGTGTGGAACTCCTCGACCTCGAAGAGACCGGCCGCTCGGGCACGGTCTACAACTTCGAGGTCGAGGAGTTCCACACCTACTTCGTCGGCGCGGGCGCGGCGTGGGTGCACAACGACTGCACCCCGGAGGAGGCCGCG
>DATFRY010000584.1:0-18839 GCA_035262925.1 Kofleriaceae bacterium | reverse complement strand
GGTCGGCGGCGTGGCGGTCATCCGGGTCGGCGCGGCCACCGAGGTCGAGATGAAGGAGAAGAAGGCCCGGGTCGAGGACGCGATGCACGCGACGCGCGCCGCGGTCGAGGAGGGCATCGTCCCCGGCGGCGGCGTGGCGCTGCTGCGGGCCCAGAGCGCGCTCGAGGCGGTCAAGTTCGACGCCGAGGACGACCGCCGCTTCGGCGTGCAGATCGTCCGCCGCGCCATCGAGGAGCCGCTGCGCCAGATCGCCCAGAACGCCGGGCTGGACGGCGCCATCGTGGTCTCCAAGGTGCAGGGCGGCAAGGGCGCGTTCGGCTTCAACGCCCAGTCGCTCGAGTACGAAGACCTGGTCAAGGCGGGCGTGGTCGACCCGACCAAGGTCGTGCGGTCCGCGCTGCAGAACGCGGCGTCGGTGGCCGGCCTCATGCTGACCACCGAGGCGCTGGTGGCCGAGCGGCCCAAGGCCGATGAGCCGGCCCCCGCCCCGGGCGGCGGCGGCGGCATGGGCGGAATGGGCGGAATGGGCGGCATGGGCGGCATGGGCTTCTAGCCGAGGGCGGGCCGAAGGCCCAACCGACGGTGCGTTCCTTGGCCGACGACGCGGAGCGTGCCAGCCCGGAATCGGGCGGTGCCCTCCGCGCCGTCGGCGGTCGACCGCGAAGACGCGAGTCGCGAGGGAGCTCCCCTCGCGGCTTCGCGACTTCGCGGTTCGTGTTTTCGGGCCCGGCCGCTCCCGGCGCTGCGCTTCGGCTCTGCAAGACGAAACCGGACCGCGGGGCGGGGCCTGGTGATACTCATGGAGGATGCGCCGAGCCAGCCGCCTCCCTGCCCTCTCCGTCGCCGCGCTGATCGCCTGGTCCGCGTGCGGCGACGATCTGGACCGCCGGGGCGGCGACGGCGATGACGGCGGCGACGGCGGCGACCAGGGGGATGACGGCTCCGCCACGCCCCCGGGCGAGTGCGTGCCGGTCGACGACGCGGCCCCGGTCGTGATCGGCAGGGCCGGCGGGGCCGACGAGTACGCGCTCGCGCTGCCGGCCCGGTCGGAGTCGCCGACGCGCTGGAGCGAGCCCGACAACGAGGCGCTGGTGCTCGACGTGTCCGGCTCCGAGCGCGGCGTCATCGGGCAGCTGGTCCTGCACCAGGGCCAGACCGACTTCGAGTACGGCATGGCGCTCGGCCAGCTCGCCGCCGGCGAGGAGGTGAGCGTGCAGGTCTCGACCCTGTCGGCCATGAACGCGGTGAGAGGCGCGTGCGTGGGCCCGGCGGAGCTCACCGCGGCGGCCGAGCTGGGCGACGCCGCCGAGGGGCTGGTCAACGCGCCCATCTTCGAATGGCCCGTCGCCAAGCGCTTCGATGACCTGCCGGTCCTCACCGGCTGGTCGGCGGAGCGCCGCGACTATCAGGCGATCTACACCACCGAGGACGGCGGCACGGTGGAGCTGTGCGGGGGAGGCGCCGACGGCA
This sequence comes from Kofleriaceae bacterium, assembly GCA_035262925.1. Classification (GTDB taxonomy): domain Bacteria; phylum Myxococcota_A; class Polyangia; order Haliangiales; family Haliangiaceae; genus DATFRY01. The sequence continues at coordinate 17,369 of DATFRY010000584.1, read as the reverse complement.
TCCAGGCCGAGATCGCGCGCTGGGGCCGCGCGTGCGACATCGAGCAGGTCTACCTGTACGGCGACGCGCCGCGCTGGGGCCGCTGCACCGGCACGACCGCGTTCTCCGCCGTGGCCCCGCGCCTCGAGGGCGGCCACCCGATCTTCTACTACGGCGACGGCCACAACCGGCTGTTCGAGAGCCGCGGCGGCTACGGCGACGCGTGCGGGGTCGGCGGCGCCGAGAAGGCGGACGGCGACCTGGCCGGCTGGAACGTCGACAACCCGGGCGACGGGGCGGAGCTGGACGAGGGCCTGGTCATCACGATCCGCCCGCTGCCGTTCGCGCTCGACGACCTCGACTACGGTCGGTTCGCCGGCCGGCGAGAGGGCCTCGAGGACGCCTACGCGCCCTGGATCTACCGGCTCACCTTCCTCGAGCTCGAGCGCGAGGGCAAGATCGACGGCGAGCTCGCGCTGCCGCTCGAGCAGTACATGTACGCCGACGTCCACGTGGCCGACGTGGGCGGCTCCGGCGATCGCGAGTGCGCGCCCGTGGTCTCGGGCGGGTTCATGCTTCGCGCGGTCACCGGCGACGGCGTCGTCATCGAGGGGCCGCAGATGACCGCGTCGTACGCCGGCGCGTCCGAGGACTGGAAGCGGCTCGCCATCCCGCTGCCGGCCGGGCTGACCGCCGCGGACGTGGACCACCTGGTGTTCGACGCCTACGACGGCGACGGCATCTACCTGCTCGGCATCGGCGACGTCTTCATCGTGCGCCCCGACGGCGAGGCCGGCGCGGCGCTCGAGGCGGTGCACGAGGGGGACGAGGCGATGGCCTACTACGTGGACGACGACGACAGCGGGTGCGTCGACGGCCAGAACATGGACGGCCCGGGCGGCATCGCCTACGCGTGCGCCGGCACGGCGCTCGACATTCCGATCGCGCCGGCGCCCTGAGCGGCGCCTGGTCGCGGCTGGTCGCGCCTCAGTCGCGCTCTCCGTCGCCGCCGCCGAAGTCGCGCCGCACGCGGCTCACGCGGACCTGGTCGATGGCGCCGCCGGCGAAGAAGCTGCGCGCGTCGCCGGTCTCGCCGTCGGCGCTGAGCGAGTTGTCGGCGCCGAGCACCCAGGGCTGGTCGTTGCCGGCGATGCCCTCGTCGTGCTCGGTGTTGCAGTTGAAGTTCTGGTCCACCAGGATGACCACCGGCTGCTGGGTGGTGCCGCGCACCCCGTCGAGGAAGAGCTCGGCGCGCGGCGGTCCGAGGTTGATGGCCAGGTGGTGCCACTGCCCGGCGACCGCGACCTGGTTGGAGCACACCACCGCGTCGCCGACGGCGCTCTCCAGCCGGGCGACGAAGCGGCCGCTCGCGTCGATGACCGCGGTGATGTGTCCGGGCTGGGTCTGGCCGGCCGCGTCGCGCGAGAACAGGCCGCGCTCCATCCCGGCGGGCGGCGCCCGCACCAGGAGATCGACCGATCCCTCCTCGAGGTCGAAGTCGCCGGAGTCGGCGACTTCGATGAACGACTGGCCGGCCGCCGGGAACGCCGCCGCCATGCCGCACCCGGGCGGGCCGGGCGTCGCCTCGAGCGGCGCGCCGACCAGGGCGCCGTCGTGGGCGCCGGCCGAGTCGGTGAGGTCGTCCGGCGAGTCGAAACGGTAGAGCGCGACCGTGTCGCGGTCGGCGCCGCCGCACGGATCGCCGCCGCCGCCATCGGGCCGGCCGGCGTCGGCCGCGGCGTCTGCGCGGGGCCGCGCGTCGGCGACGTCGCTCGCGTCGACCGCGCCGCCAGGTTCCATCGCCGGCGCTCCGTCGCCCTCTGCGGCGCCCGGGCTCGACGGGTCGAAGGAGCACGCGGCCGCGGAGAGCGCCGCGATCGACCCGACGAGCGCGGCCACGGCGGGAGCGCGAGGGCGATGAGACTGCACGCGCGGCGATGCTACGCCGCCCGCGAGCGCCGGTCTGTGCCGCATGTGACGCTGCGGTGATGCTGCAGCAGATGCGCAGACCCGGCGCTCGCGGCGGTTCTGGCCTCTGTCGTTCTGGTCTCCGTCAGTCGGCCGACACCTCGAGCGTGTGGTGGCACGACGACGTCGTCGTCACGTGCACCTCGCGACCGCGCGTGGTGTCGACCACGTCGAAGTCGACACGATGCCCGTCGAGCCGCACGCGACCGACCTCGGCGCCGGCCGGGAGGGCGTAGCCGATGGTGAGGCTCAGGCCCTGCGGCGCCTCGACCTCGGTCACGAAGCGGTGGCCGTGACGACGAACGTTGACCGCGACATCGCCGTCGCCCACGCGCAGGTTCGCGATCGATGCGCCCGGCCAGCCGTCCGGGATCTGCGGGACCACCGACAGCTCGCCGGCCGGGATGTTGGGATCGATGCCCAGGATGCTGTGCACCACCGGCCATTGCACGCCGTAGGCCGACCAGGCCTGCTGGAACATGGCCCGATCGCGGAAGTCGGCGAACGGATCGTAGTCGGGGCTGGGCGCGATCTCGGGCAGCGCGCCCGGGGTCTCGAGGTCGAGCAGGGACGCGATCGAGTCCATGAACAGGATGGCCTGGTTCGGGCCCAGGCGGCCGTAGTTGGCCTCGGCCACCGCCATCACCGACGTGGGCAGGGTCCAGCACTTCAGCTCGCCGGCGCCGTCGGGGCCGCCGCCCGGGCCGGTGTGGTACAGGCCGCAGGGAGCGGTCAGCTCGGTCTCGATCGAGTCGAGCGCGGCGTGGGCGAGATCGGTCGGGCCCAGGCGCACCTCCATCGGCGTGGCGTTGATCCAGTGCTGCTGCTGGAGCTGCGTGTCGGGCGCCGTGCACACGTTGACCGCGTTGGGCGGCGGATCCGCCTCGTCGCCGGCGTTGCACAGCGAGTCGGCGTAGCGCGTGATGCCGGGCATCCACCAGGCGCCCACGAACGCCGCCTGCAGGGCGGCGGCCCGCTCGGCGGCCCACGCCGCGGTGGCGTCGTCACCGCGCGCCGACGCGATGCGCTCGAGCGCGCCCAGCGCCTCGAAGGTGTAGGCGGTCACGTCGAGCTTCTCCGAGCCCATGCCGCCGCGCTCGACCATGCCGAAGCCCTCGGGCCAGCCGTCGCCGTCGGCGTCGAGCGTGCCGAACAGGAGCTGCACGCCGCGCGTGATGAACGGCAGCATCTCGTCGGCGAACGCGTCGTCGCCGGTCCAGCGCCACAGGAGGTCGACCGCGACCGCGAACTCCGCCGTCTCGTTCGAGTTGCCGGGCGAGGTGTTGGAGCCGAAGTAGACCGAGCCGTCGGTGACGACCTCGTGCACGACCTTGCCGGTGTCGCCGTTGAGCGCGACCGACACATCGCGGATGGTGCGCAGGTGGCTCACCGCGGTCGCCGCCTGGCCGCTGGCCACCAGCGGGAACGAGGTGTACGCGCCGTCGGTGCCGAACAGCCACGGGTAGTCGGGGAAGCCGGCGCCGACGCCGCTGGCCGACGCCAGGGTCGCCACCGGCTCGGGGAACGCGCGCCCCTCGTCGACGTTGCGCAGCTCGAGGTTGGTCACCGTGCGGCGCAGGTCGGCCATGTTCAGCTTGGCCCAGTCGAACGCCAGGTCGAGGCCGGCGTCGGGGAGATCGACCCGGCTCTGCCGCAGGAGCTCGCGGCGCGAGTCGATCTTCTGGGCCAGGAGCTGGTCCGGGTGGGCCAGCGCGCCGGCCAGCGCGGTGTCGGCCTCGTCGCCCGCGACGTGCGAGCCGGCCACCGCGATCCACACGGTGGTCTCCTGGTGGCGGCCGAGCGACAGGTTCCAGGTGAGCTCACCGCCGGTGCCGTTGCCGAACTCGACCCAGTCGGGCCGGCTGGCCTCGGGCACCGGTCCCCAGAAGTCGTCGCTCACGTCGCCGGTCGCCGGCGCCGGCGACGCGCCGACCAGCGCGTGGTACGCCGAGCCCTCCTCCGAGAACGCCAGGCGGCCCTGGTCGTCGAAGCTGCCCACGTCGGCGCCGTTGGCCTCGCCGGCGCCGGGCATGGTCCAGCCCCACGGATAGGCGCCCATCAGCTCGCTGCGCACATCCATGGTGAGCGCGACGTCGCGCGCGCCGCCGTGCGTGTTGCGCACGTGCAGGCCGATCAGCACGACCGGCGAGCCGTCGGGCGAGAACTCGGTGCGGGTCACCGACAGGCCGTCGGTCTCCGGGAACTCGAGCTGCGAGAAGCCGAGCCCGGTGGTGTAGCGCTCGGCGCCGGGCATCCAGGTGCCGTCGAGCGCGAACCAGTAGCCGTCGAGGAGCTTGATCGGGTGGGCCCACACGCCGCCCATCTCGCCGTGGATGTGCCAGCCCATGGGGGCGAACGATCCGTCGGCCGCGCCGATCACGTAGGCGCGGTCGCCGGCTGCCACGTAGCGCTTGGCCGCCAGATCGGTGGTGCTCGACGCGCTCAGATCGCGGTGGTGTCTGGAGCCGTGGTCGGCGAAGTCTCCGAGGTCCGCCCGGACCCCGGCCACGTCATCCACGTCGATGCGCCGCTCGCTCGCGCTCGCCCCCGCGCTCGATCCATCGGGGGCTTCATCGGCGGCGTCCTGCATGCAGGCGGCGAGCGCCCACAGGCAGCCGAGCCCCAAGGCCAATGCTGTTTTCTTCATGGCGACAACTCCTCTTTTTTTGGAATCACACCGACCCAGCGTCGCTGGGCGTCAAGATGGCTGGACGAACGCGACTCACCCACTGGGACTTCATCACCGGATCAGGCAGCGCGCTCGGTCGGCGCGCGGCGCTCCGTCGGGCACGGGCGTGCGGATCGAGGCCGCCGTACGGCTCGGCCAGTCGCGGCGCATCGGGCGAATGCTAAACCCGTTCGGCCCGCGGCGATCCGTCCCTCGCCACATCTCGCGCGCGATCTCTCTCCGCATGCGCGATGACCCGGCGCGTCACCATGACTGTGGACCTCGCGTCGGAGATGGCGCCAGAATCTCGGCCTGCCCTCTCGATCCGAAGTGTCCGCGCGCGTCGTGCGGTGGTTCACGGAGCACCGCCGCGATCTCCCGTGGCGCCGGACACGCGATCCGTACGCCATCTGGGTCTCGGAGGTGATGCTGCAGCAGACCCGCATCGCGGTGGTCTGGCCGTACTACGAGCGCTGGATGCTGCGCTTCCCGAGCGCGGCGGACCTGGCCGCGGCCCCGCTCGACGAGGTCCTGGCCGCCTGGTCCGGGCTCGGCTACTACGGGCGCGCGCGCAACCTGCACCGCGGGGCGCGCGAGGTGGTGGCGCGCTTCGGCGGGGCGCTGCCGGCCACCGCGGCGGAGCTGTGCAGCCTGCCCGGCGTGGGGCGCTACACCGCGGGCGCCATCGCCTCGATCGGATTCGGCCGGCGCGAGCCCCTGGTCGACGGCAACGTCGCGCGCGTGCTGTCCCGGCTGTTCGCGATCGAGGGCGACATCAAGGCCGGGGCGACCGCGCGCCGGCTGTGGAGCGTCGCCGGCGAGCTGGTGCCGGAGGAGCGGCCCGGCGACTTCAATCAGGGCCTCATGGAGCTGGGCCAGGACGTGTGCACGCCGGCAGCGCCGCGCTGCGAGGCCTGCCCGCTGGCCGATCTTTGCGCAGCGCGGGCCAGCGGGCGCACCGCCGAGCTGCCGGTCGTCGGCAAGCGCCGCCCGGACGCCGACAAGCCGCTGCTCGCGCACTGCGCGGTCTGGCTCGAGCGCCGCGGACGCCTGCTCCTGGCCCGCCGGCGGCCGCGCGGGCTGTTCGGCGGGCTGTGGGAGCTGCCGCAGGCGCCCGACCGGGTGCGGCTCGAGGCAATGTTCGCCGCGCTCGGCGGGCGGCTGGAGCTGGACCGCGCGCCGGAGCCGGTTTTCCAGCACCGCCAGGTGCTCAGCCACCGCCGGCTCGCGATCGACGTCCACGTCGGGCGCGTGCGCGGGCGGCTCGGCCGCGCCGGGCTCGGCGCCGGCGAGGCCTACGAGCGCGTGGCGTGGCATTCTCTCGGCACCCTGGACTCGCTCGGCGTGGCCGCATCCAGTCGCGCGATCCTACGACGTCACGAGGAGCTGCAAGGATGGACAGACAGACGACCGCTCTCCAGAAGTTCGAAGAGGGCTACGAGAAGATCCTCGAGGGCATGAGGGAGCTCGGCTACCGCGTCGAGGAGGACGCCAACCTCGACGGCACGCCGGCGCGGGCGGCGCGCGGGCTGGCCGAGCTCCTGCTCGATCAGGAGGACGTGAAGGAGCAGGTCGCCGCCATGCTGACCAAGACCTTCCCCGCGTCCTACAAGGAGATGGTCATCTCGAAGCACAACGTCGCGTTCGGCTGCTGCCCGCACCACCTCCTGCCGGTCATCTATCGCGTGTCGGTGGCGTACATCGCGCGCAGCAAGGTGCTCGGCATCTCCAAGCTGTCGCGCATCGTGAAGCTGCTCGCGCGCGCGCCGCTCCTGCAGGAGGACCTCACCCACAACCTCGCCCGGCTCTTGCACGAGGAGATCGAGAGCGACGGCTCCGCGGTCTACATCGAGGGGTTGCACCTGTGCATGGCGGCGCGCGGCTCCGGAACGCACGAGGCGCGCGTCGTGACCAGCGCGGTGCGCGGGGTGTTCCTCGACCAGCTGGCCACGCGCGAGGAGTTCATCAAGCTGGTGACCGCCAGCCCGCCCAACCTGGTCTGACGCGCAGATACAGCTTGACAGGAACGACCATACATATAACGTAGTGCATAGTCAGTGATGAAGGCTGGCCAGCCACGATCCCCTGTGGTTTCAGGGTCTTTCCTCGCACTCCAGCGACTGCGCGCCAGCTTCGATGGTCTCCGAGACGACGAGGCGGAGCTCCTCGACGTGGCGGCCGGCCTGGGTGCGATCGCGCTGCCGCTCTGCCACCGCCACTTCGCTGCCGACGGTGGCGCGGCCGCAGAGGGTGACGGCGGTGGCGGCGCGGTGGCCGACGGCGCGGCCGGTGAGCGCGAGAGGCGGGCGGCCTGGGCGCATGCCCTGCTGTTTCACCTCGCGCGCGACCCGGACCTGAAGGGGCGCATCGTGGTCGAGCTCGAGGCGCTGACCCAGCGGGCGCGCGCATCCGACCGGAGCAAGCTGCGAGCCATCGCGCTCCTTGCCGAGCTGGGAGCCGAGCCGCCCGACGACGCATCGCTGGCCGACCCGGAGAGCGCGCGGCTGCGCTCGTCGCGCGACCTCGCGCTCTGCCTCGGCTCGCCGGCCGACGTGGCGCGCGCCGGCGATCACCTGCTCGACCCGGACCACGGGATGTCCGAGCGCGAGCTGCTCGACCTGTTCGACGACCTCATCGAGGCCGATCCGGGGGCAGCCCTGCTCCTGGTCGAGGAGCTGCTGGTGCGCGACGAGATCGACGACACCTGCCGGCACGAGCTGCGCCAGCGCCGGGCCGCGGCCCGCCAGCTCGCGCCGGCAGCGTCGCCGCCGCGCTGGCGGCGACGGCCGAGCGACGCGCTGTCCTGCCGCGCCGCCCCTCACCGCGACGGCCGCCGCGTCCTCCTGGTGTGCGAGCGCCAGCCCGGATCGCGGCCGCCGCGCCGGCGGGCGCTGTGCGCGCTGGTCTCGCCGCGCGGGCTGCTGCTCGACGCGCACTATGCCGAGGATCTGACCCTCGACGCCGTCGAGAGCGAGCTGGTCGCGCCGCTCGAGCGCGAGGGCTTCGCCTTGGCGTCGGTCCCGCTCGACACCGCGCGCGGCTTTCTGATCGAGGCGGCCAGGCAGGCGGTCCGCTCCGGCCACGCCCTGCCCCGCCCGTTCTACCTCGGGCGCCACGTGCTGGGCCTGCACGACGAGCACCTCGAGGGCACGGCGCGCGCTCCGGCGGCGGTGGATCTGGCCGCGCTGCTCGACCGCGCGATCGGGCTGGTGGCCCGGGGCGAGCCGGCGCCGGCGCTGCCGCTCCTCGAGCGCTACGTCGCCGACGTGCCGGACGACGCCGAGGGACACGCCCAGCTCGGCCTGTGCCGGCTCGCGATGGCGGACGCGGCGGCGGCGCTCGACAGCCTGGGCCGCGCGACCTGGCTCGAGCCCGAGCAGCCGCTCCACCACTGGAACGCGGCGGCTGCCGCGCACCGCGCCGGGCGGATGGGCGCCTGCTACCTCGAGCTCGAGGCCTATCGCCAGACCAGGGAGCGCGACGTGGCGCCCGGCGCCGAGGTGCGGGGCGCGATCGCGGAGCGCTTCGCCGACGAGTACGCGCGACTCGCGGTGCTCGAGCATCCGGGCGCCTCGCCGCGCGCGGTGGCGTCGGCCGAGGACACCCGCCGCCGCGGCGGCGGCCGCTCGCGCTCGCGCAGACGCCAGCGCGGGTGAAGGGAGCCGCGGGAGCCGCGGGTCAGCCCGGCGGCTTCTGCGCCGGCGGCTTCTGCGCCGGTGTCTGCTCGGCCGGTGTCTGGCCGGCCGGTGCCTGGCCGGCCGGCGCCTGGCCGTCGTCCGGCCCCGATTTCGCGGGCGGCGCCGGCGTGCTCACGTCGCCCGGCTGCTGCAGCTTGAACTGGAGCGGGGCCACCAGCGTCGTCTTGCCCGGCACCGTCCTGGTCGGGAAGGTCCACGCCCGCGCGCGCTCGACCACGCATCCGGCCACCGCTGCCAGGCCCGCGGCGCCGGCCCCCGGCTCGCTCTTCGCGCCGGTCACCGCGCCGCGCGCGTCGATCTCGATGGTCAAGGTCAGCGCCCCGTCGAGCGTCGGCTCGGCCAGGAGCTGCTTCTCGTAGCACGCGGCCACCACCTCCCGCCGCGCCCAGAAGTAGTTGAGCAGCACGTCCTGGTCGTGCTTGCCCGCCCCGGGCTCGGCGGTGGCGCGCGTCTCCTGCAGGCTGCTGAGATATCCGCGCGCCGCCTCCACGTCGGGTCGGCCGGGCATCGCGATGTAGTGCTGGTAGAGCGCCACCGCGGCGTCGTAGTGCGCGCTGTCGAGCGACTTCGCGTACACCGTGTGCGAGAACTGCGCGAGCTTGAGGATGCGCTCCATGACCGCCTGCGAGGTGTCGTCCGGGCACTTCGCCCCGCACGCGGCCAGCTGCTTCTGCGCCTGCATCGCCCGCTCGGCCGCCTCGCCCGGCCGGTTGAGCCGGAACGCGTAGTCGGCCTGCCGGTAGCGGAACCCGACCAGATCGTCGGCCGGAACCGGGTCCCTGGCCTCCCGGGCCAGCTCGTCGACGATGACGTCGAGGGCGCGGGACGCCGCGTCGTAGTCGCCGGCGAACTTGTACGCCTCGGACAGCTTGAACATCCACACGTAGCGGCGCTGCGCGTCGCCGGCCGCGGCCTCGCCGACCAGGCGCGCCGCCTCGGCCACATCGGTCCCGCTGCGCGCGAGGATGAGCACCAGGTCGCGCTCCACGTCCGCGCGGCTCCGGTCGTCCTTCCAGGTCGCGGCCGCGGTGGCGATGGCGCGCCGCGCGCGGTCCTGGTCGCCGCCCACGAACGCGACCCAGGCGAGCACGTAGGCGCCCACGTCGCTCTCGCGATCCGGCTTCCAGTCCCGGGTCAGGTTGGTGGCGTCGGCCAGCTTGTGCGTGCGCAGGTAGAGGTAGGCCAGATAGGCGCGCCGCCCGGTCTGCCCCTCGCCGTCGGGGAAGCGGGCCGAAAGCTCCTCGAGCGCGGAGGCGGCGGCCGCGTCGTCGCCCAGCCACACCTCGGCGTTCACCAGCATCTGCAGCGCGATCTCGTCGGTCTTGCCCGGCGACTGCGCGCGCAGGCTGCGCAGCGCCGTGCGCCCCTCCTCGCGCAGCGCGCGCTCCTTGTCGGCGTCGGTGTCCTTTTCGGCGCCAGTGTTCTTCAGGCTGTCGGCCTCGTCCCACAGCAGGCCCACCAGCCGCTCGACGTCGGCCGCCGCCGGCCTCGACCGCCCCGCCACCCTCTTGCGCTGCTGATCGAGTGTCGCTCGCCCGCGCGCCGGGCCGGCGGGCATGGCGGGGTGCTCGAGCGCCTCGGGCACGAACGCGATGCCGTGGATCTCGATCGGCCTGGCCGAGAACGACTGGTCCTCGGGCAGGACCTCGGAGCGAGCGGGTGTCGGAGAAGCCGGCTCGCTCTGTGCGCCGCCGCACCCGGACAAGAGCACGGCCGCAGCGACCAGCCGGAAGGCCGAAACGCTCCGTGACATGGGCCGCTGGAATACCACGCACGGAGCGCGGCAGCAAAGCGACAAGCCTGCCACCGCCGGCCCGACCCGGCGGCTCCGGCCATTTCCGCCGCGCCCGATCCGCGATATACAGGTGTGCCGGTGCGAAGCACGGTGATCATCGCGCTAGCTGTCGCGCTCGGCGCGGCCGCCGGTGGCTGCGCCCGGGTCAAGCCATACCAGCGCGAGGACCTGGCGCGGCGAAGCATGGTCGGCGACAGGCAGCCGGGCGAGACGCGCTTCGAGCAGCACGCGCGCGGCTCGCGCGAGGGCGCCGACGGCGGCACCGGCGAGGCGGGCGGAGGCTGCGGTTGCAACTGACATTCTCGCGACTGGCCGCCGCGGCGGCGGTCCTCGCGCTCGCCGCCGGCGAGCACGCGGCCTCGGGCGGCGGCGAGGTGACCGTGCGCGGCGCCTACTACAAGGAGCGATCGACCCGCGTGACCCAGCCGATGATGGACGCGCGCTTCGACGTCGGCCAGCACGGCGAGCTCGACGCCCACGTGCTGCTCGACTCGATCTCGTCGGCGTCGGTCGCCGCCGGCGCCGCCGGCCAGGCGTTCAACGAGAACCGCTTCGAGGCCGGCGCGTCGTACCTCCACCGCTTCGGCGCGCTCCGCTTCGGCGGCGGCTCGAGGCTGTCGAGCGAGTCGGACTACCAGAGCGCGCTGGTCCACCTGCGCGGAGAGATGGAGCTGGCCGACCGCAACACCATCCTCGGCCTCAACCTGGCGGGGGGGCGCGACTCGGTGTCCAACGCCGGCGCGCAGACCGACATCAGCCAGCCCATCGAGGGCGTGCTCTACACCAGCCTGGCGTCGCTGTCGGTGACCCAGGTGCTGGGGCCGGACCTGATGGGCCAGCTGACCTACGACATCGCCCACCTCGACGGCTTCCAGGAGAACCCGTACCGCTCGGTCGCGGCGGGGGGCGGCCTGGAGCCTGAGCGGGTGCCCGACACGCGCACGCGCCACGCCGTCGAGGCCGCGCTGCGCGGATTCGTGCCGCGCACCCGCTCGACCCTGATCGGCTCGTATCGCTTCTACGTCGACGACTGGGGCGTGGTCGGCCACACGCCGGAGCTGCGCGTGGTCCAGGAGCTCACGCCGGAGATCGACGTGCACCTGCGCTATCGCCTCCACCACCAGAGCGCGGCCGACTTCTACAAGTCGATCTACGAGAGCGCCGATCCGGCGGTGGAGCCCTTCCTGACCGACGACGCCAAGCTCGGCCGGCTGACCACGCACACGGTCGGCGGCAAGCTGGAGGTCGCCCTCTCCCTGTTCGGCATCGACAGCGGCTTCCTGAACGGGGCGCGGGCCCAGGTCGGCTTCGAGTACATCGACCAGAGCACATATTATGGAAACGCGGTTGCAGCACAGCTCGCCCTCAGCGTCCCGTTCGAGTACTGAGCGCCGGCGGGCGCGCGCGCCGGCGCTCGCGCTCGCGGCCGGCCTCGCGCTGGTGGCGGCATGCGGGGGCGACGACGACGATACCGGCGATGCCGGCGATGCCGGCGGCGCCGACGCCGGCAGTGACGCGGGGGTGTGCGGCCCGGGCGACGCACCGGCCGACGGCATCACGCTCGCCGCCGGCGACGCCGACGCGAGCGGCTTCGGCCAGCTCCGCTCGTCGGCCAACAACGACTGCACGCCGCCCGGCGGAGCCGGCCCGACCAGCTTGAGCATCCAGGGCGTGCAGACCTCGCCGTCGGGCGCGAGCGGCTTCATCACGCTGTGCCTGCCGCGGCCCGATCTCATCGACGCGGCGGCGATCCCGCTCGACGACGCCGATCGGGTGCTGCTGATCGATCTCACGGCCAATGCGTCCGACGGGTGCGACCTCGACATCGATCGCGAGCGCGCGCTCGCCGGCGACATCACCTTCTCCGGCTTCTGCGGCGACGGGACGGGCGCCGACGGCTACGCCCTCTCGCTGGCCGCGACCGTGCCGCTCCTGCGCATGTGCGGCGAGGACGCGCCCGAGCCCATCGACGGCGAGCTCGGCGGCAGCGCAGCCGTCGCCTCCGACTCGCCGTAGTCGTCGACTCGAGTCGAGTCGAGCCGGGTCAGAACCCGGCTGCGTGGAGCTCGGACACCACCGGCCCGAGGGCAGCGCGGGCCGCGCGCCGCAGGGTCTCCGACGGCGCGATCACCTTCGCCAGCATCGGCCCGAACGTGTAGTAGCCCTCGACCGCCAGCTCGCCGGGCACGTGCGTGCGCAGCGCGACGTCGCGGAAGCCGCGCAGGGCCGACACCTCGCCGGCCAGCATGGTCCCGTAGGCCGCCGTGGCCACGAAGCAGGCGTCCACCTCGCCCGCGCGCGGCCGCGGCGTGGTCACCTCGAACACGCGCACCGGGCCAACGTTGGAGCACTCGTCGTAGGCGCGCACGCCGATGGAGTAGCTGGTGCGCGGCACCAGCTCGTTGACCGCGATCTCCTGCTCGTCGCCGCCGGCCACGATGCGCGCGTCGAAGTCGGCGAGCACCCCCTGGTCGAAGTTGTCCTCGCCGATCTCGCCGCCGGTGGCCAGGTAGCGCACCTCGTAGCCGGCCACCGTGCCGTCGAGCCCGTCGTCGCCCGGCGCGGCGAAGCGCGCCGACACGGTGGTGGGCTCGACGTCGGTCACCTCGATCTCACCCGGAGACTGCGGCCCGCTCTCGTCGTCGGAGCCGAACGCCGAGACCCGCACGCGGAACATGTCCGCGCCGTCGGTCGTGATCAGGAGGCGCGACGATCCGGATCCGGGCACGTCGGCGGTGATGGTGGCGTCGGGCGGGCGGATCTCGCCGTCGAGCCCGTCCGGGTCGCCGTAGCCGACGTAGTCGAGCGTGCTGGCCACGGTGCGGTCGGTGCCCAGCGTGAAGTCGATCTTGTAGAGGACCGACGGCTGTCCCCGGTAGGGCTCGCCGTAGTCCGACCACGCGACCTGGGGCGACGGATAGTCGTAGGACGCGTTCTGGTCGAACTCGCGCGACACCTCGAGCCAGAGGACGTACTCGCCGGCCGGGATCTCCGTCGGGACCGCCCAGCTGGCCGCGAACGGCGCCTCCCCGAGCGGCGTCGCCTGCGACACCGAGTCGAACGGGTTGAGCAGCGCCATGTCCTCGACCGACGGATCGTCCTTGGCCGGGTCGAACTCGATGTCGCTGCGCGGCGGGTACGGGCTGCTCATCAGTTCGCTCAGCCTGCCCTTGTCGGTGTAGACCGTGCTCGCGCACGAGGTCGCGTCCCACAGCGGCTCTTCGGGCTTGGTCGGCCGGCAGTAGAAGCGCTCGCGCGACGACTGGGCCAGCGGATGCGAGAGCTGCCGGTCCTGGGTGTCCTGGAACAGGACCATGGGCCAGCTCATGCCGTGGCGGCCGGCCCACACCGGGAAGGTGGTGGTGCGGCGGCCGTAGGGCCAGAGCGGTCCGCTGTCGAACTCCATGATGCCGGGGCGGTTGCCGAGCCCGTAGCTGCCGGTCGTCCGCGTGATGAAGGCGGTGGCGACATAGGTGCCGTCCGGGTCCTCGACCCACGCCACGATCTGGAGGTCGGCGGTCGGCGTCATCTCCATCTGGACCACGCGACACGAGGACCCGGACTGGGCCGCCGCCTCGCGCAGCGAGCTGCCGCTTGCGACGACCAGCCCGAGACCGGCTGCGAGGACGAGACCGGCCGTGCGGACGAACCCCGGATGCATCGGAGCATTATTGCCCGGAAGCCGGCCACAACAAGGAGGCTGCGCCACAGCTCTGTCAGACCGCGACTCTAGGCTGATTTCGTGGCCCGCCCGCCCAAGAGCTACCTCGTGCTGGATATCGAGACGGTCCCGGACGAGGAGCTCTGGACCTGCCCGGACGTGCCGCTCGGCCCCGGAGGTCTGGACCGTCCCTTTCCGCCTACTTACGCTCACCGGGTCATCGTCATCGGGTGCCTGTGGCTCGACCATGCCTACCGGCTCAAGCGGCTGGGCCTCATCGGCGAGGACGCGATCGGACCGGCGGGCATGCCCGGCGACGAGCGGAGCCTTCTCGAGGACTTCTCGCAGTTCGTGGGCCGCCACCGGCCGGCGCTGGTCACCTACAACGGCCGCACCTTCGACATGCCGGTCCTGGCCTTGAGATCTCTTCACTGCGGCGTGCCGATGCCCTGGTACTACCGCGATCGATCGCTGCGCCACCGGTACAGCGGCGAGGGGCACATCGATCTATGTGACTGGCTGGCGGACCACGGCGCCGCGCGCTCGAGCTCGCTCGATGCGCTCGCGCGGCTCATCGGGCTGCCCGGCAAGAACGGCGTCGACGGATCGCAGATCGAGGGCATGTTCAAGGCCGGGCTCCTGCCCCGCATCCAGGACTACTGCCTGTCCGACGTGGTGCAGACCGCGCTCCTGTTCCTGCGCTTTCGCCTGCTGCAGGGTGTGCTCGACCGCGGCGGTTATCGCCGCGCGGTCTCCGAGCTCACCGACGCGCTGGCCGGCGACGCGCGCTTCGCCGGTCTCCTGCGCGAGATCGACGAGGGACGGCTCGTCCCCGCGGCCTGCTGAACAGTGCTAAAGCAGGGGGATGGTGATGGACCGGCTGTCGCGGCGGTTCTTCTCGCGCCCGTCGGAGGTGGTGGCGCGCGCGCTGCTCGGCAAGCTCCTCGTGTGTGGCGGCCGGGCCGGCATGGTGGTCGAGACCGAGGCGTACCTCGGCCCGGATGACAAGGCGTCGCACGCGCGCTTCGGCCCCACCTCGCGCAACGCCGTCATGTTCGGGCCCGGCGGGGTGTCGTACGTCTATCTCATCTACGGCATGTACGACATGTTCAACATCGTGACCGGCCGCGAGGGCGAGGGCCAGGCGGTGCTGGTGCGCGCGATCGATCCGGCGCGCGGCATCGACGGCGGCAAGCGCGCGGCGACCGGGCCCGGCAAGCTGTGCCGCGCGCTCGGCATCACGCGCGCGCGCCACAACGGCGTCGACCTCACCGCGTCGGCCGATCTGTTCCTGGCCAGGGGCGCGCGCGTGGCGTCGGAGCGGGTGGCGCGCGGCCCGCGGGTCGGCATCGACTACGCCGGCGAGTGGGCGCCGGCCCCGCTCCGCTTCTGGGTCGCCGGACACCCGGCGGTGTCGCGCGCGCGCTGAGGAGGCGGATGCCGCGCATCACCTTCCTGCCGGCCGGCATCACCGTCGAGTGCGAAGACGGCGACAACCTGTTCGAGGTCGGCCGCCGCCATCAAGTGCCGATCGAGACAGCGTGCGTGGGCCGCGCCACCTGCGGGCTGTGCCGCGTGCGCGTGGTCTCCGGCGCCGAGTTCCTGTCCGCCTTCAACAAGGAGGAGGAGAAGCACCTCGGCAACGTCTACTTCCTGACCAAGGTGCGCCTGGCCTGCCAGAGCGTGGTGCGCGGAGGAGACGTGACGGTCGAGCTGGCGCCGCGCCGCGCGCCGCGCAAGGCCTGACAGACCGGGCCGCCGGATCGCAGCATCGAGGGTCGCAGTCGCAGCCTGGTTCCGATCCCGGCGCGCCCGCGCCGGCCACGGGCTCTACAGCTCGAAGTCGTACTGCTTGACCTCGCTGGCCAGGACGTCGACCGCGACGGTGCGCTCGCGCTTGCTGAACGGATTGAACAGGCGCAGGCGGTGGTGGCCCACCGGGAGGCGCAGGATTCCGGGCGCCCGGCCCACACCGCGGCCGCTGAGGCTGACCTCGGCCCAGCTCTCGCGAATGTGGATCTTGATGTGGCCATAGACGATGGCCGACTCGAGGCGGCGCTCGATCTCGACCCGGTCCTGCTCGGTGAGGTCGATCGCCAGCGTGATGGGCTTGTAGTCCTGCTTGCGCAGGCTGAGCTGGCGGGCGTGGCCGGGCCGCAGATCGTCGCGGTGGAGCGGCGTCTGCCCCAGCTCCTCGCCGTCCAGCACGACGAGCGCGCCGGGCGGTCTGGTCGACACGGTGAGCGAGGCGCGCTGTGCGACCAGCGCCGGCACGATGCGCACGTTCTCGCCCGGGGTCGCGCTGACTCGCTCGTCCTTCCAGCGGTGATAGCCCTCGAGCTCGAGCTCGACCCGGTGGGCGACGTCGGGCGCGATCTCGGCCGAGGTCGGCGTGCTGACCGGGAGGCGCTGGCCGTCGAGCAGCACGCGCGCGCCGCGCGGGATCGAGTCGACCACCAGAGTGGCGAGGCGAGCGGCCTCGGCCCCTTCGCCGTGGCCGGCGGCGGCGGGCGCGGGCTGGCCGGCGGCCGGCCTCGCGGGGCCTGGCGCGGACAGCCGCCAGGCCGCGACCGCGCCTCCCCCGAGGAGAGTGGTGCCGACCAGCGCGGCCAGCGCGATCCGCCGCGCCCGCCGCGGCTTCAGCTCGCCATCGTCGCCCTCCTCGTCCCCGATCGCGGACACCGGCGGCGGCGCGCTGGGCCGCCTGCCGGTGCGCAGCGCCGACGGCACCGCGGCCATCGTGTGCCGATCGTCGTCGCCGTCGTCGTCCGCGCCGTCCGCATCCCCGTGCAGCTCCCAGTGCGTGATGCCGTCGGGATCGACGCCGCGCCGGACCAGGGTGACACCGGTCGTGTCTCCCGCCGGCGCGCCGGCCGAGGGCGAGCTGGCGCGCGCCCCGGCGCCGGCGTCGGCGGCCTCTCCGCCGGCTGCCGGCGCGCCCTCTCCGGCCGCGTCGACCGGCCGGTTCCCCACCGCGGTGCGGCGCGACGGGTCGTCGACCGGCAGGAGCTGCTGGCGGATGAGGTCGTCGAGCGCCTTGGGCGGCACGCTGCCGACCGCCAGGTGCGAGGCCGGCTCCAGGGCCTGGTTGACCGCGCCCGCCACGTCGAGCGCGGTGGCCACGATGCTCGACTCGTAGCTGATCTCGACCAGCGCGCGCAGCACCTCGGCCGCCTTGTCGGGTCGTGCCGCCGGATCGCGCTGGAGGGCGTGCTGCAGGACCTCGTCGAGGCGCGGCGGCAGCCCGGTGCGCTGCTCCGAGGCGGGCGGGATCGGCATGCGGCAGATGTTGTCGATGATGGCGTCGGCCTCATCGCCCGGGAACAGCTTCTCGCCGGTGAAAAGCTCGAACCACACCGCCGCGGCCGAGAACAGATCCGAGCGCGTGCCGAGCGGCTCGCCGCGCGCCTGCTCCGGCGACATGTAGCGCCACTTGCCCATGATGCGCCGGCGGTCGGCCGCCGCCGCGCGCCGGTCGCCGGCCGCCTGGGCGATCCCGAAGTCGGCGATCTTCACCTCGCCGGCGCGGCTGATGAGGATGTTGGACGGCGACACGTCGCGGTGGACCACGCCGTGCTGGTGCGCGAAGTCGAGGCCGCG
>DATFRY010000583.1:0-15423 GCA_035262925.1 Kofleriaceae bacterium | reverse complement strand
TGCGCCACCACGCCCTGCGTGCCGAGCAGATCCGCCATGAGGTCGTCGTGGCGGGACACTCTCGCCACCGCCGCCTCGGCGACCTTCGACAGGACGTCGGTCTCGGCCAGGTGCTTGCTGGTCATGGCGCTGTAATAGAGGACCAGGCGCATGGTCGTCGCCGCGCGCGCGTCGTCGTGCGCCTCGCTGGCCGCGCGGAATGCCTCGTGCAGGAGCGCCAGCCCGACCTCGAAGTCGCCGGAGTCGATCTCGAGCTGGCCGCCGCGGTGGAGAGCCTCGGCCAGGATGGGTGGGTAGCCGAGCCTCCTCGCCCGCGCGATGGCCTCGCGCGCCGGCGCGAGAGCATCCGCGAGCCGTCCAGCCCGCTGGAGCGCCGCGACCCGGTCGAGCGCGCGCCGCAGCGACTCCAGCGCACGGACTCCCTCTGGATCGCGCGGAGCGGGAACCACCGCGGTCAGCGAATCGGCGTCCCCGCATGCATCCAGCTCGCCGACGGTGAGCGCAGCCTTGACCGCATCGTTGAGGTTCACCTGCTCCAACCACAGAGCGGGAAGTGCCGCGATCTGGCGGCGGGCGCGCTCGAGGCACTGCATGCGAAGATCGAGCAGCGCCTCCGATTGCTCGCCGCTCACGCGCGTGGCCCGGCACGCGTCGCGATGTGCGGTCACCCAGCTCGTCACGCGCTCCTGGAGCGCGCGATCTGCCCGCTCGAACACCGCGCGAGCACCTGGCGCGCCGGTCGCCAGGAACGTGGCGCGCACGCGCTCGCGCACAGGGGCAGCCCAGATGTCAGCCACCCGGTCGCGCGCCGGCGGACACGGCTCGATCTGCCGGCTCTCTGCGAGCAGGGACCAGGCCAGGAGGCCGACCCCGGCGGCCACAGCGCCGCCCGCGAACCAGCGGCGCCGACGCCGATCGGGCCTCCGCGCCAGCGCCGCGAGGAGCGCGTCCATGCCGGGCCACCTGTCGCGCGGGTCGGGCTCGAGCCCGCGCAGGAGGGCGGCGCGCAGCCACCGGGGCATCTCGGACTCGATGCGGCGACGCGTCACGATCGCATCGAGCAGCTCGGCGGAGCTGCTGCCGCGAAACGGACGCAGGCCGGTCACCGCCTCGTACAGGGCCACGCAGAACGCGAACTGATCGGCGCGGGCGTCCGCCGCGGTGCCCAGGTGCTGCTCGGGCGCCATGTACGACGGCGTCCCGAGCACGGCGCCGGTGACGGTCAGCGAGCGCGACGAACCGTCCGCCGGGGCGGCATCCGCAGCCAGCTCCGGCCGACCGGCCGCCTGCTCGTCGCCCTCCCGGGTCACGCGCGCGATGCCGAAGTCGGTGACCCGCGCCCGGCCTTGCCGGTCGACCAGGACGTTCTCCGGCTTGAAGTCGCGGTGGACGATACCGGCGGCGTGAGCCGCAGCCAGCCCGCGACCCACGGCGATGAAGAGCTCCACGATCGCGGCGCGCGATCGCGACGCCGCCTGCAGCCAGGCGCGCAGATCGACGCCGTCGACGAACTCCATCGCCACGAACATGTGGTCGCCGACGGCGCCGACCTCGTAGACGACCGCCACGTTGGGGTGCGACAGGCGCGCCATCGCCTGCGCCTCGCGCACGAGCCGCTGCCGGCGGACGCTCGCGCGGGCCGGGCACTGCCTCAGGAACTTGAGCGCGACCCGCCGGTCGAGTCTCGGATCGTACGCCGCGTACACGACCCCCATCGCGCCACCCCCCACCTGTTCGAGGATGACGTAGCGGTCGACGGTCGAGCCGCGATCGAGCGCCGCCGGCTCGTCCGACAGCGCATCGCGCGAGTCGAACGAGACCGTCTCCGGGAACGCGTGCTCGCTGCCTCCCTGCGGCGGATCCTGGATCTCCATCGGCGCAGGCAGGATACCCGAGATCCTCGTGCCGCCCGCCGGCAGCTCGCGCTCGCCGCGCGACGATGTACCGATCGATGATCGACCGAAGTCGACCGTGATGCGCGCCGCATCACGGCTGCGGTCGGCCCGTAGTATGGTGGCTCGAGACGCGTCGCGACGGACGGGGAGCGAGGAGCGAGATCCATGGTGGTGGATGGAACGGTCTCGATGACCGACGGAGGGGCGAGCCTGGCTGACGACGCGCATCCGGCCGTGTTCCTTGTCCTGCGCGGCGATTCGCCGCTCGGCCCGACCCTGCGCTTCTCGCTCGCCGATGTGGACCGGGTGACAATCGGCCGGGGCGACGAGCTCGGCGGGCAGACGGTTCGCGACGCGGATCGCGTTCTCTCCATTACGCTCCCCGATCGACACGTCTCGAGCGAGCACGCGCGGCTGGTCCGCTCGCCGCAGGGCGACTGGCTGGTGGAAGACGCCGGGTCCAAGAACGGCACCGCGCTCAACGGCGCTCGCTGTCCGCGAGCCGCGCTGTCGGACGGCGACCGGATCGACGTGGGCTGCGCGTGCTTTCTCTTCCGGCTGGTCGGCCCGGGTCCCCGCGGGGACGCCGGGCCGGCGCTTTCGCCCCTGGCCACCTTCTCCCCCTCGCTGGCCGCCAGCTTCGCCGCCATCGAGCGGATCGCGCGCTCGCGGCTCTCGATCCTTCTCATGGGCCAGACCGGCGTGGGCAAGGAGGTCGTGGCGCGAGCCGCGCACGATCTGTCGGGCCGCTCCGGCGCCTTCGTGGCGGTGAACTGCGCCGCGATCCCGGCCAACCTGGTCGAGTCGACCCTGTTCGGGCACCGCCGCGGCGCCTTCTCCGGGGCGAGCGAGAGCCGGGCCGGCACCGTGCGCAGCGCGGCGGACGGCACCCTCTTTCTCGACGAGATCGGCGAGCTCTCGCCCGCGGCGCAGGCCAGCCTCCTGCGGGTCGTGCAGGAGCGCGAGGTGGTGCCGGTCGGCGAGAGCGATCCGGTGCCGGTGGACGTTCGCTTCGTTGCGGCGACCAACCGCGATCTCTGGGCCGAGGTGGAGGCCGGCCGCTTCCGCGAGGATCTCCTGGCGCGCCTGGCCGGACTCACGGTGCACCTACCGCCCCTCTGCGAGCGGCGCGAGGACCTTGGACTCCTGGTCTCCCGCCTCCTGCAGCGAGTCGCACCCGATCCGCAACGAGTGCGCCTGACCCCGCGCGCCACCCGCGCCCTCGTCCACTACAGCTGGCCGCGCAACATCCGCGAGCTCGAGTCCTGCCTGTCCGCCGCGATCCTCCTGGCCGGCGGCGACGACATCGATGTCGTCCATCTCCCGCGCGAGATCCAGCTCGGGGCCGGCCCGACGCCCACCCAGGTCGCGCCGGCCCGGCCCCGCCCGAGCATCGCGACGCTCATGGAGCTCCACCAGGGCAACATCACCGCCGTGGCCCGCGCGCTGGCCACGTCACGTTCCCAGGTCCGCCGCCTGCTCCGGCGCCAGGCCGTCGACGCGATGCCGGGCGACCCGGATCCGGCAGACTGAGGAGCGACGCGCGGTGGGCGTCCCGGTATGCCAGGCCTGTTGCGCGCGCGCGGCCCGTGGCAGAATCGCCGGCAGCGGATGCCTCAGCACTGAGCCAGCCCTCGTAGTCCACCGCAGCGCCCGGCGCCGCCCCGCAAGGCGGCCGCCGAAGAGCGGGCGCGGTCACTGACCGCACCCGAGCCGTCGTTCCACCAGCTGGATTCGATCGCGCGCGCAGCGGCGGGCCGAGGCCTGGCGCTTCGCTGCCCGCTCGCCGCCCGCGTGGGCTTGAGGCACAGGTCCGTCACGCCTCTGCGCAGCGCTCTCCGACAGGAGGCCTGCCATGGCTGTCTCGCACCGACCCGACCGGATGGAGCCGGTCGTCTGGCGCATCACGCCGCTCACCACCCCGCGCATCCACCGCCACTGCCCGCACTGCGGCGACCGCCGCTTCGCATCGACCGATCGCTTCCGCCTCAACGCGAACAAGCAGCGCATCGACGTGTGGCTCGTCTGCCGCTGCGAGACCTGCGACGCGACCTGGAACCTCACCATCCTCACGCGCACTCATCACGGCGACATCGACCCCGACCTGTTCGAGCGCATGACTCGCAACGACCCCGAGACCGCCCGCGCCTGCGCCTTCGACGCGGAGATCCTGTCCCGCGCCGGCGCCCGAACCGTCGCGGCCGAGCAGGTCCGCATCGACCAGACATCGGGCGACCTCGCCCGCGCCCGCGCCCGAGCCGCCGGCGCCCGGGTCCGCATCGACATGCGCCACCCCTGCCGCCTGCGCCTCGATCACCTCCTGGCGACTCAGCTCGGCCGCTCTCGCTCGAGCCTCGCCCGCGAAGCCGCGCGCGGCGCCATCGCCGTCACCCCCGCCCATCCTCGCCCGCTCCGCCGCCCGGTCCGCGATCAGATGATCATCCTCCTGGCCCCGTCGGTCCTCGAGCCAGCGGCGTGCCGACGGTGACCATGGGCCAGGAGCCATCGGCCGTCGGGCTGCTTGCGGTACACGGTGACACCACGTCGTCCGCCATCAAGGTCAGCAAGCGGGCCAGTGTGCCGGCGTTGATTGCATCGATCCAGGTCGAATGAATCTCGCGGATTTCGCGTTCCTCGGGCCCCATCGGCCACGTCCTCCAGCAGCCTACTCCGACGCGTCTCGAGGAAGAGGAACACCGCCGGTCGAAACGCGGAAGGCTCGTTGGCGGCGCGGCCGGCGGGAGTGCCCGCGTCCGGACACTCGTTCCCCGGATCCGGTCACCTGTGTCTGCCCGGGCGGACATCGCGCCGCCAAGCCACCCGACCTGCCATGCACGCACGCGTGCATGAAACCAGGCATCCACGTTGCTAGGTAACCGGCCTCGTGTTCGACAGGTATCGGCAAGTGGTGACGTCATCTCTGCCGCCGGGCCGTTCTGCGCCTGGCAACGGGAGTCCACGCATGAGTCAGATCACGGATCGGCGCCGGCGGCACTCGCTGTCGGCGCTCCTCGCCCTCACCATCGCGCTCGCGGCGCCGCTCGCTGCGGTCGCATGCAGCGGCGCCGAGTCGGGTGCGCCCGCCATCGCGCCCGCCGCGGTGGAAGCGGGGCGTCCCCCCGCGCCCGCCGCGCCGGCGCTGCGCCTCGACGGCAGCGTCGTGCCGCTCGAGTACCAGCTCGACCTCACCCTCGACCCCGCTCGGCCGGATTTCCACGGCGCCGTCACCATCGCCGTGGACGTGCGGCGACCCACGCAGATCGTCTGGATGCACGGCAAGCAGCTCGCCGTCGCGAGCGCGACCGTGCGCGCCGGCGACGAGGCTGGCCGCGAGGTCGCGGCCCGGCCGGTCCTGCGCGGCGAGTTCCTCGGCCTGACCCTGCCCAGGCCGCTCGCGCCCGGCAAGGCGACGATCCGCATCGACTACACCGGCCAGCTGCCCACCAGGGACCAGGAGGGTCTGTTCCGCCAGACCGAAGCCGGCCGCACCTACCTCTATTCGCAGTTCGAGGCGACCGGCGCGCGCCGCGCGTTTCCCTGCTTCGACGAGCCGACGTTCAAGGTCCCCTGGCAGCTCACCCTGCACGTCCCCGACGGGATGGTCGCGCTGTCCAACACGCCGGTCGAGAAAGAGTCGCCCGGCCAGGCCGGAGCGCGCACGCGCACGGTCGTGTTCCGCAAGACCCGGCCCCTGCCCAGCTATCTGGTCGCGCTCGCGGTCGGGCCGTTCGACCTGGTCGACATCGGCACGGCCGGGCGCAAGCGGACGCCGATGCGCATCGCGGTGCCGAGGGGGCGCGCCGCCGAGACCCGCTACGCGCGGAAGGCCACCGGCGAGATCATCGACGGCCTCGAGCGCTACTTCGACATGCCGTATCCGTACGAGAAGCTCGACAGCGTCGTCATCCCCAGCTTCATCGGCGCGATGGAGAACCCGGGCCTCATCACCTACGCTGCGTCGATCATCCTGGCCCGGCCGCACGAGGAGACGACCCAGTTCCAGAAGCACTACGCCTCGATCGCCGCCCACGAGATCGGCCATCACTGGTTCGGCGACCTGGTGACGATGAACTGGTGGGACGACATCTGGCTCAACGAATCGTTCGCCACCTTCATCGCGGACCGCGTGGTCGACGACTGGCAGAAGGGCTGGCGCATCGCGCTCGAGCGCATCACGAGCGCCGAGCGCGCGTTCGCAGGCGACAGCCTCATCGCAGCCCGCAAGGTGCACAACCCGATCCTCGAGCACGGCGACATCGAGGGCAGCTTCGACGAGATCTCCTACCAGAAGGGCGGCGCGCTGCTCGACATGTTCGAGGGGTGGATGGGCCGGGACCGCTTCCGGCAGGCGATTCGCCGCTACATCGCCGCCCACGCGTGGGGCAACGCGGCGTCGCGCGACTTCATCGCGGCGCTGGCCGCCGAGTCGAAGCCCGAGATCGCGGCCGCGTTCGAGAGCTTCCTCGAGCAGGGGGGCATCCCGCTGGTCTCGGTCGCGCTCGAGTGCGAGGCGAACGGGCCGCCCGCGCTCGCCCTGCGCCAGGAGCGATTCCTGCCGATCGGCTCGCGCGGGTCGGCGGCCCAGACCTGGACGGTTCCCATGTGCGTCGGCTTTCCGCGGGCCGGCAAGCGGGCGACGCAGTGCTTCCTCTTCTCCGGCCCCAGCGCGCGCGTGCCGCTCGAGAGCGAGACCTGCCCGTCGTGGGTGGATGGCAACGCCGGCGGGCGCGGCTACTACCGCGTCGCCTACGCCGGCGATCTGGGCGAGAAGCTGCTCGCCCGCGGCGGCCTCGACAGCGCCGGTCGCATGTCGGCGCTGTTCAACCTGCGGGCCATGGTCGAGGCCGGCCGCACCAGCATCGGCGCGGTGCTCGAGCAGGTCCCGGCGGCCGCCCGCGATCGCGATCCGGAGATCGTCGGCGTCGCGATCAAGCTGGCCACGAGCATCGATCCGTTCCTGACCGACGAGCTGCTCCCCGGCTACCGCCGCTTCGTGGCCCGCAGCTTCGCGCGACCGGCGCGCGCGATCGGCTGGAAGCCCGCGCGCGGCGAGTCGACGCAGGCGAGCGACCTCCGCCCCGATCTCCTGCGCCTGGCCGGCCTGCAGGGGGAAGATCCGGCCATCATCGCCGAGGCGCGCGCGGTCGCCCGCCGGTACCTCGCCGATCCGCAGGCGCTCGACCCTGGGGTCGCGTCGGTCGCGCTGGCAATCGCCGCTCGCGCGGGCGACGCGGCCCTGTCGTCGCGCATGGAGGCCCTGTTCGAGCGCACCGACGACCACCGGCTGCGCGGCGCGCTGCTGGCCGGCATGGTCATGAGCCGCGACGCCGCCCAGCGCGAGCGCACGCTGGCGCGGCTGACCACAGGCACCCTGACCCTGGAGGAGACAGGCACGGTCGCCCTGAACGCGATCGGCGATCCGGCCACGCGCGACGAGGCCTGGCGCTACATGGTCGCGCATCTCCACCAGATCGCCGCCACGCTGCCGGCGTTCGTCCGTCCCAACATGGTGGGCATCGCCGGCGTGTTCTGCGACGAGGAGCACCGCAAGACCGTGGACACGCTCTTCCGGGCCGAGCTGAGCGACGTGCCGGGCGGCAAGCTGAGGCTGCGCCAGGTGATGGAGAAGCTGGACGTGTGCATCGCGCGCAGGGCGCGGTCCGGCGGCGAGGTGGCCGCCTTCCTCGCCCGGCGCAGAAGCGCCCGGCGGAGGGGCTCGCATCCGCGCGCGGCCCGTCGCTCGCGCCAGTGCGTCACCTTACGACCTGTCTTCAAGTACGTCGGGAAAGTACCCCCCTGCCGTCTTGTCGGGCAGCCTCTTGGCCCTCCCGTGGGCTGCTCATGCGGTCAGGCGTCGAGCAGCTCGACCGGCAGCGGCAGGCTCTCTCAGCGCGGCGCGCTCGACCTGGGATCGCCCGCCGTCCGCGCTTCCGCCGCGATCAAGCGCTTGAGCGCGCGCTCCTCTCGACATGCCGGCGTTCCGCGGTCGAGCTCGCGGCACACCGTCGGTCGCCGCGCGTAGATCGCGCACACGAACGCGCCGCGGTCGACCCGCAGCGCGGCGCACCGGCCGCGATCCATCGCCATGTAGTGCGCGCCGTCGATCTCCCGGACCAGCGCCGCGGCGTCACCGCGCAGCAGGAGCCGATCGCGCCCGGTCAGCGGGACGTAGCTCGACGACTCCGAGAAGCAACAGGCGCCGCAGGACTGACAGTCCAGCATCGCCGCAGGCTAGCACGCCGCCGCCGCTGCATCCGGCGCCGTCCGCCGCGAGTCTCCTGCAGGAGCTCCATCAGCGCGATCCCGGGCGAGCGCGCGCGGCGCCAGCCAGCGCTCGACGATCGCGGCCACGTCCTCGGTCACCGGCGGCGCGCCGCGGCCGGCGGCCGGATCCGGGCGGGCTCGAAGCGCGCGATGCGGATGTGCTTGTCGCGCGGATCCGCGCTCGGCCGGCGGGCCTGCTCGGCGAAGCGCTCGGCCGCATGTGTGGCGATCTCCACCGTGGTCGCGCGTCTGTCGACCCGGATGGCTCCGATCTCCTGCCGCGTGATCGCGCCGCGCTTGCAGAGGAGCGGGACGAGCCAGCGCGGATCGGCGTTGCGCATGCTGCCGATGTTGAGGTGGAAGAGGCTCCACTCGCCCTTCCGGGCGGGCCCGCGCTGGTCGCGCGCGGCCGGCGCCTGCCTCGTTCGCGCGGTTCGCTCGACCGGCACCGTCAGCTCCTCCGGCGCGGGCTGCAGGCCCCGGTGCAGCCGGACCAGGGCCGCGGCGATCTGCTCCGGGCCGCGCTCGGCCAGGAGCGCGCGGGCGGCGGCCATCTCGTCGTCGCCGGCGTCGGCCGCGGTGGCGGCGACGTCGGCCACCAGCCGGGCCTGATCGCGCCTGCGGATCTCGTCCGACGACGGCGCCGGCGACCACACGGCCTGCACGTTCGCGCTCGCGAACAGCCGCTCGGCCTGGTGACGGGCCGGGGCCGGCACGATGACGACGGTGACGCCCTTGCGACCGGCTCGACCGGTCCGGCCGCTGCGGTGGAGCAGCGTCTGGCGATCGCGCGGCGCATCGGCGTGGACCACGAGGCCGAGGTCCGGCAGGTCGAGGCCGCGCGCGGCGACGTCGGTGGCGACGCAGACCCGGGCCCGGCCATCGCGAAGCGACTGGAGGGCGCGCGTCCGCTCGGCCTGACTGAGCTCGCCCGACAGCGCGACCACCGAGAAGCCGCGCTCGAGGAGGTTGGCGACCAGGTGGTTCACCGCGGCGCGGGTCGAGCAGAACACCAGCGCGCCGCGCGCCTCGAAGTAGCGCAGGAGGTTGACCACCGCGAGATCGCGCTCGAGCGGGATCACGGTGACCGCGCGATACTCGATGTCGCCGTGGGCCGCCTGCTCGTCGGTGCTGGCGATGCGGACCGCGTCGCGCTGGTACTGGCGCGCCAGCGACGCGATGCCGCGCGGGATGGTGGCCGAGAACATCAGCGTCGTCCGGCCGGCCGGGGTGGCGTCGAGCAGCGCCTCGAGCTCCTCCCTGAAGCCGAGGTCGAGCATCTCGTCGGCCTCGTCGAGCACGACCGCGGCGATCCGCGACAGATCGAGGCGGCCGCGCTCCAGGTGATCGCGCAGGCGCCCCGGCGTGCCGACCACGATGGGGGCGCCCAGGCCGAGCTCGCGCTGCTCGCGGCGCGGATCCATGCCGCCGACGCAGGCCACGACCCGGGCGCCGGTCGGGGCGTACAGCCACGACAGCTCGCCCTGGACCTGGAACGCCAGCTCGCGGGTCGGGGCGATGACGAGCGCCAGGGTCGGCGCGTCCTTCGGCAGGCGCGGTGCGTCGCCGAGCAGCGTCCGCGCGATGACGAGGCCGTACGCGACGGTCTTGCCCGACCCGGTCTGGGCCGAGACCAGGAGGTCCTTGCCGGTCGTGCCCGGGGCGAGCACGGCCGCCTGCACCGGGGTCGGCTCGGCGTAGCCCCGCTCGGTGATGGCGCGGAGGAGACCCGGGTGTGCGGGCGGAAACGGCATGCCACCCAATACCCGCCGCCAGGCGGCGACACAAGCGTCGTCACGCCTCGACCGGCGGCAGGCCGTTCAGCGACGCCGCAGACGACCATCGATCGCGGCAAGCCGCTCGGCGACGCGCCTCGTCACATGGGACGGCGTGAGCTCGACCTGCCCGTGACTTCGTCGTGGCACACGCGAGGCGGCGAGAGTACCGTGGAGACACGTCGACCGCCGGGGCTCCTCTGCGTGCAGTCGTCGCGCTCTCCCTGGCGCTTGCCGCCGGCATCATCGCGCTGGCTGCGGCCGCGGGACTGACCGGCTCGATCGCGGCGGCCATCGCGATCGCCGTGCTGGCCGCGGCGGTCACCGGCGCCGTGCTCTGGCGCCATCCGGTGATCGCGCTCGAGCGAGCCGCCTGCTCGCGCGCTCTCCTGATCGTCTCCGGCCTGGCAGCGATCGCGGCCCTGGTCCAGGTCGCTCGACTCGCGGTGTTCATGGTCGCCCCGTCGCAGGTCGCCTACTCGAGCATCCCGTGGAGCGCCTGGGAGACGCAGCACTCCTGCCTGTCGGCCTACTTCGTCGCGGCTCGATCGGTCGACGAGACCCCCAGCGTGTACGACGACTCGCTCTACTCGCTGCCCGGCGATCCGAGCGCGCCGCGCCAGGCGCGGATGATGGACCGGTTCCGGGTCGACCCGTACGAGTACCCGCCGCCGTTCCTCCTGCTGCCGCGCGCGCTCCGCCTGGTGGTGCCGGACTTCCTGGGCAACCGCATGCTGTGGTTCGCGCTCAACGTCGGCGGGATCTTGATGGCCACGCTGGTCGTGGCGCGCCGGCTGGGCCCGGCAGCCGGCACGCGCGCGCTGCTGCTGTCGCCGCTTCTCTGGGCCGCCCTCCCGACGGCCAGTGTCTTGCAGAAGGGGAACGTCCAGGGATTGATCATCGCCATGTCGGTGGTGGCCATGGTCCTGTTCGATCGGCGCCGCTTCGCCGCCGGAGGCGCGCTGCTCGCCTTCGCCACGCTGAGCAAGCTGTTCCCGGGGGTGCTGCTGGTCTACCTGCTCGTGCGCCGCCAGTGGCGGGCGCTGGCCTGGACGTCGGCCTGGTCCGCCGCGTTCTTGCTGGTCACGCTGATCGACGTCGGCTGGTCCCCGTTCGCCAGCTTCCTCGATCACCTGCCGGGGCTGGTCGGCGGCGAGGCGTTCCCCGCGTTCCGCCAGCCTCGGGCCATCGCCATCAATTACTCGCTGCCCGGCCTCGCCTTCAAGCTCGGACTCTTCGGAGTGCCCGGCATGGGGTTCGCCGTCGCGAAGATCATCGGCTGGATCTACACCCTCATCCTCGTGCTGGTCACGGTGCTGGCCGCGCTGCGCGAGCCGCGCGAGGGCCGCGAGCCGCTCCTGTGGCTGACGATCGCGCTGCTCGCCACGCTGCGCAGCCCGTTTCTGCCCCAGGCCTACGCGGCGTTCCCATCGCTGTGGCTGCTCGTGCTCCTGCCCGCGGTCGTCCCCGGTGGGAGGACGCTCCTCCTCGCGCTGCTGGCCTGGGTCGCACTGAACGCGTTCATCCCGGTCGACTCCGGGTTGGCCCCCAGGCTGGTCGCCGTCATCAGCACGCTGCCGCAGGCGGTCACCGTCGCGGTCGGCGCGGCAGCCTTGCTCGTGTCGTGGCCGCGATCCGGTTCGCTGTCGCCCGCGCGGCTGGGGCTGCCGCCGCTCGTCCGCCCCCGGTAGGGCCTCGACCTGCTGACCGCTTCGACATCCCCCAGCAGCGGGGCATCAACACCACGGCGCCCACGAGGACCTCGGCGCGAATCGCGGACTGCTTGGGGAAGGCGATGCAGGCGTACGTCGATCGTCTGCCCCTGTCGTGCGTTGAACCGGCCCATGAGCACGCCCCGCCCGATTCGCCTCAAGGTCGCCAGCCCCTGCAAGGTCCCATGGGACTCGATGGACGGTGACGACGCCATCCGTTTCTGCGGAAAATGTGAGCGCCACGTCTACAACCTGTCCGAGATGACCGCGGAGCAGACCGAGGCCCTTCTGGCGGACCCGTCGGGGCGCCCGTGTGTGCGCTTCTTCCAGCGAGCGGATGGCACCGTGATGACGGCCGATTGTCCGGTCGGAGCCCGGCGTGCGCGCCGGCAGCGCGTCGCTCTCGGCGTCGGGGCCGGCCTGTTGACTGCGCTCGGCTACGCCGCGATACCCGCCGGGGCTGCCACGGCCCCCTCGCCCCCCGCGATGGCTCCCCTCCCTGCCCACGCCGCGCCACCCGTCGCGGTCGAGCCGACTCGCCCCGCGATGATGGGCAAGCCCATGCTCGTGCCTCCAACCGAGAAGATGGGCCAGATCGCTGCACCTCACGAGGAACTGGTCGAGTTGCAGGGCGATATCACGGAAATCAGGTAGGCCTCAGGGTCTCGCGTCGGCCACCCGTTTCTGTCCCAGGCCTACGGGGCGTTCCCAACGCTGTGGCTGCTCGTGCTCCTGCCCGCGGTCGTCCCGTCGGGTCAGCTCAGCGTGCGGAAGAAGTCGCGGAGGTCCGTGATGATGGCCTGCGGTTCTTCCCAGGCCGCGATGTGTCCGCCGCTGGCGTGATGCCGGATCTGCTTGAGGTTGTAGTAGCGCTGGGCCCAGCGGCGCGGGGCGCTGAGAACCTCCTCCGGCAACACGGAGATGCCGACCGGAGCCTCCACCACGGGCATGCGGTCGTGCACCGGGGTCCAGGGATCGTGCGCAGCCTCGTAGTAGTAGCGCACCGACGTGCCGTAGGTCTGCGTGACCCAGTCGATCATGATCGTGGTCAGCAGATCGTCCTTGGTGAAGCGGGTCTCGACCTCGCCGTGGCAATCGCTCCAGCTGCGTTGCTTTTCGAGTATCCACGACGCCAGTCCCACCGGTGAATCGTTGAGCGCGACCGCGATGGTCTGCGGCTTGGTGCTCTGCAGTGCCGAGTAGGCCGACTCGGTGGCAAAGCGTCGCCGCGATCAGCACGGTCGTGACCTGCGGGCTCCGGCGCTGGACGATCACCGCCACGTGCTCATGATACGGCCGGCGCAGCCGGTCATCAGCTCCTCATCCGGCTGGTCGACCACGCTGACGCCGCCGGGTCAGCCACCGTTCAAGACGGCGAAGAAGTCGTCGCGATGAATCACGGCCCTCGGGCCGCAGTGGTCACGATGACGTTCCAGGAGGCCGGCAAGAGCCGCGCGACCATGGATTCACCCTCGACCGCGACGTGCGGGTTGGTCTGCGGGACGACCGCGTGCGGGGCGTCCACGCGGTTGGTCGTCGACAGATCGCGGTGGTGCAGCGCCAGGGCATGGTCGATCGCGCGCGCGGCGCCCAGGCCGCGCAGCTCGACGCGCAGCTCCATCTCCTCGGTGAGGTGGCGGTTGAGCGCGAAGACGGCCGTGGTCCCGGTCGCCCGGTCGTCGACCACGCTCGCGCACAGATACGGGATCTCCGGAAACGTCTCGGCCGGGTAGGACGGGCTCCGGATGACCGGGCGCAGCACGCGGCCGCGGCCGAAGCGCGAGGCGTGGGCGAACGGGTAGAAGATCGTCTGGCGCCAGGCCGGGCCGCCCGGCTCGGTCATGATCGCACCGATGACGTTGACCAGCTGGGCCAGGCACGCGACCTTGACCCGGTCGGCGCGGTTCATGAGCACGATGAGCGCGCCGCCCACGAGCAGGGCGTCCTCGACGTTGTAGACCTCCTCGAGGAGGCGCGGCCGCTCCGGCCAGCCGGGCTGGCGAACGTCGGTGCCGGAGCGCGCGCGATACCAGACGTTCCACTCGTCGAAGGACAGCATCATCCGCCTGGGCGAGCGCCGGCGCGCCGCCACCCCGTCGGCGACCGCGACGATCTCCTGGATGAAGAGATCCATGACCTCGATGTTCCCGAAGAACTCGGCGGTCGAGCCCCGCGTCTTCTGGAAGTACATGTGGAGCGAGACCAGGTCGACGTCGTCGAAGCAGTGCTCGAGGACGCGGTCCTCCCACGCGGCGTAGGTCGGCATCTCGTGGTGCGACGAGCCGCACGCCGCCAGGACCGCCGTCGGATCGACCCAGCGCATGACCTTGGCCGTCTCGCGCGCCGCGCGCCCGTACTCCTCCGCGGTCTTGCCGCAGATCTGCCAGGGCCCGTCCATCTCGTTGCCGAGGCACCAGAGCCTGATGCCGTGCGGGGCGGGGTGGCCGTGCCGCGCGCGCAGATCGGACAGCGCCGTCCCGCCCGGGTGGTTGCAGTACTCGACGAACCTGCGGGCGTGGTCGGGACCGCGGGTGCCCAGGTTCACCCCGAGCATCGGCTCCACGCCGGCGGCGCGGCACCACTCGATGAACTCGTTCGTGCCGAACCGGTTGGTCTCGGTGGAGAACCAGGCCAGGTCGAGTCGGACCGGCCGCTCGTCGACCGGCCCGACGCCATCCTCCCAGTCGTAGCCCGACAGGAAGTTCCCGCCCGGATAGCGGACGACCGTGGGGCCGAGCTCGCGCACGAGCGCCATCACGTCGCCGCGAAACCCGCGCTCGTCGGCGGTCGGGTGCCCCGGCTCGAAGATGCCGGTGTAGACGCATCGCCCGAGGTGCTCGACGAACGTGCCGAACAGGCGCCGGTCGAGCTCCGACACCTCGAAGTCGCGATCGACGACGAGCTGCGCGGAGATCACGCGATCACTTCGCCGCCCCGGCGGTGGTCCCGCCGGCCACGAGCTTGGCGACGCGCTGCTCCATGGACGTCTGCACGTCGGCGAGCGGCTTGTTGCTCAGGCACATGTTGCCGACCTCCTCACCGACCGCCACCTCGACCGCGCGCTGGTGGGCCACGGCGCTGGGGACGGAGTACGCGGTGCTGGTGATCTCGGCGATGTTCTTCCGGAACGGAAGCTCCTTGTACGTGGCGCTCTCGGCGACCTCGCGCCGGGCCGGCAGGTGACCGGTCCGGCTCCACTCGAAGTCGTTGTCCCAGAGGTGGCGCAGGAGGGCGAGCGCCGCCTTGTGGGTCTTGTCGTCGCGGGCGCCGCCCTTGAGCAGGACCCAGCTGTGGCCGTCGGCGTAGACCGCCTTCTTGCCGTAGATCGACGGGAACGGCACGACCGTGTAGCCCTTGGCCAGCGGCGAGTCGGGCTTCTCGCTCTGCGCGATGAAGTCGTCGATGACCCAGGTCCCGACCACGACCATGCCGGCCTCGCCGTTGATGAAGGCCTGATTGGCCGCGCCGTAGTCGGAGCCGGTCTTCACGTCCCCCTCGTGGTAGAGCCGGGCGATGAGCTCGAGCGCGTTCACCGCCTCCTTCGAGCGCACGTCGATCTTCTTGCCGTCCGCCGAGAACACGTCGGCGCCCTGCTGGGCGACCAGCGTGGTGAAGTGACGGAACCAGGAGGCGGACTCGTTGACGGTCGGCCACGAGAAGTAGGGCTTGCCGGTGGCGGCCTTGAACTTGGCGGCCTGCTCGAGCAGCTCCTCGGGGCTCGTGGGCAGGATGGGCGAGCCGTCCGGGTTGGTGAGCCCGGCCTGCTTCATCATGTTG
>DATFRY010000582.1:0-9363 GCA_035262925.1 Kofleriaceae bacterium | reverse complement strand
ACCGCGCGCTCGATCGCGTTGCGCAGCTCGCGCACGTTGCCCGGCCACGACTGGCTGCGCGCCCAGTCGAGGAAGTCGCCCGGCAGCCGCGCCTGCCGCTCGCGCCGGATCGCGGCGAGCACGTGATCGACCAGGAGCTCGATGTCCTCCAGCCGCTCGCGCAGGGGCGGCACGTGCAGGCGGGCCACCGCCAGGCGAAAGAACAGGTCGGAGCGGAAGTTGCCGCGGTTCATCTCGGCCGCCAGGTTGCGGTTGGTGGCCGCCACCAGCCGCACGTCGCAGTCGATGGTGCGATCGCCGCCGATGCGCTTGACCCGCCGGGTCTCCACCGCGCGAAGCAGCTTGGCCTGCGCGTCGAGCGGCAGCTCGCCCACCTCGTCGAGGAACAGCGTCCCGCCGTCGGCCGCCTCGAAGACGCCCTCGGTCGCGCGGCCGGCGCCGGTGAAGGCACCGGCCTCATGGCCGAACAGGTGATCCTCGAACAGCGGCACCGGCACCGCGCCGCAGTCGAGGACCACGAACGGGCCGCTCGCGCGCCGCGAGCGCTCGTGGACCGCCTCGGCCACGAGCTCCTTGCCGGTGCCGGTCTCGCCGGTGATGAGCGCCGTCGCCTCGGTGGGCGCGATCCGATCGATCAGGTCGAACAGCCGCCGCATGGCCGGGCTGCGGCCGACCAGCCCGCCGAGCTGGGTGCTGGGCGAGAGCGGCACCTCGACCGCCTCGGACAGCGGCACGAAGCGAACGGCGCTGTCGCCCATCACCAGGGTGGTGCCCGGCCCGATGAAGGCCTCGACGATCCGCATGCCCCACGCGAACGTCCCGTTGCTGGAGCCGAGATCGCGCACGCGGTAGCCGTCCCGCTCGAGGCGGATCTCGGCGTGGAGGGCCGAGACCCTGCGGTCGGTGAGCACGAGGTCGCCGCCCGACCGGCCGATGACCAGGACCGGGCTCGCGAGCGAGCTCGACGACCCGGCGTCGGGGCCGGCGATGACCTCCAGCCGGCACTTGCGCACCAGCAGGGTCTCCGCCCCGTCGCCGGCCCGCGCCGTCCAGGTCCCGCTGCCCAGGTCCTCGGGCTCGCTCACCCTCGTAGGATAAGACGCCGGCTCGCGGCGCGGCCAAGCGCCGGCGCGCGATTCCGGGACCCGACAGGCTCGCGCCGGCGGGCCGAGTCTGTCACCTTTCGGGTGGCCCGCCCACCACCCTGGCGCCCACCGCTGCCAGGCCCACACCGAACAGCACAGCAGCACAACGTGAACACGTCCGTCGTCGCCCCGCGCCTGCGCGAGATCGCCGCCTACCTCGTCCTCGAGGGGGACCGCTACCGCGCGCGCGCCTACCAGAAGGCCGCGGGCAGCGTGGAGGCGATCAAGAACCTCGAGCAGCTCATCGCCGAGCGCCGGCTGACCTCTCTGCCGGGCATCGGCGAGTCGCTGGCCGGTGCGATCGAGGAGCTGGCGCGGCGCGGCACGACCGATCTGCTCGAGCGCCTGCGCGCCCACTGGCCGGCGCTGGTGGTCGACATCGCGGACCTGGGCGGGCTGCGCCCCGCGCGCGCCCTGGCCCTCCATGCCGCGCTGTCGCCGGCCGATCTGGACGATCTGGCCGAGATGTGCCGGACCGGGCGCGTGCGGCAGCTGGCCGGCTTCGGCGCCGCCATCGAGGCGCGGCTGCTCGACGGGATCGAGCGCCGCCAGGAGCGCGGCGAGGTGGTGGCGCTGGCCGACGCGCGCCAGCTGACCGCCGCGCTGGCCGCACACCTCGCGTCGGGCGCTGCCGCACAGGCCAGCCCGGCAGGAGCGGCGCGGCGCTGGGTCGAGCTGTCCGAGCGCCTGGTGCTGGCGGCCGCGAGCCGCGAGCCGGACGCACTCGCCGATCACCTGGGCAGCCACCCGCTGGTGGCGTCGGTGGAGCGCGCCCCGGCGACCGACTCCATGATCCGCTTCGCCGCCCGCCTGACCGGCGGCGTCCAGTGCGATCTGGTGGTGGCGCCGCCCGAGCGCTACGGCACCGCGCTGGCCCTGGCCACCGGCGCCGAGGCGCACGTCGAGCTCCTGCGCCGCCGCGCGGCCGCGGCCGGCCTGACCCTCGACGCGATCGCCGCGGCCGACGAGGAGGCGCTGTACCGCGCGCTCGGCCTGCCGTGGCTCCCGCCCGAGGTGCGCGACGGCACCGACGAGCTGGCGGCGGCCGACGCCGGCGAGGACTTCGCCTCCCTGGTGGCGCTGGCCGACGTGATCGGCTCGGTCCACTGCCACACCACGTACAGCGACGGCAAGCACACCGTCGAGCAGATGGCGCGGGCGGCGCGCGCGCTCGGCCACTCCTACATCACGATCACCGATCACTCGCCGAGCGCGCAGTACGCCGGCGGCGTCACCGTCGACCGGCTGGGCATGCAGTGGGCGGAGATCGCCGAGGTCGAGAAGCGGGTCGACATCCGCATCCTGCGCGGCACCGAATCGGACATCCGCGCCGACGGGTCGCTCGACTACCCGGACGACGTGCTGGCCAGCATGGACGTGGTCATCGCCAGCATCCACCAGCGCTTCAAGCTCGACGAGGAGGCCATGACGCGGCGGCTGGTCGCCGCCATGCGCCAGCCGCTGTTCAAGATCTGGGGCCACGCGCTCGGCCGGCTCATCCAGCGCCGCGATCCCATCAAGTGCCGCTTCGACGAGGTGCTCGACGCCATCGCCGAGGGGCCGGCGGCGATCGAGATCAACGGCGATCCGCGCCGCCTCGACCTCGAACCGGAGAGAGCCCGGCAGGCGCTCGCGCGCGGCGCCCGCTTCGTGCTGTCGAGCGACGCCCATTCGACCGAGGCGCTCGCCAACGTCGAGTTCGCGGTGGCGCAGGCGCGCCGCGCTCGCCTGCGCCGCGGCGACGTGCTCAACACGCTGCCGGCCGACGAGTTCTGCCGCGCGGTCCGCCCGCTGCCGGAGTGAGTCGCGCGGCCGCGCCGCGCCTCGTCAAGACGTCCGTCTCTTGTTGCTGACTCACCGATGCGCTGCGCACGCGCATGTGGTGCCCGCGGCTTACACGAGCGCGCGTCGCGCATGCGCGCCCGCGGCGCGCCCGATCTCGCAGTGCCCGCGCGAACCTGGCGCGCGCCGCGCGCGGTGTGCGTGAAGAGGCGCAGTCTGCGGCGAACCGCCGCGGACGTGCGGCGAGCGCAGGTGCTGTGCACATCGGTGCTCGTCTCTCTGCACAGAAAACCGTAAGCCGCGACGCGAGCCTCACTTCCGCTTCGATATATTCGCGACGCAGCATTCGAGAATCGAGTGCGCCAAAACCCAGGGGGTGCCCTTGCTCGATTCGAGCGCACCGCAGACCTCGCTGAGAACGTTTACAGACGACATCGAAGAGCGCCTCGATCAGATCCTGCTATCGCCGTTACACGGTCCGGATCTTCTGAAGCGGCTGAACGAGCGTGTCGCAGGCGCGAAGATCCTCTTCGCCGACCGTCCGCTGCCCACGTTCCCCAAGCCGCACGTGCTCGCCGTCGAGCACGAGGATCGCTGGGGCGCGGCTGCAGAGCGGCTGCTCGAGGTCTTCGAGGGCGCGGGCAGGGCGCTCCTGGCCGATCGCGACCTGCGCGGGCGCCTGGGCCTGCCCGAGGGCTCCGACGCGCTCCTCGACATCGACCCCGGCTACTCGCGGCTCGTGGTGTCGTCGCGCTTCGACATGGTGTGGTCTGGACCGCAGGTGCGCGTGCTCGAGCTCAACGCCGACAGCCCGGCGATGATGACGTTCACCGATCGAGTCGAGGGAATGCTGCTCGGCCTCGAACCGGTCGGCGACCTCCTGCGCGAGCACGGGGTAGAGCCTCGCGCGCGCACCCGGGCGCTTCACGACTCGATGCTGGCCGCCTACCGCGAGTGGGGCGGCACGCGCTCCGACCCGTGCATCGCCCTGGTCGACTGGTGCGGCGAGTCGACCGCGGGCGAGCTCCAGCACACCGCGGCCGACTTCGTGCGCTTCGGGTCGCCCACGGTGGTGTGCGACCCGCGCGAGCTCCGTCTGATCGACGGGCGGCTCCACGCCCACGGGCTGCGCATCGACATCGTGCAGCGCCGCGTGCTGTTCCCCGACTTCATCCGCCGCGCGGACGAGCTCGCGACCCTGGTGGCCGCCTGCCGGCGCGGCGCGGTCTGCATGGTCAACTCGCTGCGCTCGTACGTGGTCGGCAACAAGGTCGCGCTCGCGATGATCTCGCAGAACGCGTTCGGCTCATCGCTGCGCGACCAGAACCTGGTCGCCTGGCTGGTGCCGCCGACCGAGACGGTCTCGGCCGAGTCTCGCGAGCGCCTCGTGCGCGAGCAGGACCGCTGGGTGCTCAAGGGTGCCTTCGGCTCGGGCGGCAAGGAAGTGACCATCGGCAACCGCGTCCAGGCCGACGAGTGGGAGGACGCCGTCGAGCGCGCCATCGGCCGTCCGTCGGTGGTCCAGCGCCTCGAGCCCATCCCGCGCTACCGGGTGCCGGCGCTCAACGCCGCGGGTCAGGTGGAGCTGTGCGAGCTCTACGCCAACTGGAACCCGTGGGTCTTCGGCGGCCGCTACGGCGGGGCGACCACGCGGGTGGGCTGGAAACCGGTCGTGGTCATCAGCGGCGGCGGCGGGCTCCTCCCATCGACCGCCGCCTGGTCGCGGCCCATCGATCGCGGCGCCGCGGTGAGCGACGATGCGCTCGCTCGCCGCGCTCACGGCGTCCGCGACTCCTAGGGCGACCAGCGAATCGGCTGACCCGCGCCGCCGGCGGGCTCGAGCACCAGCAGATCGCCCCGCCGGCTCGCCGCCATCGCGAAGTCGAAGCGGTCGGCCTCGAGAGCGAGCTCCAGGTCCTCGGCCGGGAAGGCGGTGAGGGCGGGATCGAGGAAGCGCCCGGCCGCCTTCGACTCGCGCACGCGGGCGAGAAACGGCGCGACCGGCACCTCCTCGCCGCGCAGGCGCGCCGCCAGGTAGTCGGCGCAGGCCAGGTCGTCGGCGCCGCCGAACGCGCGGTCGCGGCCGCTCACCACCAGCGAGACGCGCCCGGGCGCCAGCTGTCGGAGGTGCCTGGCGGTGGCCCCGGCCACGACGAAGCTGGCGGCGAGGATGGCGTCCGCGCTGCGCGCCGCCACCGCCGAGCGGGTCCCCGATGTCGTGCGGTGGATGACCCGGGCGCCGCCCAGCGCCTGGCGCGACAGCTCGAAGGGCGAGTTGCCGAAGTCGAAGCCGTCGATCGGGTAGCCGTCGACCTCGCCCATGAGCCGGGCGCCGGGCAGCGCGCGCTGCAGGGCGAACGCCTCCTCCACCGAGCCGACCATGAGGATCTCGCTGGCGCCGGCAGCGAACGCGTGCGCCGCGGTGGTGAAGGCGCGCAGCACGTCGATCACGACCACCGCGCCGGTCACCTCCTCGAGGCGCTCGGGCCCGACGATGTCGATGTTCACGATCGGGCCTTCACGAACCGGTCGACTGCGCGGCCCGGAGCGCGGCCCGTGCCGTGTCGAGCAGGGTGTGCTCCTTGAGCCCCTGGCGGAACGCCTCCACGGTCATGAGATCGGCCATGCGGATGTTGCCCAGGTTGACGTTGGGGCCGAGCTGCTTGATGAGCCACACCTGCTGATACCGCTCGAGCGCCTCGAACACCAGCACGTCGGCGCCGAAGGCGTCCACCAGCTCGGCGACCAGGTCGGCGCGGACCTCCTGGCCGGTCGGGCCGATCTCCCGCCCCTCCACGACGATCTTCGACGCGCCGGCCGACAGCTCCTCGCGCACCATCCGCTTCCATTCGCCGCGGGTGGGCGAGACCTTGCCCCCGACCTCGGAGAACACCGAGCCGACCGCCGCGAACGCCTCGATCCAGCGCAGCTTGTCGGCGCGCGGGATGTCGGCCACGCCGTCCGAGATCTCGACCTCTATGTCGCGCTGGCGGCAGCTCTCGAGCAGGCGGCCGACCCTGCCGCGCAGATAGCAGTACTCGAACAGCGTGCCGCCGAGGAGCGGCGTGATGTCGGCCCGGCGGTAGGCCTCGATCTTGTCGTCGATGTTGTCGGTGATGAGCGAGCTGCCCCAGGCGATCTTGGCGTAGTCGCAGTGCGGCCCCGCGACCGCCACGAGGTCCTCGATGGCGCGCGGGCCGGCGCCGGTGTCGAGCACGATGGTGATGCCGCTCGATCGCGGCTTCGCTGTGCGCCCGACCGAATCCAGGAGCTCGCCGAGAAAGTGCTCGCGCATGACTGCTTCGCCTCCTGGCACGTTCACGAGACTGTCAATCTGGCAGTGAGATGGTGCTCCAAGTGTGCCTCGATCTCGCTCGTACGTGGACTGACTGTCAAGAACGCGTCAGCTTATTCGGACGCGTCCGCGACCCCTGCGTCGACCGGTCCGCTGTCGGACGTCGAGGCATCCGGCGCTCCAGCATCTGACATGCTGGGTGGAAGCGCCACGATCCAGCGCTCATCCCTGGCGTATCCCTGCTCGACATCCACGACCTCGGCGACGATGCGGATGCGCTTCCCCCCGATCGCGTCGAGCAGCCCCTCTCCGAGGACGAGGAGCCGACCGGCGTAGAGGTCGTAGGCATCGCCCCCGTCCTCCTTCACGTAGAAGAGCGGGTACGAGCAGTCGAGGTCGTCGACCACGGAGCCGTCCTCGAAGAACGCGGAGAAGCGCGTCTGCGGCTGGTCCACGCCTTCGTTGCCGATGTCGCCCGGATCCAGACCCCACATGCGGGCGTTGACCACGAAGTGGTGGAGGCCCTGCGCGCCAGACTGCACCTGGAGCTCCTGCTCGTCGACCAGCGGCTCGAACTTCATGAAGCCGGTGCCCAGCTCGATGCGACCTTCCTCGCGCACTCGTTCCTCGCCGCGCCAGCACGTGTTGGTCGACCGCGGCAGACCGTCGTCATCGCCCGAGCATGCGGCCATGACGAAGACGACGAACAGCGCGCCCGCCTTCCACATCCTCGAGGCGCATTTTATCCCCCGTCGCGCCGAGCGGCAGCGCCGGCGACGCTCTTCCGCAATCCTCGACCGCGTCTGCGACGCCGATCCGGTCGGCGTACATGGGAGCTCCCTGTATGTCTCCCTGTGCCAAACATGAAGGGCGCATCGCCGCACCGACACCAGGCACTCTCTCGGTCTGGAATGCGAGCCCGGATCGCGGGCTGGCCTCGAGCGCGGCGAGCGCGCGCACGAGCCGGCTGACGTTCGTCTCGGCGATGTGCCGCGGTGCCGGGCGCGCCGCAACCATGGCGCTGCCTGCGCGGCGTGAAGCCGATGGCCGCGTTGACTCGCGTGACACGACGCGGCCCGCACACAGTGCGCGGCGCGGTCGGTTGACACGGTCGACGCGCGCGCGGCATCCTGCCAGAGGATCATCCACCGACCTCGCGTAACCGTTTACGGTGGGGCGAGGTCGTCGCGTGTATGGCACTCCGCCTGCTCTCCACCGACGTCCGCGACGCGCACCTGCGACTCCGAAGCGGCTGCGTCGTCTCGTACTGTCCGATCGCCTCGTCGATCGGCTCGCGCGTTCTCCACCTCGGGGGCAACGCGATCGACGCGGCGGTCGCCACCGGCCTCGCCCTCGCGGTCACCTATCCGCAGGCCGGAAACCTGGGCGGCGGCGGCTTCATGCTGGTCCGCATGGCCGGCGGCGAGCGCCACTTCATCGACTACCGCGAGACCGCGCCCGGCCGCACCGACCCGGCCGTGTTCCTCAACGACGACGGATCGCGCAACACCAGCTCGCTGTACGGCGGCGCGCCGGTGTGCGTGCCCGGCACGGTGGCGGGCATGGCGGCGGCGCTCGAGCGCCTCGGCACCTGGAGCTGGGATCGCGTCATCGGCGCGGTCATCGACCTGGCCGCGGTCGGCACCTGGGTCACCACCCGGCAGGCGACCTACTTCACGATGCACCAGGACGAGCTCGAGCTGTACCCGACCTCGCGCGAGACCTACCTCCCGGGCGGCTGCCCGCCCGAGGTGGGGACGCTGTGGCACCAGCCGGACCTGGCGCGCACCCTGCGCCTGCTCGCAGACCAGGGGCCGGGCTGCTTCTACCGCGGCGAGCTGGCCGAGCGCATCGTCGACACCGTGAGAGAGCACGGCGGCGTGCTCGAGGGCGAGGACCTGGCCGGCTATCGACCGCGCTGGCGCGACCCGATGGTGGGGAGCTTCTGCGGGCGCGAGCTCATCGCCGCGCCCTTCCCGTCGGGCGGCGGCCTGGTGGTGCGGGTGTCGACCGCGGTGCTCGAGGCCGCCGGCGTGCACGCCACCCAGCCGTCGTCGCCGGAGCGCTACCGGATGCTGGTGCGCGCGTTCCGGGTCGCCTTCGAGCTCCGCCGCCGCATGGCAGGCGACCCCGACTTCGCGAGCGAGCGGGAGACCGCCGCGTCGGCGGCGCTGCTCGAGCGCTCGCTGGCCATGGCCGGCGACCTGGACGCGCTCGAGCGCTCGCTGGAGCTGGACGGGCCCGGGTGGCCGGGCGATCCGCAGCCGCACAAGAACACCACCCACTACAGCGTCATGGACCGCGACGGCAACGCGGTGTCCAACACGTACAGCCTGAACACCCTGTTCGGCTGCAAGCTGGTGCCGCGCGGCTGCGGCTTCTTCCTCAACAACTCGATGGACGACTTCTCGCTGTCCGCGCGCGGGCCCAACTACTACGGCATCGTCGAGGGCGGCGACAACGAGCCCAGGCCGGGACGGCGGCCGACCGGCTCGATGGCGCCCACCATCGCGGTCGGCCCGGGCGGCGCGGTCGAGCTCATCCTGGGCGCCTCGGGCGGGCCGCGCATCCCGACCGCGGTGACCCAGCTCCTGGTCGCCGTCCTTTGCGACGACGAGATCCTGCCGGTGGCGATGCGCGCGCCGCGCGTACATCACCAGCTGGTGCCCGACGAGATCTGGGTCGAGCCCATGCTGCGCAGCGAGCTGCAGCAGGCGCTGGCGGGCGTGCGCAGCGGCATCACCGTGCACCCGCGCCTCGGCATCGGCGTCGG
The DNA here is from genome assembly GCA_035262925.1 of Kofleriaceae bacterium. Taxonomy (GTDB): domain Bacteria; phylum Myxococcota_A; class Polyangia; order Haliangiales; family Haliangiaceae; genus DATFRY01. The sequence continues at coordinate 368 of DATFRY010000582.1, read as the reverse complement.
CATCCACAACCACCGCGACTCGGTCTACGGGTCGCTCGACTTCCGCTTCAGCCAGGAGGCCTGAACAGCGCCTCGGAGCCCGGCCGGCCGCTGCCGCGCCACGTCTCGCCGCCGGTCGGCGCGACCCGACGGCCAGCACGGGGGAGGCGGCCGCAGCGACTGGACAGCCCGCCTCGTGTTACGGTCGCGTCGCATGAGCGACGCAGGCGTCAACGAGCACCTCCCCGGTGTGATTGCCAAGCCGCCCGGGACACGCGAGTTCACGATGCGCGCGGTGATCGCCGGCATGGTGGTCGCCGCCGTGATGGGTGCCGCCTACCCCTACGTGGTCCTCAAGCTCGGCTTCGGCCCCAACGTCTCGGTGGTCT
>DATFRY010000581.1:0-8884 GCA_035262925.1 Kofleriaceae bacterium | reverse complement strand
TGAAGGCGCGGGCGAGGCTGAAGGCGCGGGCGAGCGCGAAGGTGAAGGCGCGGGTGCGGGCGCAGGCGAGGGCGAGCGGTGAGCGAGCCGCTGCACTACGTCCCGGCCGGCGAGCTGGCCCGCCGGGTGCGCGCGCGCGAGGTCAGCGCGAGAGAGGTCCTGCGCGCCACGCTGGACCGCATCGCGGCGGTCGACCCGCGGCTCGGCGCGTTCCTGCACGTCGATGCCGGGGGCGCAGCCGCGCAGGCCGCGGCGGTGGACGACGCCATCGCGCGCCGAAGCGACCCGGGGCCGCTGGCCGGCGTGCCGATCGCGCTCAAGGACGTGCTGGTGACCGGCGGCGTCCCGACCACCGCCGGCTCGCGCATCCTCGAGGGCTGGGTCCCGCCCGCCTCCTACAGCGCGACGGTGGTGGAGCGCCTGCGCGCGGCCGGCGCGGTCCTGGTCGGCAAGCTCAACCTCGACGAGTTCGCGATGGGCTCGTCGAACGAGAACTCCGCCTTTCGCCCGGTGCGCAACCCGTGGGACCTCGAGCGCGTGCCCGGCGGCTCGTCGGGAGGAGCCGCCGCCGCGGTCGCCGCCGGCCTCTGCGCCGCCGCACTCGGCACCGACACGGGAGGCTCGATCCGCCAGCCCGCGTCGCTCTGCGGCGTGGTCGGCCTCAAGCCGACCTACGGCCGGGTGTCCCGCCACGGCGTCATCGCGTTCGCCTCGTCGCTCGATCAGGTCGGGCCGCTGGCGCGCAGCGTGGCCGACGCAGCGCTCGTGCTCGAGGTCATCGCCGGGTTCGATCCGCTCGACTCGACCTCGGTGGCACAGCCCCCGCCCAGCCTCGCCGGCGAGCTGGAGCACGGCGCCCGCGGCCTCACGATCGGGCGCCCGCGCGAGCTGGAGCTGCCCGGCGTCGATCCCGAGGTGACGGCGGCGGTCGACGCGGCGCTCGACGTCCTCGTCCATCTCGGCGCCACCGTGACCGACGTGTCGCTGCCGCACGCGACCTATGCGCTCCCCACCTATTATCTGATCGCGCCGGCCGAGGCCTCGTCCAACCTGGCCCGCTACGACGGCGTGCGCTACGGCCTGCGCGCCGGCCCGCCCGGCCAGGGCCTGCACGACATGTACTCGCGCACGCGCGGGTCCGGCTTCGGCGCCGAGGTGAAGCGCCGCATCATGCTCGGCACCTTCGCGCTGCGCTCCGGCTACTACGACGCCTACTACAAGAAGGCGCAGCAGGTGCGCGCGCTCATCGCCGCCGACTACGAGCGCGCGTTCGCCGAGGTCGATCTCATCGCCACGCCCACCTCGCCGACGGCGGCGTTCCGGCTGGGCGAGAAGACGCAGGACCCGGTCACCATGTACCTGGCCGACGTCTTCACCCTGGGCGCGCCGCTGGCCGGGCTGCCCGGCATCAGCGTGCCGTGCGGCTTCACGCCCGAGGGGCTGCCGGTCGGGCTGCAGCTCCTGGCGCGCGCGCTCGACGAGGCGACGCTGGTGCGGGCCGCGGCCGCCTTCGAGCGCGCCACCCCGCACGGCGGCCGCCGACCGCCCGAGGCCAACCTGACCGGGGGCGCGCCGTGAGCGCCGCGACGCCGGCGGCGCGCTGGGAGCCGGTCATCGGGCTCGAGGTCCACGTCCAGCTGGCCACCCGGTCGAAGGCCTTCTCGCCGGCGCCGGCCGGCTTCGGCGCGCCGCCCAACTCGCAGTGCGATCCGGTGGTGCTCGCGCTGCCGGGCAGCCTGCCGGTCTTCAATCGATCGGCGCTGGAGCTGGCGCTGCGGCTGGGGCTGGCCTGCGGGTCGTCCATCCGGCCGGTGTCGCGCTTCGCCCGCAAGCACTACTTCTATCCCGATCTGCCCAAGGGCTATCAGATCTCGCAGTTCGAGGAGCCGCTGTGCGAGGGCGGCACCATCGAGATCGAGCTGGGCGGGAGGACGCGGGCGGTGCAGCTGCGCCGCATCCACCTCGAGGAGGACGCGGGCAAGAACCTCCACCAGGCGGGCGGCGCGGTGTCGCAGGTCGACCTCAACCGCGCCGGGGTGCCGCTCATCGAGGTAGTGAGCGAGCCCGACCTGTTCTCGGCCGACGAGGCGGCCGAGTACATGCGCACCCTGCGCCAGCTCTGCCGCTGGCTCGACATCTCCGGCGGCGACATGGAGAAGGGCCAGCTCCGCTGCGACGCCAACGTGTCTCTGCGGCCGGCTGGCACCGGCGAGCTCGGGACGCGCGCGGAGCTCAAGAACATCAACTCGTTCAAGTTCGTGCACCACGCCATCGAGCACGAGATCGCGCGCCAGGCCCGCATCCTCGACCAGGGTGGCGAGGTGGTGCAGGAGACGCGCCTCTGGGACGCGGTGTCCGGCCGCTCGCAATCGATGCGCAGCAAGGAGGAGGCGATGGACTATCGCTACTTCCCCGACCCGGACCTGCCTCCGCTCGCCGTCGACGAGGCCGCCGTCGCGGCCGTGCGGGCCGCGCTCCCCGAGCTGCCCGGGCCCAGGATGGCGCGCTACCGCGGCCTCGGCCTGGGCGACGACGACACCCGCGCGCTGTGCGCCGACCGCGCGGTGGCCGATCGCTTCGACGCGGCGCTGGGCGCGCACGGCGGCGGCGCGGCCGCGGCCAAGCCGATCGCGAACTGGATCCTGGGCGAGAAGGATGCGGCGACGTCGACGGTGGCGGTCGAGCACGTGGCCGAGCTGGTGCGGCTCATCGAGGACGGCACCATCAGCGGGCCGTCCGCCAAGGCAGTGTGGGCGGAGATGGCCGACTCGGGCGAGGCGCCGGCGTCGATCGTCGCGCGCCGCGGCCTGGTCCAGGTGCGCGACGAGTCGGCCATCGAGTCCGCCTGCGCCGAGGTGGTCGCCGCCCACCCGGCGGAGGCGGCCAGCTACCGCGCCGGCAAGGCGCAGCTCATCGGCTTCTTCGTCGGCAAGGTGATGAAGAAGACCGGGGGCCGCGCGGACCCGGTGCTCGTCAACCAGGTCCTTCGCCGGCTGCTGGCCGGGGAGTCGGCGACGTGAGCGCAGGCGATGGCCCGAAGGACGGCCGGGCGGACGGCCGGGCGGGCGTCGCGCTGGACGGCGTGCTCACCCCGCTCCGCTGGGCCGACGGCGCGCTCCACCTGCTCGACCAGCTGCGGCTGCCGGGCGAGGAGGTGTGGCTGCGCTGCGATCGCGAGGAGGACGTGGCCCACGCCATCCGCGCGATGGTGGTGCGCGGCGCGCCCGCCATCGGCTGCGCGGCCGCCTACGGCGTTGCGCTGGCCGCGCGCCGGCTGGCGGGCGAGCAGCCGGGCGAGGAGGGGTTCCTCGGCGAGTTCGACCGCGCGATCGAGCTCCTGCGCCGGACCCGGCCCACGGCCGTGAACCTCTTCTGGGCGCTGGAGCAGATGCGCGCCGCGGCCCGCGCCGGCCGGGGCGCGGGCGCGGGCGCGGGCGACGCGGGCGCATTCGATGCGGGCGCGGTCGCCGCCGCGCTCGAGGCGCGCGCGGCCGCGATCCAGGCCGACGACATCGCCATGTGCCGGCGCATCGGCCGGCACGGCGCCGCGCTCATCCCCGATGACGCCCAGGTGCTGACCCACTGCAACGCGGGCGCGCTGGCCACCGGCGGCTACGGCACCGCGCTCGGCGTGATCCGCGCCGCGCGCGAGGCGGGCAAGTCGGTGCGCGTGGTGGCCGACGAGACCCGCCCGTTCCTGCAGGGCGCGCGCTTGACGGCGTGGGAGCTCGTGCGCGACGGCTTCGACGTCACGCTCATCCCCGACGGCGCGGCCGCCTTTCTGATGAGCCGCGGCGAGGTGAGCTGCGTCGTGGTCGGCGCCGACCGCATCGCCGCCAACGGCGACGTGGCCAACAAGATCGGCACCTACGCGCTCGCCCTGGCCGCGGCGCGCCACGGCGTGCCGTTCTACGTGGCCGCGCCGACCTCCACGCTCGACCCGGCCACCGCGACCGGCGCGGACATCCCGATCGAGGAGCGCGCGGGCGACGAGCTCCTGTCGATCGGCGGCCAGGTCGTCGCGGCAGCCGGCGCGCGCGCCCGCTACCCCGCCTTCGACGTCACGCCGGCCGACCTGGTCACCGCGATCATCACGGACCGCGGCGTGGCGCGCCCACCGTACCTCGAGTCCCTGCGCTTCGCCGGCGCCTGACGGCACGGGCCGGCGCCGCTGGCGACCCCGCTGGTCGGCCGGTTGCGCCCGTTCGTCGCCCGGAACCGGGCCCCGGTCGGAAAGCGCCCGCGCGCCCGCGATGTCCGCCTTATCAAGTCGGGCGAAGGAGGACACCTTGCGCCATTTCCCGCTCCCCATGACTCTCACGCTTCGTCTCTCTGCCTCGCTGGTCCTGGCCTGCGCGGCCGGGTCCGGCTGCGGCGGCGCCGCGGCCGACGCCCCCCCGGCCGCCGGCGCCAGGGCTGCGGCCGCACCGTCGACCGCCGCCGCCGCGGCGCCGACCGCACCCGCGACCGCCGCCGCCGGCGCGACCGCCGCCGCGACCGGCGCGGCAGGCGATCCCGCAGCGCAGGAGGACCGCTTCGACATGCTCGTGCGCGACGATTTCTTCGCCGGCCTGCTCCACCAGGACAGGGCAGCGCTCGATCGCGCCATGAAGTTCTGCGAGGACACGCTCGCCCGCAACCCCAGGCACGCCGAGGCGATGGTCTGGCACGGCGGCGGCCTCATCATGCGCGCCGGATACGCCTTCCAGAGCGGCGACCGCGAGGCCGGCGGCAAGCTCTGGACCCAGGGCCTGGCCGAGATGGACCGCGCCGTCGAGCTCGAGCCGACCAACGTCGGCACCCTCATCCCGCGCGGCGCGGTGCTCTTGTCGGTGTCGCAGGTCGTGCCCGAGCCGGATCGCACGCAGCTCCTCGACAAGGGCCTCGGCGACTACGAGAAGGTGCTCTCGCTGCAGAAGGGCGTGTTCGACGGGCTGGGCAGCCACGCCCAGAGCCAGCTCCTCTACGGCCTGGCCGACGGCTGGCAGCGCCGCGGCGACCGGTCGCGCGCGCGCTCCTACTACGAGCGGCTCCAGCGCGTGGCCGGCACGTCGCCCTACGGCGTGCGCGCCCGCGCCTGGCTGGCCGGGGACACGAAGCCGCGCCCGATGGCCTGCGGCGGCTGCCACGCCCGCTGATCGGCGAATCGCGCCGCCGGCCAGCCAGACAACCAGCCGGGTAAGATGACGCCATGGAGACGCGCCTCCCACGTGCGGCCCGCCGGCGCAACGTGCTGACCGCGCTCGGGCTCACGCTCGCCGTCGGCGTGGCGGCGGGCCTGCTCATCTCGATGAGCCACGGACAGACCGAGCTGTCGTCGATCTGGCGCACCCTGGCCGCCGCCTGCATCTACACCGGGCTCATCGGTCTGCCGGCGGCGGCGTTCATGGACACGCTCTTCACCCGCCTGAGCACGCGCGGCCCGCTCTTCCGGGCGGCCGTCGCGATCGCGGTCCTGCTGGCGATGACCGCCGCCGGCTGCGCCGCCGCCGGCCTGGTCTTCATCGCCATCGGCTGGTCCTCGCCCGAGCTCTACTGGACCAACTTCGTCTACTCATCGCGCGTCGCGCTGGTCATCGGCGCGGTCATCACGGTCAGCGCGAGCGCGTGGGAGGGCCTGCGCCACCGCCTCGACGCCTCGCAGCTGGCCGAGGCGCGCGCCAAGGAGCTGGCCGCCGAGGCCCGCCTGCAGGCGCTCGAGGCGCGCGTCCACCCGCATTTCCTCTTCAACACGCTCAACTCGGTCCTGTCGCTCATCCCGGCCGACCCGGTGCGCGCCGAGGAGCTGCTCGAGAACCTGGCCCGTCTGCTGCGCTTCTCGCTCGACGCCGGCCGCGCCGGGCTCATCCCGCTCGGCGACGAGCTCCGCATCGTGCGCGACTACCTCGACATCGAGTCCGCCCGCCTGGGCGAGCGCCTGCGCACATCGATGGAGGTCGAACCGGGCCTCGAGGCGCGCATGGTCCCGCCATTCGCGCTGCAGACGCTGGTCGAGAACAGCGTGCGCCACGCCATCGCGCCGCGCCGGCGCGGCGGCCAGCTGCGCATCCGCGCGCGCCGGAGCGGCGATCGCCTCGAGCTGTCGGTGTGGGACGACGGCGACGGCTTCTCGCGCGCCGCGCTGCGCCCGGGCCACGGGCTCGACAACCTCGAGGGCCGCCTGGCCGCCCTGTTCGGCGGCCGCGGGCGCCTCGACATCGGCCGCGACGGCGGCGGCACCGCCGTCACCGTGGAGGTCCCGTCGTGACCGCGCCCCCGACCGGCTTCGTGGTCGATGACGAACCGCTCGCGGTCCAGCGCCTCATCGCGCTCCTGCGCCGGAGCGGGCGGGTGGAGGTGGTGGGCAGCGCGACCGATCCGGCCGAGGCCATCCGGGCCCTCGGCGCGCGGCCGGTCGACGTCCTCTTCCTCGACATCCACATGCCGGAGATCGACGGATTCGCGCTGCTCGAGCGGCTGGAGCGGCCGCCCCTGGTCATCTTCACCACCGCGCACGACGAGCACGCGCTGCGCGCCTTCCAGGTCCTGGCCATCGACTACCTGCTGAAGCCGATCGGCCGCGTCGAGCTCGACCGCGCGCTCGACAAGCTCGACCGCCTGGGCGCGGGCGCGGCCGAGCGCGCCCCGCTGTCGGCGCTGCTCGACCTGGTGCGCGGCGCGCGCGGGCCGGCGCGCATCGCCTCGCGCCTCGGCGATCGCGTCACGCTCCTCGAGGTCGAGCGCATCACGCACTTCTACGCGGCCGACAAGCTCACCTACGCCGTCGCGGGCGGGCGCGAGCACGTCGTCGACGAGACGCTGAGCGCGCTGGAGCGCCGCCTCGATCCCGCCGCGTTCGTGCGCGTCCACCGCGGCGCGCTGGTCAACGTCGCCTTCGTGGGCGAGCTCCTGAGCGACGGCGGCGGTCTGGTGATCCAGCTGCGCGACGAGGCCGGAACCCAGCTGCCCGTGGCCCGCGAGCGGGTTCGCCCGCTCAAGGACAAGCTCGGGATATGACTCACATCTCTCTGGACCGGGGAGCAGCAAGCGGGCGGAACCCGGCGTTGCCTCTTGACGCCGACCACCGCCCGACTAAACTCCGCAATCCTTTGGAGAAAGCGGAGCAACTGCCGTGTATGCCGTGATCGAAACAGGTGGCAAGCAGTACCGGGTCGAGCCCGGCGAGACCCTGGTCGTCGAGACCTTGCCCGGCAACGCCGGCGACGCGGTCAAGTTCGACCGCGTGCTCCTCATCTCCGGTGACGACTCCGTCGCGGTCGGCCGCCCGGCCATCGACGGCGCGGTCGTGACCGGCCAGATCGTGGAGCACGTTCTCGGCGAGAAGCTCGTGGTCTACAAGTTCAAGCGCCGCAAGAACTACCGCAAGCGCAACGGACACCGCCAGCCGTACACGGCGGTCAAGATCCAGTCGGTCGTCGGCCCGCAGTAGGAGACACGGTCATGGCACACAAGAAAGGTCAGGGCTCCTCTCGCAACGGCCGCGACTCGCACTCCAAGCGCCGCGGCGTGAAGAAGTACGACGGCGAGCACGTGCTCGCCGGCAACATCCTCGTCCGCCAGCTCGGCACCGAGATCCATCCGGGCCAGAACGTCGGCGTCGGCGTCGACTGGACGCTGTTCGCCAAGATCACCGGCATCGTGCGCTACGAGCGCAAGGGCAAGGCCGGCCGCCGCGTGTCGGTCTACCCGTCCGAGCAGGCCGCGAGCTGAACCGCGCCGGCCGCTCGCCGGCGGCCCACGTCAAGCGGCGGCCGCGAGTCGCCCGCTGACCAGCCGGACCTCGCGGCAGCCCAGCGCGCCGCGCAGCCCGGCGTCGTGGGTCGCGATCATGACGATCGCGCCGCGCGCTCTGGTCTCGCCGAGCAGCGCCACCAGCAGCTCCGCACCCGACGCGTCGAGCCCGTTTTCTGGCTCGTCGAGCACGAACACGGCCGGGTCGCCGGCCAGCGCCGCGGCCAGGCAGACCCGCCGGCGCTCGCCCAGAGAGAGCGTGGCGATGCGCGCGTCCTCGAGCGCCGCCGGGTAGAGCCGCCGCCGCGCGTCCTCGCCCGGCGGCTCGGCGCCGCGCAGCGCGCCGGTCAGGGCGAGCAGATCACGCGCGGTGAGGAAGCCGGGCGGATCGGCCGCCTCCGGCACGAAGGCCACGCGCCGGCGCGCCGCCCCGCGCAGGGTCTCCCCGCCCAGCGTGATGACGCCGCGGTCGAGCGGCAGGATGCCGGCCACCGCGCGGAGGAGGGTCGTCTTGCCGGCCCCGTTCTCGCCCACCACCGCGATGGCATCGCCCGGCTGGCAGACGAGGTCGATGTCGCGCACGACCCTGCGCCCGTCGAGCTTCACACCGACCTGATCGAGCTCCAGCATTCTCGGTCTACCTCCCTCCAGCCGCGGCCAGCCCCGACAGGACGCCGAGCACGACCAGCGCGACCAGGACGCCGGCCGACACGACCCGCGTGCCGTCCACGCCGGCCGGGCGATCGGCCCAGTGGGCGGCCCGCACCGCGGCTCCGGCCAGGCCGACGCCGAGCGCGATCGCGGCCAGCTCGCGCGCCCCGCCGTCGGGGCTGATCGCCTGCGCGAGCCCGGCGTGCGCCGCGCCCGCCGCCGCCCCGGCCACGGCCAGGACCAGCGCGGCCGCCGCCGCACGCGCCGCATCGCTGACCCCGCTCGAATCGAGCAGCCAGCCCGCCTCGCGCCGCGCCCGCGCGACCGGCGCCGCCAGCCCGAACACGGCCGCGGTCAGGGTGAGCACCGCGATGGCCAGCGAACCGAGCACGCCCACCCGCGTCAGCCCCGCCGTCGCGCCGCCGGCCGCCACGAGCATGAGGCCGCGCACGAGCGCCCCGCGATCGCGCCGCCACAGCGCCAGCACATGATAGAGGGCCAG